>JAAYGN010000005.1 GCA_012727715.1 Desulfovibrionales bacterium | reverse complement strand
CCAAGGCAGCTCTTACCGTAAAATATCTTGATGAACGTTCTAAAAATTCTCTTTCTGCTTCAATTATTTGGGGATTATTATCAGGGAGCATGGTTTGTAACTTGCGCTTTAAAAATGGTTCATCGTCTGCCTGGATAGGGGTAAGGCCTTCAACACGCAGTTTTACTTTGTAGGTACCTTCCAATTGGTCATTAATGGGCAGTTCCACTCCATCTGATGGGCCTTGACCCTGGGATGGCTGGCTGGTCCGAGCAGTATCAGAAATAGCAGGTTGTTCTGTTTGCTCAGGTTCATCCTGGGCTTCTTCAGGTAAAGACGCGATTTCTTCCTGAGCAGGTATTGGATCTTCTGCTTGAGCTGCCTCTGTGTCCGCAGCCTTCATGGATGTTTCCACAGGACCATCCATACTCTGGGTCCAGCGTGTAAAACCACTGCGCAGCAAGGTGCCAGCAGATACAGCATTCCCATCAGCCACAGGGGTCCATTCCAAATGATCTCCAGCTTCCAAGAAAACGGCCAAAGCTTGGAGTTGGTCCTGGAAGGGGGCTAAAGAGCTATCTCCAGACTCACCTTGCTCAAGCCAAAGTTTTATTTGCTGTAGATCAGCACCAAGAAGATCAAAGCTCCCGGCCTGACGCATTTCTTGAGCCAGGGTCACGAATTGTTCTGGTAATTTTCCCCAGCCACGCAGGGCGCGAATGGTTATTTCGCCTTTTTGCTCCAATTCCAAAAGCCCTTCTGGCCCTGTGGCTGTTTCCAGGCCAGCTCCTGGCTCATCTTGGGCCCAGACATTTCCGGCCAGACAGAGTGCAAGGAACATGATGATGAGCATTAAGACATGGCGCATGGTGATCTCCTGGGTTGGTTTCTTAGAAAAATAAAATAAATGGTAATGCATTGGGTGAGTTTGTCGAAGCCCTTGATTGCTTGGCATGGATCAATATGTTGCATTTGTAGCGGGCAATTCTTTTTCAGTCGTTTGGTTACAAGTTTTTGTTCTAGACATTGTAAAGGGATACAGATCTTCATCGTCATAATTTTCCCCTGATTCGATCCAATCCAAAAGTATAACCAAAAGTTGATATTGTTCTGTAGAAAGCTGGAGTTGTCCGCCATCAGCCTGGTCACGCCACTCTTCAAGCTGGATAGGATCAGCATCTAAAAGATCCAGGCCCAATGCTTCAAATTCCAGGACTATTGCGTGAGTCAACTCCCGCACCAATCTCCAGGCCCACATATAGCAGACTTTAAGTTGCCCACTATCTCGCAGCCTGACCAATTCAATGGGCAGGGTACTGTAGGCCGGTTCGGAAGCAACAAGGGGAGATGTCCAGAGCATAAAAACAGTAAGGAGAATTATCCAGGATTTCACAGTGTACCTCCTCTTATTTGCTCATGAGTTGCTTGGGGATCGTTGTAGCCAAAGCTTCTTGGCCAGAGGGTATGGGTACGCGCACTATGGTATAATTACGTTTGGGGTAGCGAAATTTACCCATGAGGATGAAATAGGAGTAAATGATTTCAAGATGGGCCAGGGGTTTGGTCTTGAAGATCACCTTGTCCAAACGAGTTCCCGGAACATTCCAACTATGCACGCTGCCGTTAAGATATAGGCCGTCTTTGTGGATATAGACCTGGCCGGTGGTACTGAGATGACGTTTGTAACTGGCCTTGGGTATGCCCACGGCCAGGATACGGAGCACGAGCATAAGGAACATAAAGCCCCCAAAAATCCAAAGGGCACCTTCTATGTCCAGAGTAACCAGAAAAAGACCCAGACTGACGACCAGGGTGATGACCAGGATGACCCACCAGAGCAGTTTTTTCTCCAAAACTTCCCTTTCATAATTCCAATGGGCAAAGGTGGTCCATTCTTCAGGACTATAGGTAAAGTGGGCCAGATGGTCCTTAGCCAGTATTTTTTTAAGCAAAACAAGTTGGCGGCCAAAAAGTCCAAGGGCAACAAGACCTCCCAGACAAAGCAGGGTACCTATGGTTATGGAAGCATAGCTGGTATCAGTACCCAAAGAGTTATAAACAAAAGGCCATAGTATGGTTCCAGAACATACAATGAGAAGAAATGCTGACCAGCCCAAGCCTTTGGCTGGTGTGCTTTGGGCCATTAACCCACCTTGTTTGGATCGCCAAAAAAAGAGCACAACAGCCAGGGTCAAGGCTGTCAAGAAAAAGGGCCACCAGGTCCGTAATGGATATTTAAGATCCAGGGGCAGGTCATGCTGGCCAAAGTCTGGGGGAGCAAGGAAATGATATTCCAGATAGTAAATGTCCTGATCGCCT
>JAAYGN010000073.1 GCA_012727715.1 Desulfovibrionales bacterium | reverse complement strand
GTGCTTGACCTTGTGTTAATAGACCCCCACATTAGTTACCCCGATTATGATCAAAATAGTGACCTGCTTTCCCAAGGAATACGAGTCATGAAGACCAACCTGATCAATCCCCAGACCCAATATATTGATCCCCATTTATTAAGCAAAATTCTCATTTCTTTAGCCAAGATTAATACAGACTCCTGAGTATCTGACCAAAAAATGCACTTTGGTCATTAATTTGAACATATCCTTACGCCTTTTATCCTTGTGGCCTTGTCCCTTGTCTTTTTACTCTAAAACAGGTAAGCATCTTTTTTTAGAATATAAAATTATTATAAATAAGAAGGTATTATTTTTTATGGCCAAGGAAGAGGCAATCGAAGTCGAAGGTGTTATTGAAGAGGCAATGCCCAATGCCATGTTTCTGGTGCGTCTGGAAAATGGACATCAGGTATTGGGACATATTTCTGGAAAAATGCGCAAATTCTACATACGTATCTTGCCGGGTGACCGGGTCAAAGTAGAACTTTCCCCTTATGACCTAACCCGGGGTAGAATTACCTACCGCTTCAAGTAATTCTTTTTTGTCTGTATTTATAGTGTGCGCGGCACGCTTCATCTCCTCGTTTCGTCCCAAGTTGTACAAACGTTAAGATTTGGCACTTTCTTTGAATAACTAGCTTATCTTGCACATAAGCTGGTCTTAACATAATGTTAATACATGCCAGAAATTGATCTCCATACCCATTCGACTGCCTCTGATGGCACCCTTTCTCCAGCCCAACTTGTAGCTACGGCTCAAGCCATGGGGCTGCAAGCATTAGCCCTGACCGACCATGATACTGTCCAGGGCTTGCCTGAAGCATGTGCAGCTGGTCGCAAGCATGGTCTTGAAGTTATCGGAGGGTGTGAGCTCAGCGTGAGCTATGCAGACAAAAGTATGCACATCCTTGGGCTGTGGGTGCCCCAGTCTCCACCCATCTTGAGCGAAGCTTTACAACATCTGCATACATTACGAGCTGAACGCAACAAAACGATTATTCATAATCTGCAAACCTGTGGTGTGCCCATTACTTACGAAGAGCTGGAAAAAGAAGCCCAAGGAGCAACCATTGGGCGCCCACATATTGCCAAGCTCTTGGTGGATAAAAATCGGGCCACAAACATTCAAGACGCCTTTACCAACTGGTTGGTACCTGGAACCAAAGGTTTTGCCCCCAAAAAAAAATTTTCGGCCCGCAAGGCCATTGAGCTGCTCAAATCAGTTCAGGCCACAGTAATTTTAGCTCATCCCTGTAGCCTGAAGACAGAAGGCAAGGCCTTGGAAGCGGTAGTGCGCGAACTAAAAAGCTTTGGCCTTGACGGAGTGGAAGTGTACTACTCCATGCATAGCCAAGCCCAAACCATGGCCTATGCTGAACTGTGCCGCAAACTGGACCTGCTCCAAAGTGCAGGCTCTGATTTCCATGGATCAAACAAGCCCCATATTGCCCTGGGACGAGGCAAGGGGGGGTTGCGCTCTTCCTATATGTTGGTGGAAAAAATGAAAGAGCATAGAGATGCCCAAGGCTTGGAATTTCCTGAGTGCAGTTATCACGGGATTAAGGTGTAATGACTTTTCTTCCTGAACTCCTGGTCCCGGTTGCTGATCCAGACAAATTGGACACAGCACTACGTTATGGTGCTGATGCAGTATACTTGGGTGGCCAGGCCTTGAATTTACGATCCAAAACTGGTGGCTTTTCTTTTGATCAATTACGCCAGGCAGTAATAAAAGCCCATAAGCACGGGGTAAAAGTGTATTTTACCCTCAACCTTTTAGCCTGGGAAAAACATCTGCATCAGGTAGCTGACTATCTCCATGAGCTGGCAGATTCTGATGTTGATGCTTTAATCATTGCTGATCCTGGTATTTTGGATATGGCCAGATCCAAGGTACCCCACATACCCATTCATCTTTCTACCCAGGCCAATACCTCCAATTCTGCATCTGCTCATTTTTGGCACACCCAAGGCGTTCAACGAGTGAATATTGCTCGCGAGCTTGGCGCCAGAGACATTCGGGCTATCGCCCAAAACACCCCAGATCTGGAACTGGAAGTCTTTGTGCATGGGGCCATGTGCATGGCCATTTCTGGTCGTTGTCTGTTGTCTGCCTATCTGACTGGTCGCTCGGGAAACCTTGGAGCATGTACCCATCCTTGCCGCTTTGACTACAAGGTTACTGGACTGCGTTTGGAAGAACGGCTGCGACCTGATCGCGATACCTGGGAATTGTATGAAGATGCCACCTACTCCCGGATCATGAGTGCCGAAGATCTTTGCCTGATCAAATACTTGCCGTGGTTTTGCAAGGTGGGCATTCATAGCCTCAAGCTGGAAGGAAGAATGAAAACCACCTCCTACCTGGCGCAGGTTACAGATATTTACCGCACCGCTCTATTGGACCTCCATAAAGGACAATTTCAACCCCATCTTTATTTGGATGAGTTGCAACAAGTAGCGACCAGACCACTGGCCACAGGATTTTTTACCGCTTCAACCAAAGTTTTACGCCCAGTACTGCCCCTTGCTGTAAAAAAACATATTGTCGCCCAAATCCTTGAACCTGTGGGCCAGGGGCTCTGGCTTATTGACGTCAAATATCGCTTCTCCACCAATACTGACCTGGAAATCCTCTGCCCGGGGCTCCGCCGCCCAATTATTGCTGGCGGGGACTATGGCATAGAAAAACAAGATGGACTTAAGGTCAGTGTTGCCCATGGAGGGGTCCAGCTGTTCTTGCGTTGTGATCACCCAGATTTTGAGCCAGGCCTATATCTGCGCACCCGTTATCCAGAGACCAAGACATAAAATTTGCCTCTCCCCTTGTAAGCCTTTTATTTGGCAAACAAGGGTGCTAATGTTTCCTGAACCAAGGACAGATCGTACACCCTTATGACCAGGAGACATCACATGCATCCCCTTCGTGGCCAGCTCGTACCAGAATATTTACGCACCAATGTTCCCCGGCTTGTGTCTGACTATTATCTCAACACTCCAGATCCCCATGTCCCCGAGCAAAGGGTATCCTTTGGCACCTCCGGGCATCGAGGCAGTTCCCAAGCCGCATCTTTTAACCAAGACCATATCTTGGCTGTAGTGCAGGCTATTTGTGAACTTCGACAAAAAAAGGGCATCTCTGGCCCCTTGTTTTTGGGTATGGATTCTCACGCCCTGTCTGAGCCTGCCCTGCGCACCACTTTGGAAGTCCTGGCAGCTAACAACGTCCAGACCAGATATGCCCAAGATTTTGGACATACCCCCACACCAGTTATTTCCCATGCCATTTTGTGTTATAATAAAGGACGCACCAGTGGCTTTGCTGATGGCATAGTCATTACTCCTTCTCACAATCCACCTGAAGATGGAGGGATAAAATATAATCCTCCCCATGGCGGCCCAGCTGAAACAGAACTGACCAAAAAGATTGAACAAAGAGCCAATACTTTACTTGAGGATACCTCCTTGGTGCCAAGAGTATCCTTGAAACAAGCTTTGGGTGGAGGGTTATGCCAGGCACATGATTTTATTGGTCCCTATGTAGGGGATCTGGAAAACGTTATTGATATGCAAGCCATTGCCAGATCCGGCCTGACTATTGGCGTGGATCCTTTGGGCGGAGCAAGTCTAAAGTATTGGGAGCCCATTGCCGAGCACTATGGTCTGAACATCAAAGTGGTGAATACCGCTCTGGACCCGGCCTTTATGTTCATGAGTCTGGATAAAGATGGCAAAATTCGTATGGACTGTTCTTCAGCTTATGCCATGGCCCAACTCATTGCTCTTAAAGATTCCTTTTCCATTGCCTTTGCCAATGACCCTGATGCTGATCGCCATGGTATTGTCACTGCCCAGCACGGGCTTATGAACCCCAACCATTATTTATCTGTGGTCATTGACTATTTATTAACCCACCGTCCCCAGTGGAAAAGCCCGGCAACCATTGGCAAAACCCTGGTCACCAGCTCCATGGTCGATAGAGTGGTGGCTGCCCGTGGCGGACAGGTTAAAGAAGTCCCCGTGGGTTTCAAATGGTTTGTGGATGATCTTTTGGCTGGTACCTGTTGTTTTGGCGGAGAAGAAAGTGCAGGGGCGTCCTTTTTACGCCAAAATGGACAGGTCTGGACCACAGACAAGGATGGCATCTTACTCAATTTGCTGGCCGCAGAAATTACTGCTGTTACGGGAAAAGATTTGGGAGATTTGTATCTGGACCTGGAGCAACAGCATGGGTGTTCTTTATACGAACGTCTTCAGGCTCCTGCTAATTTTGAACAGAAAAAAATCTTGTCTGCCTTGCAGGCCGAACAGGTTACCTCCACAACCCTGGCTGGAGAACCCATTATAGCCAAAATCACCCATGCCCCGGGTAATGGGGCCAGCATTGGAGGACTTAAGGTGGTTACTCAAAATGGCTGGTTTGCGGCCAGACCATCTGGCACAGAAGATATATACAAGATTTATGTGGAAAGTTTTCTTGGATCAGACCATCTTCAGCAGATCAAGGATGAGGCCCAAGAAATGGTCAATGCAGCTCTGGCTAGGAAGTAATCTTTGGTCTTTAAAAGTTTTTCTTGGTTGGTCCTAAAGTAAGCAACATGGGCGATCCAACAAATCAGGACCAATCAAGCTCTCTCACGAAAGCTTGATTGGACCCTAAATGCGACCCATGGAATAACGTAATTGTAGCTCCTGCAAAATCGCAGTTTCATAATGCTTGGAGGGAGGCATCTGGTAGGCACTGGGATCAAAATACTTGTCCAGCATTTGGCTTTCTTCCCAAAAATCAAGCAATTCCTCATTGCCCAAGGCTCGAAGTTGATCTTCAAGGGTGTAGGAACTTTCTTCAGGATGATGTCGGCCCATATATTTCTCCTCAAGCACAAGCAATAGACGTTGTTATCTTAAGACATATACGCCCAGACCTGGCAAGTGTCCAATGTTTTCCCTATACCAAGACTAGAGGCACTGTACAAAAACCTCATGCACTCTTTCTTGACCTTGATGCGGTTTTGAGCAACGAAAAAGGCCGTAAAAAATAGCCCAAAGGAAAAGTTAACTCCTTATAATGCAAGCCGCTTTTCATAAAGAATAAAAAAAGGCGGCTTTTCCCCATGCACCGGAAACAGACCAATGCGTATACCTTCTCAAATCCTGGACCTTGTCAAGTCCAAACAGCAGCTTCGGATTTTTAAAAGTGGCCCGGCCACGCAGATGTATTTAGCCCAATCCCTTATGGCCAAAGGCCACAATGTTGTGGTTGTCCTGCCCTCTTCTGCTGACCTGGCCTTATATTCTGCTTTGGCCAACCTTTTCTCCCGAGAAGAAAAAACCGAGCCCGGCTGGAACAGACAATGGCTTTTTCTCCCTCCGTACTTGCCCGATGACAAGTCCCGTTTTTTGTGGCCCGAGCGGTGGCAAGCCCTGTATGGATTGACCCAAAAATATCGTGGCCGGGGCGTGCTGTTGACCCTGGATAATTTTATATCCAAATGGCCCCAACAAGACCTGCTGTATAGAGAACATGTGGACCTGAGGGTGGGTGAGGATATGGACCAAGATAGCCTCATAACCACCTTGGTCCATTGGGGCTATCGCCGTGTGTCCATGGTGACCTCTGTGGGCGATGTGTCCATTCGTGGGGATATTGTTGATATTTTTTGCCCTGGCTATGATTATCCCGTACGCCTTGATTTTTTTGGAGACACCCTGGAACGTCTTGGACTTTTTGAGCCCCTGTCCCAGCGCTCTCGTAGTGACCTTCAGGATGTAACCATCTTGCCGGTATCAGCCTGCATAAGCTCACCAACATATACAGCACAGGCCCGGGCCCTTTATGATGGCTGGACCAGGCTGGGAGAAATATCCTCGTCAGTTCGAGCCCAATTGGAACAGGAGCTTACAGAAGGACATCTGCATTTGCCTGTGAGCATGTACTATCCCCAGACTGTTGGCCTGGATACCTGGCTGCCCAAGGATAGTGTGTTCATCATAGTGGAAGCCCAGGATTTGCGGTCAAGGCTGGATGAGGTCACCTGGCAGTGGCAGAACTATTTTCGTGAGGACAGTCGACAATGGCCACGACATGGCTTGATTCAGACCGTGGGGTATGCACAAAAAAGCTGGGAAACCCATGCGCACATTTTGTGTGAAAGCCTGGTTATGGGCATTCGAGAACAAGGTCTTGAATTAGCAGAAGAACCCATTACCAGTTTTCAAGACCTGTTTTGGACACCTGAAAGCAGAACCAGACCTTGGCGAGCACTGATGCAGGAACTTTCTGTCTGGCCCAAAACCCATCCCCAGACTCTTCTCTGTTTTCATAGCAGTCAGTCGCGACGAAAGTTTTTACATTTGGCTGACCAAGAAGGCCATAGCCTCAAGACTGATTATGCCTTAAACCAGGGAGGCCTTTTTGCTCTGGTCGGGTCTTTGGCACGGGGTATGCGCTTACCATGGGCCGGAATCCAGATCCTTCCGGAATCTGTTCTGCAGCCAGGAGCAGTGCCAACTCGCCGTCACCAGGGTAAAGCCTTCCAGGGCCTTGACTCTTTTGATGATGTGGAACCTGGCGACTTGCTGGTCCATCGCGACTATGGACTCTGCCGCTTTAATGGCTTGCACCGACTCAAAATCGGCAATGCTGCCAATGATTTTTTACTGCTTTTATATGATGGTGCAGACAAGCTCTATCTGCCTGTGGACCGTCTGGCTCTGGTGCAACGTTACAAAGGACCTGAAGGATCCACGCCTGCTCTGGACAAGCTGGGGGGCACTGCATGGACCAAAGCCAAGGAACGGGCCCGGCAAGCCATTGCCAAAATTGCTCGGGACCTGGTAGAAATGTATGCTTTCCGAAAAATTGCCAAGGGTTTTCATTATAATCCCATTACTGAACTCTATTGGGAGTTTGAGGCCAGCTTTGGATTTGAAGAAACCCCAGATCAGGAAAAGGCTATTTTCGATGTTTTGGCAGACATGGAAAAGCCTGAACCCATGGATCGTTTGGTCTGTGGAGATGTGGGTTTTGGCAAAACCGAGGTGGCCTTACGGGCTGCCTTTCGTGCTGTTTTGGATGGCAAACAAGTGGCCCTGTTATGCCCCACCACGGTTTTGGCTGAACAGCACTATCAAACTTTTCGCCAACGCATGGAGCCTTTTTTCTTTTCTGTAGGTCTGTTGAGCCGCTTTGTGCCTGCTGCCCAGCAAAAAACCACTTTGGCTGCGTTAAAACGTGGGCAGATTGATATTTTGATTGGTACCCATCGCATGCTGTCCAAGGATGTTGAATTTGCCAATCTGACCTTGCTTATTTTGGATGAAGAACAGCGTTTTGGAGTTCAGCACAAAGAACGCATCAAAAAAATGCGCTCCACCATTGATGTTTTGACCCTCACAGCCACTCCCATACCCCGAACTTTGCAATTATCCTTGTCTGGTTTGCGCGGTTTAAGTGTCATAGAAACACCCCCTCAGGATCGAAAACCTGTGGAAACCTCGCTTATGGAACGAAATCCTGAACAACTCAGGGCAATTTTAGAACGAGAACTGGCCAGGGGTGGACAGGTTTTTTGGGTGTACAATCGCGTTCAAGGTTTGGAAAGGGTTGTGGAGTTTGTTTCCTCCCTGGTACCCCAAGCCCGTGTCGGCATGGGGCATGGCCAGATGAAGGCCCATGATCTGGAAGAAACCATGCATAAATTCTGGCATGGGGAGCTGGATATTTTGGTCTGCACAGCCATTATTGAGTCAGGCCTTGATTTTCCCAGGGCCAACACCTTGATTGTGGATCAGGCCCAGCTTTTTGGTTTGGGCCAGCTCTACCAACTCCGAGGCCGGGTGGGCCGTTCCAGTGAGCAGGCTTACGCATACTTTATTATTCCAGACCTGGATCATTTACAGGCCAAAGCTCGCAAGCGGCTAAAAATCATCCTGGACATGGACTACCTTGGAGCAGGATTCAAAGTGGCCATGGAAGATTTGCGGCTACGTGGGGCTGGAAACATTTTAGGTGAAGCCCAATCCGGAAGTATGGGCAAAGTGGGGCTGGATCTATTTTTAGATATGCTCGAAGAGGAGGTCCGCCGACTGCGTGGTGGTCAGGTGGAAACCTTTATTGACCCTGAACTGCATCTGGGTTTTCCAGCCCTTATTCCAGAAGAATATATCCCCGATAGCCAAGAACGTTTACAATATTACAAAGCCCTGTCATCCTGCCATGATGAGGCCTGTATCGCTGACATGGTCGATGATCTCCGTGATCGCTTTGGTATCTTACCTGAAACATTACAAACCTTTATCGCTGTGCTTATGATTAAAATAGACGCACGCAGACTGGGTGTGATACGGGCTGACTTGTTTGCAGAAAAGGCTGTTTTGCACTGGGATGAAACACGACATAACCTGGATTTAGGTAAACTCATTCATTGGGTCAACACCCATAACCAGTATGCCCAAATGTTTCCTCCAGCCAAACTGGAACTCAAAATTGCAAAAAATTCCACTACAGCAGCCCTCCATCTGCTCCAAAACATCCTCAAGCAGCTTCAAGAGCAAGTTTTACACAGTGCTGAAAGCACCACCTGATTTGCCATGGTGCGTGCCCATAGCCAGCCTATTTTTAGAACTAGACGCCGCGTGCTCTGGGATGTAGGAGAAAAAAGGACGACAAGCACAATAGCTGTAGAGATTGTTTATTACAATTCAGATCTGGTTTTTATCCTGAGGGAATCACTCCTCAACCTTTTGTTGCACAAGGCGAGTTTATGAAAATACGTTTGAGCAGTGTTGTTTTGGGAATCGTATTTTTTTGGGCAGGATGGTCCCAAGCAGCACAAATTGTTGATCGAATTATTGCAGTGGTCAATGGCGAAATCATTACTTATCAAGAATTAATACAGACTGTGCGCGCTTTTTCTGGCGAAACACCTGACCAAGAAATCCTTGATCGTATTGCCAATGATGTGCTTGATGGCATGATTGATGATATTATTTTACGCCAGGAAGCAGAACGACTGGAGGTCAAGGTTTCAGATGCAGAAATAGAAAATGAAATCCAGCAATTTAAAGCCCGCAGAAAAATGGATGACGAAGATTTTACGCGAAGTTTGCGCTTGCAGGGGTTGACCCCGGAACAATTCAAAGAGCGTAGTCGCCAGGAAATTATTCGCCAACAGATTCTGGCCTATATGGTGCGCCGCAAAGTAGTGGTCACCCAGGAAGAAATTGATGCCTATGTTGCTCAAAATCGGCCTGAGCTTGTGGCTGAAAAAGTTGTGGATTTGCAACTTGTTATTTTGAGTGACCAGGCCTTTGCAGAAGAAATCCACAAACAATTGGTCACGAAAAAGCTGACTTTTGATGATGCTGTGGCCAAGTTTTCCCTTGGGGACAAGGAAGATGCAGGGCTCATGCGCGGTGTACGCTGGCGTGAACTTGATGAACCATGGCGAGTCGTTTTACGGAACATGACTCCGGGCGATCTCAGCCCTGCCTTTGCCATTCAGGACAAATGGGTTCTTTTGAAGTTGATTCAGGAGCAAGAG
Source organism: Desulfovibrionales bacterium (assembly GCA_012727715.1). Classification (GTDB taxonomy): domain Bacteria; phylum Desulfobacterota; class Desulfovibrionia; order Desulfovibrionales; family Desulfomicrobiaceae; genus Desulfomicrobium. The sequence continues at coordinate 1,828 of JAAYGN010000073.1, read as the reverse complement.
GGTGAGAACAGGTCTTTATCCAGTGTAGAGGATGAGATACGCGAAGCAATTATGCGTCCCAAACTGGAAGAACGATTCAAGGAATACATGGCTGGCCTGAGAGCCAAAGCGCTTATTGACAAGCGTTTGTAAATTTTAGTTATCTTTATGGAGCATACCGAAAATGGAACTCACTGAAATCGGAAAAATGCTTCGCGAAGCCCGTGAACAAAAAGGGCTAACTATCGCGGCTGTGGAAGACCAAATAAAAATTGGTCAGTCAGTCATTGTGGCTTTAGAAGAAGGCAACAAGGATCGCTTTCCCCACCCTGTTTATGCGCGTGGTTTTTTGCGAAGCTATGCCCTGCTTCTTAACCTTGATGCTTCAGAACTAAGCACACACTTTAGCCGAGAGTACCCCTTGCCCCCTGATGCTGAAGCACCAGAAACCTATTCTCTGGGAGTCAGCGTTAGGCATAACCAATACCCCAGGCAGTCTTTTTTCATCTGGATTATAGCTATTGTGGGTGTCCTGGTTTTAGGTGTTGGTGGCTGGTATTTCTATACACGATATGAAGATGGTTGGGGAAAAAAAACAGTCAACGCCACAGCCCTAGATAGTGAAAACCAGGATACAGTGTTTGCAACAACCATGACCAATCCTGCCTTGCCCCAAGCTCCAATGCTTAATGCAGAGCAAGAGTCTATAGAACTACCAGCAGTCAATGCCAGTGAAACTCAAGGCAATGAAACCCTGGCCCAGGAATCAGTCACCGAAGAAGATCCAGTCGTGGCCAAGGACAGCGCTTTGACCAATGCAACCAATGAACAGACCTCCAAAATTGACACTGCCCACCAGGAAGGTGATCAGCCCAAGGTAGAAGACGCACCCGCAAATCAGGCCGCAACCCCACAAGAAAAAATCACAACCGCCACTGTAGCAGCCTCCGGTAACCATACTTTGATCATCAAGGCTCATGCTGCCAGCTGGTTACAAGCCCGTCCTGATGATAGTGTCACGGACTACTTTTTACGCAAAGGAGAATCCGCGACCATCAACTTTTCTTCTAGCCTGACCGTGAAGTTTGGGAATGCAGGTGGCGTTACCTTGGAACTTGATGGCCAGCCTTACCCCTTTGATGGTGAGTCTGGCGAGGTCAGAACCTTGATTGTCAAATAATTTTCTTTTTGGATATGGAATTTTCCGAACATGTTTTAGTGCTACGCGTTGGCACCTTTAAAGAAGCGGACTGTTGGGTCCGTTTTTTTTCTCCTACCCATGGACTGCTCACCGGTTTTGCCTTTGGTGGTCGTCACAGCCGGCAACGCTTTTGTGGTTGTCTTGACCCCTTATCTCTGGTTCATTTTCGGGTGACCATGGATCGACGCCAGGAATACCATTTGTTGCAAGAAGGGACCCTCATCAATGGCTTTACCCATCTGAAAAAAGACCTCAATAAGCTGGGTATGGTCAGTAATTGTATCCGTTTTTTTGAATCCCTATCCTTTCCCCCAGATGGAGCAGATTCAGCCTACCACCTGCTTTTAGAAACCTTGCAAGCCCTGGATCATCCAGGACCTGGCTCGTGGTTTGTGCCCCTGTTATTTCGAGCCAAAATGGCTTTTGCCCAAGGATTTCAGCCTGACCTACAGACTTGTCGCCAATGTGGCTGTGTATTGCAAACACAGCAGCGGGCAGTATTTTCTGTGCAACAGGGCGGGCTGCATTGTCTGCATTGCCCACCAGGGCCAGGGCATAATATTTCCACTTCCAGAGAAACTCTGGAACTTTTGGATACCCTGGCCAGGTCTCGTCCCCAAGAATGGTCCACCTGGATACCTTCAAACC
>JAAYGN010000001.1 GCA_012727715.1 Desulfovibrionales bacterium | reverse complement strand
GGGTCAAAAGGATCAAGAACACCAAGATAGGTTTGTGTACTGGGCATGAGTTGCATCAGGCCCTGGGCACCTTTGGGGGAAATGGCCTGGGGGTTGTTGTTGGATTCAACCTTGATCACTGCAGCGATAAGTTTGGCATCCACTCCGGAAATCTTGCTGGAATCTTCAATAATATCTTGCCACTGTGCTTGACTAGGCAATTGATATCGGCCCTGGATGGCTTCCTGAACCACTAATGGTGAAACCATGCGTGGTTGAGCCAACAAATGGGCATGTGGTGACAAAGCGTAAATATCCATGTCCTGGATCAGGTTTTCAGTAATTTTTTGCGGAGGAGATAGCAGTGGAGTGGCAGAAGAATAGGGTTGTCTGGAAGAATAATGGGGTTGCAGGGCCAGGGCATGACGTTCTCCAGTACTGACTTTTTCGTGGACAATCCCTGAAGTAACTCCGGGTTGATCAGGGATTTCTCCCGCATATCCCCAGACCCAGGGCATGAGGCTCATAACAGTACATAGAAAAAAACAAAGTTCCTTGGTCATAGTTTTTTTTCAAAATAAAGATCAACAATATTGGTATCTTCTAGACGTTTATACTCGGTATGTGCGGTAATGGCTTTGATCAGATAAATACCCAGGCCTCCAATGGGACGATCTTCGATATTGAGGTCCACATTGGGATCAGGCGCATTACTAAAGGGATTAAAATACGGCCCCCAATCCTTAACTGTAAGGCACAGATATTCTTTTTTATTGTGGACAACAACGCGACAATGCAATTCTGCCTGCCCCTGTCCTTCCTGGTAGGCGTGGGTAAACACATTGACCAGCAGTTCTTCAGCAGCCAACAAAATGTGATCAAGGACTGAGGTGTAATCCTTGGGAACTTGGGTGTGAATATACTCTTTGACCTGAGAGAGTTGTTCCAAGTTGGCAGGTACGGTCAGGCTGGGCATGATTTATGTTTGATTAAAAGCTGGCCAGGGCAGCTTCAAGAGTATCAAAAATGGGCATCATGGTAGTAAATCCTGAGATTCTGAATACTTCGGCAACCATGGGCTGCAAGGAGCAAAAAACAATGAGGGCTTCCAGAGGACGACCCGACTTTAGAACCGTTAAAACACCGCGCAATCCGGCAGAACTGATGTATGCAAGCCCCGAAAGATCAACAACCATCTTGGTTTTTCCTGCATCGAGCTGTTCTTGGCAGGCATTGACAAAGATGTTGGTAGTGGTGGCATCCATGCTACCTACGGCTTTGATAATGACTGTTTCGTCTTGGTTGATGCAATCTATATGCATAGAATTCTCCTTTTATTTATTGCGCATAACTTAACAGCAGACCCTGACTGACCTTGATCCAGCCGTCCAGGGTCACAAAAAGCAGCAGTTTGAAGGGCAGGGAAATGGTCATGGGTGAAACCATCATCATGCCCATGGCCAGTAAGATATTGGAAATGATCAGGTCAATGGCTACAAAAGGTAGATACAGTAAGAAACCGATTTGAAAGGCTTTCGTTAATTCAGAAATGGTAAAAGAGGGAACCAGAATAAAAAAATTATCGGGTGCGATGCGGTCATGGAGCTCTTGGGGCCACATGCGTTTGGCAGTGTTCATAAACACTCGGGTTACGGACTCGTTGGCATTGGCCGCCAGAAATTGCCGCAAAGGTGGGGAAATGGTTTGCACTATTTCACCCATTTCTTTGGGGGTGGGATTACCTTCAATAGAAACTGTTTCCAGCAATGCCATGGTGTTCATGGCCATGGGGGCCATGATGAAAATGGTCAAAATTATGGCCAGCCCATTAAGAACCATGGTCGGCGGCACCTGCTGTACGCCCAGGGCATTACGCACCAGGGATGTGACCACCACGATTTTAACATAGGAGGTGACCATCATGAGTAAAAACGGGGCAAGGCCCAGTACAGCCATGCCCAGGAGAAAATAGACTGGATTAAAGCCCAGCATTCTGTCCCTCGGGCTGAGTCAGGGTTGTGATCTGAACGCCCAATATGCCATTAATATCAACCAAACGGCCTGTGCCCACAACCAGGCCATGAACTCGTAGGGCTACAGGAGCCAAAGGGTCACAGCCCAAAGTAAAGGTATAGCCAGGCACAAGAGCTACGATATCCGCAATACTCATCTGCTGCCTATCCAGCTCAAAGCATAGCTCAACCTCTATGGCTCCTGTGTCAATGGCCTCAGTCTTAGTGATTTCAGTCTCAGTGGTGGCAGATGGTGCGTCAGTATTTGTGGGTGAATTTTCGGGCTGAGGGGCGGATGGATCGGTGGTCATGGCAGATTCCTTTGCTGTGCGTGTTATAGTCACAATTGTAGCCTGGTTGCCCTGAATTGTACACATGATGTCTTGATACCTAGAGGTGTTCGTCACCTTTGATGGTCCAGAGTACAGGCGCAAGATAATTCTTCCTTGAGCTGCGGGATAGTCTTGAGGCAGGAGAACATCTCCTGGTCTCAGATCAATAAGTTCGGACAGGGTAAGGATCATGGACCCAGCATCAAGGCATATTTTAGTAAACAGATCATGAGGGAGAGAATTTTTGGACCCAAGGGGCAGGGCCGCCAGACGATCAGCCAGGAACAATGCACTGTGGCGACTTGGAACATGAATGCGTACTGACATGGGCGATATGATTGGAGATGAATCCGCACTGCTCAGGTTCAAGGAAAGAGTACTCACCTTTGATGATAGTGGAGCAGGGCCCAAGGCAGTTTCAGAAAATTTCACCTGCGTTTTCATGAGTTGAGCAAGCATGGTCTGCACAGACGAACAGGCCAGGTCTAAAAGGGCAAGCTGGACTTCTTGTGGCAAGGAGATGCGTGCTGGAAGATCTGCCAAAGCCGGATGGCAGGAGACACAATCCAGGCTGTCCAGCTCCAGGTACCAGTTCTGATCTCCTACATGAATACAGGTATGGGCCACAGGAGAAAAATCCAGGGGGCTTGGGTCTGGGCATAGCAAAAGAGGATGGTCCCAGAGCAGAAAAGTCCACGGGTGTTGCCTCGTAAGGAGCATGTTATCCAGATGTGCCTGCAAAGGATCGCGGGGCGGCGGAACAAAGGGCGCAATATGATGATCAGGCATAATATATCCTATGAGGGTCGTTCATCGGCAGGGGCAATATAACCGCGTGATCGTCTGTTACTGTCATTGTTTTCACTCTCAGCTCCAGAGCTGACGGTAACACGGGCCTGACTACCCGAGTCTTGAAGGCGCTGTTGGAGTATATCCTGGCTGGATACCAATGTCTGAAAAGCAGGAGCATTATTTGAAATCAGATGCACATGAAGAAAGCCATCCTGATTTTGTTGGATATGGATTTCTGTGCCAGGCAAAATTTTTGGGTCGATATGCAGGCGGATTTCATGTCCGCCATCAGCGCTGCGTCCAACCAGAATCTGATCTACCAGTTGATCCAGGTCAGGACTCGGAAGTGGATTTGGTTGCGAGGCAGATACAGACTCAGGCATGGGTGCCATGCGTTGATTGAACAGGCTGGCTATGGAGTCAGTTGGTGTCTGCGGGTGTTGCTGCTGACCATCCTCTTCATCATGTTTGTGCAATGAATGTTGAAAAGACTCCACTGTCTTTTTGTCTGGGGGTGGAAGAGGTGATGATGAGGCTGGTTGTGCTGTCTGTTCCAGCTGGTTACCATCAATTTTTGTAAATTTCATATTGTCCTCCTTGGCCCTGGCCTCTCTCAAACTTCACCCATTGTTCCTACGGGCAATGGTTTAAATTCTTCACTTTCCAAATCTTCTTTGCGCTCTGCTTCTTTTCGTTCTGCTTCGATCCAAATATCCTTGTGGGCCAAGATGCGGGCTGTTTCCCGCTGGGCCAGATGCAGTGCTTCTTTTGCTTCTAGTACAGCCTGCTTGGCATGGTCTCGTTCTTGTCTGGCTTTGAATACTGCCTCTTCACGGAGTACTTCATCTTCACCCAAACGCGCTAACCCGGCCTTGAAGGTATTCAGATCATCCAAAGACAGCAGCTCATTCATGATGGATGCATATCGTCTGTCTTCTTCTTCCATGCACCACTGTCGGTAGTCATCCAGCTCTTTTTTTTTGGTTTCCAGGAGTTCGTGTGCTTCCTGTAGTATGCGTTCAGCGTGTCGCAAACGTGTCTGTGCTGCATCTTCTCGATATTTTCGTACAGACAAAAGAGGTTGCAGAGGGTACCGGGCCATACGCTTATGTGACCACCTTGGTCAGTGCTTGTATGGTTTCATTCATGGTACTGAATTCATTTAATCCTTGGCGTAAAAATGCATTAATGTTATCAATTTTACTTAAAGCTTCATCTGCCTCTTGGTCCGAGCCTTTTTTGTACTCTCCAATCTGGACCAGTAATTCCACTTCAGCAAATTTGGCTAAAATTTTTCTGAGTTTTTGGGCTGCTGTTTTATGTTCCTTGGTGACAATGGTGTTCATCACTCGGCTTACACTGGCCAGCACATCAATGGCTGGATAATGATTGGCAGCAGCCAGTTTACGCGATAAAATAATATGTCCATCCAGAATGGATCTGGTTTCATCAGCAATGGGTTCGGTCATATCATCACCTTCCACCAACACAGTGTAGAGAGCGGTAATAGACCCTTTATCTGAATTGCCAGACCGTTCCATAAGGCGGGGCAGGGTAGAAAAAACCGAGGGTGGAAAACCACGCCGCGTTGGAGGTTCTCCGGCGGCCAGGCCAATTTCACGTTGAGCGCGTCCAAACCTGGTTACTGAATCCATCATGAGCAATACACTTTTTCCCTGATCGCGAAAGTATTCAGCAATGGCCGTGGCGGTGTAGGCAGCTTTAAGACGCTCCATGGACGAACGGTCAGAAGTGGAGACAACCAGTACTGCCTTTTTCCGTCCTTCTGGACCAAGGTCATGCTCAATAAATTCCCGTACTTCTCGCCCACGTTCACCAATAAGTGCCAGAACACAGATTTCAGCAGAACAGCCCTTGATGATACTGGACAAGAGGGTACTTTTTCCTCCACCTGCTGCGGCAAAAATGCCCATACGTTGGCCTTCTCCACAGGTGAGAATCCCATCAAGGACACGCAGTCCAAGGGAAATGGGACGATCAATGATGCGTCTGAGCATGGGATTGGGCGGATCAGCATACACTGGATAGCGAGTGCGTGGCGTCAGTGGTCCTGCACCATCAATAGGATTGCCAAGCCCGTCCAGTACACGGCCCAGCAAGTCTTCACCCACAGGAACAGAATGGATTTCACCTGTAGGAATAACCTCTGTGGCAGGTGAAATACCCTGTAAATCACCCAGAGGAGTGAGCAGAGCTGTTTGTTTGGCAAAGCCTACAACTTCAGCCTGTAAGGTCCAGTCATCCCATGGGTTGCGCAACATACAAATTTCACCAACCTTCACCCCCGGCACAACAGCCCGAATAATAGTGCCTACAACCTGTTCTACCCGGCCTCGTATTTCTACTGAGGTGGTTGTTTGAACTGCTTCCTCCAGGAGAGTGCCAATATACTCAAAGGACATGATTTTTCTCGTTACAGTTTAATTCTGGCATGAAATGCGTTTTCCAGGGCTTTGAGTTGTGTTTCCAGGCTTGCATCCACCACGCCCAGCTCACTTTCCAGAATACACGAGTTTCGATCCAGACGAGCATCAGGGACAAGTTCCAAAAAACTTTTTTCTCCTGGTGAGGATTTAAGTAAACCAGCCAGAGCCTTGCTTACGGCTTCTGCATCAGCCGGGGCAACGCGCAGGACAACATGCTGTTGGTTGCGTACTGTACCCAGAGCAGTACGCACAATACCCACAATGCGTTCGCTGTCTTCCAGGTCGCCAATAACTTTTCGTATGGCCTGGCTGACCACATGCACAAGGGTTGTTTCAATATTCTCAATAAATTCCACAGAGGACAGCACTGTATCCATTATTTTTTCAGCGTGTTCCATCTTGCCTTCGGTTTTGCCATCCAGGTAGCCTTGTTCGCGCTGCTCTTCATAGGTAGCCTTGGCATCGTGAAGAATTTGATTGGCCTGATCCTGGGCCAGATCAAGGATAGACTGGGCCTGCCCAAGCACCATCAGGTCTGCTTCCTTGAGCACACGCTGTCCAGGGGCTGGCATGATTGTATTGGCAGTTATTCGAAGTATGGAGCCCATTGTGGCACAACCTCCTTCAGCAGGATTTTTTTAAAGCTAAACCAGATTTTTCTGGTATTTTCTACCAGGTGTCCAAGGTTGTCCTTTTCCAGGAAAAGGGAATCTGACGCATCCATAGAATCAGGATTTGCGTCCAGTACCTGATGTATCCAGGAGGAACACATGGTGCGTAATGCTTCTGGCCATGGGGCAATGCACAGTTGTACGGCCAGACGACCATGGAGTATAATGCGCTGATGCAAAGGCAGCACAGTATCCAAGGAACGAAAAATACGTGCCACTGTACCAAGTTGGTAGCGTCCACGTTGTAGTGCGTAAGCAAGGACTTGTGGTGTAATGTGGGCGCGTAAGGCTAAGACATCATCTTTCCCAATGACCTGGGCTATCTGTTCAGCATGGATGGCTGCTCCGAACATTTGGATGGCCTGTTCCATGGCATCAGGTTCCACCAAGACCAGTCGTCTGGATTCCTCAGTAAAATCCCAAAAAGAAGATACCTGGTGCTGAAAACCAAAACGCTGAAAGAGGTTGTTTTTCTCAAGAAGAGCCTGCCAGAGGGCCTTGGCGTTTTCCTCAGGCAATGCCTGTAATGCTCCGGGGATTGGTGGTATTGTCGTGGGGAGACAGGAGGCATTAAAGCGTAAAATAGCCTGGAAAAGCTCGGGCTTATGCTTGATAATATGAATAAAAAAGTCTTTGTGCATAAATGCCGCCTGTATGTGCGCACTAGGTATCTCTTCAAGGAAAAACTACTATTACTCCATGGCGTTTTCTTCTTTTGGTGTTTTGTTCTTTCTTACATAGCGTTTGAATACACCAAATCCAATGAGCAAAATTGTTCCGGCAACGGTTACTGCTGTGACCAGCATGGAAAGAGCCAAAATATAGGGTGGCTCATCTGTGGGCATATAGGGGATGCCCAGAAAGTATTTTTGTGGCAACATGGGGACACTGACTTTTTCACGTACAGGAACAAGCATGACAGAAACTTTATCCGGATTTAAATTGGGAACAGCCTTGGCTGTGAGCTCCCGGATTCTGGGCACCAATTCAGTGACCGGGGAATCAGGCAAATGGCGCAGAAAGACCCCGGCTGAAGGAGGGGTTTTGTGTTCGACGGTTTGATCTGCGGTCGCAGGAACAACATGCACCCGGGCAGTGAGTACACCATCTATGCGCGAAAAGGTGTCCGCCAGCTCCTGAGAGATGGCGTAGGCAAGGCGAATCTGTTCTTCAGCAGGAGAGGAAATCATGCCTTGTCCAGAAAAAATTTGTCCCAAGCTGGAAAAGTCTGAGCCTGGCAGGTTGTTTTCTTTTAAAATTTCTAGAGCCTGTACTAACTGTTTTTTATCAACTGTAATAGAAAAACCTTTTTTGCCCTGCATCACTTTTTGCGCATCAATATTGTGTTTGAGCAACACCGTGAGCATGGCATTGGCTTGATCTTCAGTTAATTGTTGATATATCTCAGTTTTGCATCCAGTCAGCACAAGGACGAGCATCAAAAGCAGCACGAGATACGCGTAGTTATTCCGGGCTGTGAGTTTCTTAAGCACAAGAAAAGTGGATTCTAGCACTGTTCTATCCTTTCTGGTCTGCAGGTTATCCCTGCTGCTTGAGTAGTGAATCAAAACCCTGGGCTGTTTTTTGTGAGACCTGCAGTCCGCTTTCTGTTTGTACTTTGAGCATGCCAATTAAATACTGCATACGAAACAAGTCTTCTGCATTGAGTTGGCCAGTACTGATTTTGTCAATAATATGCTGTAGTTCCTGCAATGTCCCCTGTTCAGGAAACTGTACATCCTGATTTTGATGCGTGGTAATAGTGGCCTGATGCGGTACTTTGAGTTCAGGGTTTTCAAGGCCAAGATGCATCGTATCCATTCCTTGTGAATCTGGACCACTTAGAGCCTGAGGCATTTGTCCTGGAGAAGATTCATGTGGATTGGTGACCTGTTGGATATTGCCAGTTTCCAGGCCACTGCCCATGACTTCTTCTGGACCTTGGGCCAGGGCAGATTCAAAAGCTCGTACCAATTCAGGATCAGGAGTCCCACCGGGACCCTGAGATGAGCGTAAATCCGCACCATCGGTACTGTTGCTTTTTTCCAGTGCGGCAAGGAGTTTGTGGGCCGCACTGGAAATTACCTTAAAATCCATTTTTTACTAGTGTTGGGCTTGTTCCAGAAGCGTGGCTGCCAGGTCTGCCCGATTTCCCCCGGCCTGGGCCAGTGGTCGCAGAATTTCTTGTGCCACAACCTTGTTGCCTGCCAAAATTTGGCATAATCCCAACATAAGATTGGCATCTTGATCATGGGGATGTGCTGCCAAAATATTTTCACGCAGCAGACGCTCACCTTCTTCAAATTCATTGACCACAATATGACTGAAGGCCAGGCCAATGGACGCAGGAATCAGATCAGGATTTTGAGCAAGGAGAGCATGAAAAATAGTTCTCGCTTCCACAATATGGCCTTTGGTACAGCCTGCGTTAGCAATGTCCAGCAGTTGTTGTGACTCTTGAGTGGATAACATTGTTTACTCCTTAACCCGCACGCTGAGCCAGGCTTTTAAGCATATCATTCATACTTTTGGAGATAGAGCTTAAGCTTTCCACCAAAGCATTGTATTGACCAAGCTGAAAATTAAGCATGGCCATTTCCTCAGGACTGATAGACTCCTGGTTCTGGAGTTCAGCCATCCTTTTTTCGATGTCAGTACCACGTTTGCTGACAGCATCCATACCCTTTTCAAAAAGATTGCCCAGATTAAGTCCTGGAGTTCCTGAGAGTGACATATGTGCCTCCTTTCTCAAATTATATGAGAATGTTACGCAACTAGAGTTAGATTTTTTGCAGAATGCTTTGAGCAGCTTGTATGGCCGAATATACAGCTTGAGCCTTGACCATGTTTGCAGGTTCAAGTCCGGCATCCATTTGCTTCCGAATACGTGTATTCATGGTCAACAGTTCATCCTGAATGGGTTTCAGGCTTACACCGGATGGGTCATTGTCCATGAGATCAAGGACAGAAATAAATGGGTTACTCATTGCCACCTCGCAATGTATAGGTGAAACGAATTCCGTCTTTGGAAAGACGTAGCCCTTGGGTACTAATGTTTTCAACTACATGCCCTGAAGGTAATACCCCACCTTCAAAGATACGTTCGCCAGTGCTCAGGGTGATAAAACGTAGTGGATCAATGGTTACTCCCGTGACTTCAAAGCCTGTGGGCTCAAGTTGTGCTTCTTCAGTACGCTCTACCTTATTTTCTATTGTTATGGTTTCCGTTAGCGCAGATTCTTGATGAATGCGTGCATGTTGGGCCTTGGTCGAAACAATTTCAAAAATAATTGGTATTTCAAGTTGCTGCTGAATGCTTCCCATGATGCTTTCCAGTTGTTCTCGTTGGGCAGGAGTGTATGTTCCTGCAAGAAGAACAACGCCGGGCAAAAAACTAACCTGAGTAAAATCAAGACCATTATTCTTCAAAAGCGGGTGCAGGGTATCAGCTATTTCTTGAGCATGGCGAATCTGGCGCACAAGGGTAAGGGGAGTGGCAGCATGAAAATCCTCTTTAAGAGAGGCAAAGGTTGTGTTTTCAGTCATGCTATCCTTCATATATCCTCGAACAAGAAACTCAGTGTTATTGCCGTTGGGGTTTTCCACGACTTCTGGAAAAAATCCCCGTTGGGCAAAGGCATAGGCTATGGCCTCTGAGCGATCTGCACGAACCTGCACATGCAGATGTACAGAAGATTGCAGACTTTGGGCCAGTTTCAGTATTTGCAGACGCTGGGCATCATTTTTTACTGTACCTTGCACAGTCAGTACTCCGCCATCCTGGGCGACATGCATGTCGAAAAACCCATGATTATTTAAAATTTCAATGAGTTGTTCTTTGTCTAATTTTGTTGCGCCAGGGCGAAATTCATAGGACACAGCCAGGGCAGCCAGGCAGGCAACAAGGACAATGGTGCGAAAAACTATCTTGAAAATGCGCTGTACCAGCTGTTTCAAAGCAGACTCAGGTGCTGATTCGCCAATTTTGTTGCTTGCAGGCAAAGAAGTTGGCGTATCCACATTTATTTCCTCTACGGACAGTTCAGTCTCATCCTGAGATGAAATAGAGGCAGGTTCAGACAGGAGCTGGGTCAGGTTCTGCCAGGGATCGGTGGCTGAAACAGAAGCCCAGGCCAAGGTTGTGGAACCAAGCACACAAGTAGTAGAAGTGGCCCAGTCTGTGCCAGACGAATCAACAGGTTGGTTTTGCATGCGCACCTGGCTATCTACAGGAAGAATGTAAACCTGAGGTTCTGCGTCTTGAGCTTGGGGCGCATCAATGCGCACCAGAGCATGGCGAGGGGCCAGAGTATTGTCTGTTAAAATAATATCACAGGAATCATCGCTGCCAATAAGAGTTTCTCCTGCGGGCAGGACTATTTCCGCGCCAAGGTGTGGGCCTGAAAATACGCGGAGGCGGATGACCCCTTGGACAGTCATAGGCTGGCATCCACTATAGATCGGGGAGCAGTTTGTAACTCAGCAGAACCTGGAGGGAGGCTGGGCTGGGCTGGAGGCGCATCGTGCCGCATACAACCCCCTTTGGGGGCGGGTTTGCGTTCTGAGTAGTCGGACTGGGTCGGGCTTTGGTGCATGGATGGGTCATCAATACGTTCAGGCATAGGGGGCAAATCATCCAAACGAACAACTTTGGGTGTGATCAGGATAAGGCGTTCCATGCGCTTGGTGGTTTTGGATGTTGTTTTGAATAACTGGCCCAGTCCAGGAATATTTTTAAGCAATGGGATACCACTTTGGGTTTCGCCTTTTTGTTCGTAATAATAGCCACCAATAAGCAAACTCTGACCAGCAGCCACAATGGCTTGGGTATTGATTTTTGTTTGCTTGATAGGTGGAACAGTGCCCAATGTAGTCGCTGTGCCTCCACTATCATTTTGGTCGTCCTGAACACTGACCGCCAATTTGATGGATGTAGTACCTTGTTCGTTGTGGATAATATGTGGGGTGACCCGCAAGACCGTACCTGCTTCAACCTTAAAGAGATCAACGGCCTGGTATCCTTCCACCTGGATATAGTAGGTGGTGGTATTTTCCAGGGTGGCCTGCACATTATCCACGGTCAGCACAGATGGCCGGCCCAGCATCCGGGCTTCTCCATCTTCTTCTAATGCATGGATTCGGGCCAAAAAATAGTCTGATCCCATGGTATAAATAGTGGAGAGGGAGAGGCCTTGTCCTGTTGTTGTGCCTAGGTCAGGCAAAGGGGAAATTGTGTCAGCAGTGGTGGAAAATTCTCCGCCAACGCCCCAGCCTTTGGATTTGGGATTGGCTGCCTGATAGTTGATACCCAGGTCACGTTTGAAATTGGTATCAATATCGACAATGGCGGCATGGATTTCCACCAGCTCTACTGGTTTATCCAGGTCTTCAATGACCTTGGCATAGTAGTCCATGCGATATTCTGCGTCGTGGACAAGTACTGCATTGACCCTGGGATCAGCCATAATATTGGCTTCGCCAGACTGAGGAGTAGGGGCATTACTTTCTTTTGAGCTGCTTTCGTCTTCGCGGCCCTGGGCAGCCAGCCCTGTGCCAGAAAGCTTATCTACTGTAGCCACATTTTGTGTGACCCGAGTGGCAGAACCGGGTGATCCATTAATCATGGCGCGTAAAATACTGGCCACCCCAGGAATGGTTACGGTTTTATCCATGCTGCTTACAGCCATGTCTTCAGCCCAGGCGTATTTAAGGGGGAAAACACGCATGATAGTTGAGGAAATCTGGGCCTCTTCATAGGCTGTGGCAGCGCTGATGACCTGGGCAATATAGCTTGGCGGACCAGAAACAACAATCATTTCACCATTTGGAGCCAGGGCCGGGGGGAGTTGGGAAGAAAAAACAGAAGACTGTTGTAACATGGAAAAAAGTTTATTTGCTGTCAGCGCCCTGGGAGTGATAAAAGTTCTGGTCATGTCAGCTTCATTGTAAAAATACAGGGTTGAGCCAAGTTTATACCACGACACGCCAAAGGCTGAACGCATACCGTGCAAAAATTTGTCTGGCTCAATACTGGTAAAGCGTCCACTTATTGTCCCTTGTACTTCTGGGGCCACAGATGCTCCAAATCCTTGCAAACGAGCGAAATTCATAAGGACCACGCTGAGATCCTGTCTATCGGCATAGTACGTAAATGGCTTTGTTAGGCCGCTGGGGTGATCTGTGCCAGCCAGGGCGTACAGTGCCATAGTGAGTACAAAGCAGGGAAAGAATATAAAAGTCAGAAGGATTGGGGGAAGTTGATACGCAGATTTTGTGTTCATGCGCCTTAACGCCTTAGAGACCAGTTTGCGCTCATGCCAGTTATACTGAATGGCGAAGAGAGTGTGGATTTTCCTTCCTGATTGCCTAGAGCAGAATGCCACCAGGCAAGATCATTAAGAAAATCTCTGGCAACAACAGGTAGTGTCCGGGAGAGTTCTTCTTTGCTCAATTTGTCCAGGCCAAGAGTGCGGTGTAACTGGATGCGCCCTGATTTCAGGGACAAAATTGAGGTATGCTTTTTACTGGAAGACACAACATATTGGGCACAACGGAGAACCAGTTGATCAGCCTCGGTTTCTTGATCCGGAAGTGTGGTTAGAATACTGAGAAAAATACCTGTGCGTCCATCGGGACAGAAAAAATCCATGTCCAGATTTTCTTCCAAGTGAAAATGAAATATACCTTGGTCATCTGGTGTGGCAGCGGCCCAGCCCGCAGCGCGTGTAATGGCGTCGGCGGCGTGTTGTGATAAGGACATGAGGCCTCCTGGGCTGAAATGTATGTGTAATCAGCCGTTGTTGTCAAATATCTTTGTATTTTTGATAGATATATCAGTTGCTGATGTATAGTATGGGCTGCACTGCTTTAACCATCAGTGCAGCCAGTAACGTAACAAAGTAAGCCAGCCTCGGATAGATAAGCAGTAAAGGGTGGATTGCTGCGTTGCCAATAATTTTTTGATTTCGCCAGGATTTCCTCCATGTTATCCCAGAATTTTGGTCCTGGTCTGATTGGTACTTTGTTGAATGGCATCCATGGTCGAAAGCATTTTCTGAACCAGTTCACGCAGTGCATCTTCTAGCGACTTGAGGGAGTCACTCATGGCTCTGGAGCGTTCAATATTGGCATCACGGGCTTTTATGTTCGCATCAAAAAATCCGCCAGCCGCCTGATTGATGCTGCTCATCATTCCGGTCACCCCGCCAGCAGCTGAAGTAAAACTTTGCACTTTGGTGTTGAGCAGCATGGAGGCCTGCCTACCAGGCTTCTTGTCCAAGCCACTTTTCATCATCTTAAATGACATGGCTCCCTGAGCAATGCTCAGTGTTCCGGTGACAATGCCAATGCAGAGCTGGGTAATGGCTTTGGCACGCATTTCTTTGGCCTGATCCTTGATTTCATTCACAGTAATTTCTGTTTGCATTGCCCGTTGTTCTGCGCTTTGCCTGCGTTGTTGAGCTGCCACATCGCCGATCATGGCCAGGTAATTGGCACTGAAGGAGGGGAGGCCAAGAAGCCCATTGTCCCAGACCGTGCCTGTGCCCATGGGTGGGGGAAGAGTTGGCAAAGAGGTCGTGACCATGCTTATGGCCTGGTCAAAGGTCTTTCCGGCGTTGACTGCATCCAGCAATGCTTTGTCCACTTGGGCCTGGGAAACATATTCTGATTTGGCCGCTTCCAAAAGCAAATTATATTGCTGGGCGTCAAATCCGGTGATTTGATGTACATTGGTGATAGCCATGTTATTCCTCACAACCGGACGTGTCCGGATTTTTTGGTGTCAGTGTTGTATTTTGTCAGGCCATTGTCGGGGCTGTGCTCAGGATGGCGGTCTGGGTTTCTGTACAACCTTTGACAATATCCATGACCTTGGCCATAAGATCATTGACCCGTTCCATTTCACTTTCCACCAGCTTTCTGTCCATTTCAATGGCTTCTCGGATACGTTCCAGAATGGCCTCCAGCTCCTTGGCGCTGATCTTTATTTTGTCTGCCTGGTACTGGATAACAGCACCGCCAATGGTGCATGCGCCGTCAGCTACGCTCAGGCCTGCGGAGGTGAAGTTAAGGACCTTTTGTGCCATAATCGTGACATCCAGCGCACGTTGCGCTGCTTGAGACGATACATTGGCTGCACTGGCCGATGTGGTGGCCAGACCAGCACCCATGCTGACACCAATGGAAATGAGCATAATGCCCATTTGCATGCCAAAAGCGAACCATTGGGCTGTTTCATCGCTCATGCCCATTGTTTTGCCCAGAGCTTCAAAGCCGGCCATCATAGAAATTTTGCCGTCTGTGGCCATGGACAAGACACTGTCTATGGTCATGGCCATACCAATTACTCCAGCTGCTATCAGCAAAGGATTAGCAGTGATTGCGCCCACAGCAATGGTGGCAATGGAAGCAATGGCACCAACAATCATGCCAATGATCTTAAACGCTTTTAAAAAACCATTGAGCACCTTTTGCTGTTTCATTTTTTCCAGTTGTTCGCCCAGTTTTTCCAGCTGCTCTTCATTAATCTTTTTTTGTTCTGCAGCCTTGCCTTCCAGACTGTCCACGCCGGCCTTGCAGGCCTGGCGACGGGTCTCGTTGCCAATGGCGCTCATAAGAGCATCCAGGGACATGCCGCCAACCGGGGTGGACAAAACCGGCAGACCCAATGTTTTGAGCATATCATTGACGGCCATACTGTCTTGGGCTGGAGGAACAGTTCCGTCCAGGGCTCTTTGCAAGACTTCGTTGAGTTGATGCAGGGCAGTCGAAGCGTCAATTTGGCCGCTTTGCAATCTGTTGATGCTAAAATCTGTGCTCATGGCCAGCTCCTCAACGTTGATTTTTAAGCATGTCCAGAAGGTTTTTGGCCTTGGTGTGGCATTCTGCATGGGTTGGATTTGCAGGATTGCCCAAGGTCAGCAGACCTTCCAGAGCGCCCATGGCATTTTCTTTATCGCCCAATTTTATGTAGCAGTTGGCAGCGTATAAAAATGGAGTTGGGTCAGCCAGTTCGGCGGCAACTCCGGCCATGGAGTAGGCATCAATAGCACCAGGCAGATTAGTATTGGCCTGCCTGCACCCGGCCAACCCCATCCAGAAACGCACTTCATTGTGCTTGTACAAACACAGGGCCTGAAACACTGTTTCTGCGTCAGTAAAGTTGCCTGTGGTGTAGAGATTGTAGCCCAGGGTATAGAGACCTTCGAGCATTTCTGTGCTGATATTGGCTACATCGCCAATAGAAGCACCATCGTGCATGGCCTGAATAATGGTCTGGATTTCGGCATCAGTTAAAGGAGCCTCAACAGGAGAAGTTTGAGCTGTGTTCATAGGTACCTCGCGAGCGGATCCTGAAAATATTCAGGCCTGCCGTGCTTATTGGTTACTGATAATTTTCTTATTGGCCTCGAGCAATGCTGGTCAGGACCTGGTTGGCATTGGCAATGGCCGTGTTGGCGCCTTGCAGGAAGGAGTTATACTGACCAATAAAGTCCTGTAGATAGACCATGAGGGTCTGGGTTTTGCTGCCAATTTGCTCCTGATAATTGGTCAGGGATTTCAGATTGTATTCCCACTCATCATTGTTGTGTTTCGTGTCATTACCTTTGGT
>JAAYGN010000072.1 GCA_012727715.1 Desulfovibrionales bacterium | reverse complement strand
GTGCAGGGTCTGTCCACCAAGCCAACCTAAAATAGTCATAAGTCCCTGAAAAAAACCAAAATGCCAGGATAATCGAAAATTCTGGCGTCTGGAAACTTCTTGAAGAGCCAACCCTGTGCCCAAGGCTACAGCAAAGGCATCCATGGCCAAGGCAATGGCCAAAAATAGGATCTCAAGGAAAGACATAGTTTTTCCAGGTTAGAAATAATTTCAAGAACATGTGGGATTACAGGCCAGCCAGGGACAAAAACTCAAAGCTTGGGTTGTCAGAGCCACGCCTCCTTCACATAATTCGTGCATGATGAGAGGTGCAAGCACCCTAAGCCCTGGGGCACCATTCTTTACTGCACGCACTAAAACCAGACGAGCGATTCGATCAGCCAAGGGATGCACAAAAAGGAGCTCCTTGGGCTGCAACGAAAGCTCCCTCATGCTGGTCAAGAGCTCATCCACAGCTTCGGCCAAGTAAATAAAATAGCTGGATTTACGATTGCCCAGAAAAAAAAAGCTGGCCTGGATAAAATCATCTAGCCCACCCTGCTTTTGAAAACGGGCCTGGGTTTTCTTTTGATCCAAACAAGCACGGCCTGTGGTCAATTCCCGATAAGGCGGGTTACAGACCACCACGTCCATGCTCTCAGGCTTTAAACCACCCCTATGGCGCACATCAGCCCGAATCAGCCCAAAGCGGGCTACAAGTCCGAGCCTGACAGCATTACTTTGAGCATGACCAAGCATGGACAGGTCCAAATCCAAACCAGTAATGAAAAAATGGGGGTGCATCAGGGCCATGGTTAGGCCCACCACTCCACATCCTGTGCCCAGATCAAGAACTCTTTGCCCCTTATCCTTGGCGGCAAAAGAAGCCAAGAGCAGTGCATCCACGGCAAAACGAAAGCCTCGCTTTGGTTGGGATAAGCCCCGCGGAAAAAATGCACGAGCCTGATCTACTTGAGATGCAACCCTCTTTCCTGTCATTTGGACCGGACCCCCTCTTTCCTGTCATTTGGACCATAGGCAGTGAGCAAAGAAATCTAGGGTCCCCTGGCACTCCTGCGTAGGGTGGAGCCCAGAAAGACACGGATTGACCACTCCTGGCACAGGTCTGTCTCTACGGTAGTGACTACGGACAGAAGATGGATTGCCACATCTTGCCACACTCCGTTCGCAGTCCTTGCAATGATGAGATAGACCCACCCCCTACCACACTGGTATATCGGCATCGGATGTGTCATAAGGAAGTATTACTACCAATCCTTAAACTTCTGGAGGCGGGCATGAAACAAGTATGCCGTATTGGACTGGATATCGCAAAGAATAAATTTCAGGTACATGGCGTGGATAAGCACGAACAAGATGCTTTCAACAAACAATTAAACAGAAACAATGTTCTGGAAGCACGTATTTCATCAAGGTACAGCCAGTATGGCCAGATACCGAATACATGACTGCATTCCTCTTGTCTGGTGCAAAAAAGTTTTGTTTGACACGCGGGACGGGTCTATACATGACCGCATTAATACTCTCCTGGAAAATATTCATTGATGCAAAAGTAGCTGTTACCAATAAAATATTGTAATCAGTGCTTCCTGAGGAGGTAACCCATGCAATGTATTATTTTTTCTCCGACCAACACTACGCGCACCATTGTGCGCCATATTGCCAGCACCTTGGCCGATGAACCAGCGACCATCATTGACCTGACCCTGCCAGAAAAAAGAGAGCCTTTATCGGGTAAGGGTCCAGTGATCATCGGTATGCCTGTGTATGGTGGCCGCATACCTGCCTTGGCTGCACAACGCTTGCGTGTGTTGGGGCCTGGGCAAGGACGCCCGGCCATTGTGGTCGTGGTCTATGGCAACCGGGCTTTTGATGATGCGTTACTGGAACTGCGAGACCTGGCCCTGGAGCTGGGCTTTATTCCTGTGGCTGGAGCAGCTTTTGTGGGTGAACATTCCTTTTCCACCCCCACCCATCCCATTGGAGCTGGGCGGCCAGATCAAGAAGATTTGTCCAAAGCTCAGGAGATGGGGCGGGCTGTAGGCCAAAATCTGGCCCAATATCCAGATTTATCCACCTGGCCCAAATTAGAAGTACCGGGCAACTTCCCTTATCGTGAAGGTGTGGCACCAGCACCCATTGCTCCAGAAACCTTGGCTGAAAATTGTGTTCTTTGTGGAGAATGTGCTCTGGTCTGCCCCACCCAATGCATCACCATCACCCAATCCAGTGTGGAAACGGATAAAAATAATTGTCTGCGCTGTTGTGCTTGTGTGCGAGTTTGCGCTTATGAGGCCAGGGTTTTGCTGGAGCCAAAAATGGTGGAGTTTGCCCACAACTTACATAAAAAATTCCAACGTCGGGCTGAACCGGAAGTGTTTTTATAGTTAAGGTTAAGGAAATACTGACTAAAACGTCATGCCCAGGAAAGTGGGCCTGTGCCAGGAGTGGTGCGTCATTCCCGTGGAAACGGGAATCAAAGTCT
>JAAYGN010000071.1 GCA_012727715.1 Desulfovibrionales bacterium | reverse complement strand
TTTCCTGTTATGCAAAGGGCTGAGTCCACACAGAAATCACTTAACGATCTGGTCTCTGACAACCCAAAGGAGTTTTCTAGTCCATTCCTGTCAGTAAGGCCTGACGAATTTACGAATTTACGAATTTTTATAATAAAAAGACAAGCTAAATAGAGATGCGAAAGGGGATGATTTTTACATTTCAGTTTTGTCCTTCCAGACATTTTATTAATGCGTAAACAGTTCTAGATCTTTTGGAATGTGGGTCAATTATTTTAGTTGAGGTGATGACCCCACGGTCACACAGCCGTTGTAATGCAGCCTTAATATGCTCTCCTTTCTGGTTTCTACCAGTTGCTGCATGTATATCTGTCAGGCTTAGGGGTATATCGCTACTGATCAATGTTTCGTGAATGATGCGGTCTAGTTTGTTTTGGGAAATATCTCCAAAAATATATCTAGCTGAAGCGTTACAATAATTCCAGAAAGCCTGGGCAGCTTTGATATGGTTTATATTGATAAGTTTGCTTTGATCACAAATGGCATAAATCATGGCCAGCCTGACAACCTGTGCCTCAGCTCTGGCTGTGACACTTCCGATAATACCTGGCGTGTCTTGGGATAGATCGTCGTATATATCTGTCCAATATGATGCTGCACAGTCTGTAAAGCTCATGAGGCCTATGTCATGAGCCATGGTAATACTTCGGAAAAATTCTAGCTGTATCTCACTGAATTCCTGGTCAGGTATGCGTTTGGGAATTGGTACTAAACGTTGTCTTTTGGCAAGTACCCAGAGAAATCTATTAGCATATCCGTTCAATATATCATGATTGGGTAAAGTAATGTGCAGTTCATCTAAAGTAATATGCGCACAAATACCTACATGGGCACCAGTGCAGGAAATTCGAGAAGTTTTTGTTAGAGGTGACCTATTTCCACTGTCATATAATGTGCGCAAGGTGGCGGATAGGGTATTTCCATCACGTTTCCCAGCATTAAGGGCAGCAGCAAATTCTTCTTCCAAAACAAACAACCTCTTATCTTCAACTCCTGGGTCTATAACAACATGAGTTTGTCTTTTTTCATCCCATTGCTGCATTTCATCACGTACTGCGTAGACAATTCCTTCACCAGAGGACAGTGGGCCTTGGGAAGTGCTCCCGACGCCTTTGGGAGGAACTGGGGCTGAATGTTCTGTAAGAGTGAATAGCCTTGTCACAGGTCCAGCACTTGTTCCTTTTCTTGCCTTGGAGCTTTGACCACAAATTACACCAAAAATCCGTGGTTCATGACGGGTATCTCCAATGTATAAATAAGGTCTTTGGTCTATTGTTGGCCCTCCAACAGCTACTCCCATGCGGATAAGAAAAGTTGCCAAGACTGCGGCTGGATCAGCTTCACTGTCCTTTGTGGCCAAATGTACGAATTTACCAATTATGCCAGGCAAAGCATCTTCTGAAAGAATTGGCCAAGGCTTGGTTGTGGGTTGCCACTGCTTTTGTTCGTAGGATAAATGCAATGAAGTAAGTTCATGCTCTTGCCTCATTTTCCAGTCTCTTGTCCTCGTTTGGAATCCTTTTCGTGGCTCGGTCATACCTTTGTTAAGTCCACTGCTGATGGTGGTGAATGCTTCACGTTCAGGAAGACCACACATAATAGCCGCATCCATAAGGGTTTTGATTGCATCTGAACTGGCTATCTCCCCACCTGCCACTAGCTGACCTATTTTTAGGGCTGAGATGTTGAGAGCATTGTTTCGTTGGCCTTCAGGAGTGTTGGCCACTGCTAAACTTTCTTTGAGCAAGGCTTTTTGGCCATATCTACTTGTAGTTGAAGAGAGGATGGATGAGAGTGTTTTTGATTTGCTCTTATCTATGAGCAAACTCATCCAGGCAGGAGGTAATGGAGCTGGTTCAAAATCATTGAGCCATTCATATGCTCCAGCTTGGTTGAGACTAGGAGGAGCCACTACGTATCCGCCTTGGCCTCGGACATCTATGCCTGAGCCTAATTTACCAGCACTGTTTCTGATCACTACATCTTGAGGATATTGGAAGAAGAGATGAAGGCCTCCTGATCCTGTTTTTTGCTGCAAGGTTTGTGGCAGTGTTCCTAGTTCATCTTCTAGACTTTGGCAGGTTTTGATACCATCCACTCCATTTTTACGGTCAAGATCCAGGACAAGAATTTTGGATCTTGGACCTGTCGCAATGGCAATGCCTGTAGCACTTGGTCGGGAAAATAATCGTTGTATAGCATCAGGGTCTGTGGTCGCTTCTTCTTGCCACTTGCAAACCGGTCTTTTATTTTTATCAACTGGAAAAACAATCCAGTCCCTTGAGGAATAGTTCAAGCCAGCCTGGGTGAGGATTGAGGAGTTTTTGATCCTAGAAGTGTTCATACCTTCCACCTCTGTTCATGGAGGATTTTGCCAAATAAAGTTATGCTAACTTGCTGACTATAAAAAATGACATCATGAAAATTGTATTTATGTCTGATCCATTTTCTTCATACCTGAGTATTTTTGTCCGGCAGCTGGTTTTGGGCTAACAAAAACTTACTCTTTAGATTCGTGACTCAGGTTTTCAATAAGAGCCTGGATTTCAGACTCTTTCCATACGGTCACTCTTGGAGAAAGTTTATATCCTTTAGGAAAACGACCAGTTTTCATTCCTTCATATAAAGCTCCATGAGATATGCCTAGCATTGCCAAAACTTTAGGCTTTCTAAGCAGACGATCAGGACGACTAGTGGGAGTGATTGGTTCAGTCATATTGCCTCACAAAAAAGTTGTTGGTTTTGGTTAATGTGGGTTGTGGAGATCATTTTAAAAGCAATCGCCTTTCACAAGAAATTCTTGTGTTTTGGGTTAAAAAAATACTATTCTTTTTTAGATGAAATTTGGGACACAGCTAGAAAAGTTTTAACAGAATTGCTCAGGCATAAGGCAGCTGAGGTTAGTGCTTCCCCGTGTAATGGTGTAGGTGTCTTTGGTTCTGCCAGTTTTTGCTCGCAAACATTGATGGTCAAGGCAACAAACTCATTTGCTCTGGCTTCATAGTCTTGTAAGTGTTCATTATCTTGGTCTTTCATATAAATACTCCTTATTTTCTTTTTTTATTAGGCAGGTATTTAATATTTGCGTGCTTTTTCAATGGCTACAGCTAATAGATAGCTCAAGTTTTCACCTAGAACATCAGCCATTCTCTGGGCATCTGCAATGGGTACACTTTGCGGTTTTCCTGTATTCGATGCTTTTATGCGGATGGAGTTCCAGCGCGTTGCAGCTGCTTTCGGGGTCATGTCTGGCCAGACCTTTGAAGCAAATTCTCCTTTCTTAAAGCCCTTTCGTTCAGACCTTTCGATAATAATTTCTACAAAGGCTCTTTCAATTCGTTGGGCATAGTCGGCCTCTTTCATGGATTCTCCTTGTCATTATTTTCTTGAAGTTATGATTTGGCTCTAGCCGGAATTAATGACCTTGTCTACAAGAAAATAAAGGTATATTATAAAGGAAATTCTTGATAATTTAACGGGAGAAAAACTATGTCTGATGCAGTCAATGGGCTATTTGCCCGCTTTGGCTCTCATGAAAAGGTGGCAGAAGTTCTGGGATATACCCCAAGAAATTACAGGAAAATACGTAGGAAAATTGAGAGAGGTGAAACCATACCCCTTAGAATTGAGGTGCTACTCGATACAAAGCTCCGTGAAGTCCAGTACCAATATGCTAATGAGCCTTAAAATGTCCTCAGATAAACGACTTCGGCGTAGAATGGCTTACGTGGAATATCTGGCTTGTGCAGATGAAATTGCATCACTGGTGGCTCAAGGTTTTTCAAAGAAAATGATTTATGAGCAACTTACTGAAAAGGGGCGTATCTCCATGGCCTATGTCACCTTATGCCAGATCATGCAAAAAAATGCTCAGGAATATAGACCAAAACCAGAGGATGCGAAGCACTCTTTGAAAAATTCTGGCCCGCGTATTGTCCATGCAAACCATGATCCTTTCCCTGATCCCCGTAAGATGAATTTGGAAGACGGAATTTAAGAAGAGCAGGAAGCATTAGATGGCATTACAGAATTTTCCAATCCCTTAGAGCGAGTGGTTAACACCATTACAGGGCCTGCTGGAAAGTGGATTTCCATTGTGGCC
>JAAYGN010000070.1 GCA_012727715.1 Desulfovibrionales bacterium | reverse complement strand
GTAGCCTTTAGCCCAGCCAAATAAGTTTGTGTAATCTTGCGCATAGTGACCACCTGTAGATGTAAATGTGTATATAAAATTATATACACAAAATTTTCCACTAAAATATACACAAATATATACACAAATTTCTTGGATCCTACAAGATTACCTTGGACGGCATAGAACAAAAAAAGTCCAAAAAGCCTGGTTTTATTGACTTTTTGGACTTCCTTGGACCATATAGAATGATAAAATGGCGGAGGGTTAGGGATTCGAACCCCAGATACCCGTGAAGGTATGCCGGTTTTCAAGACCGGTGCAATCAACCAGCTCTGCCAACCCTCCGGGAATGGCGGAGAGGGAGGGATTTGAACCCTCGATAGAGGTTTAAGCCCCTATACTCGCTTAGCAGGCGAGCGCCTTCAGCCAGCTCGGCCACCTCTCCGTTCAAAGAGCAGAATACCTAAACGAATGGGGCACAGCAGTCAACCCCAGAAAAAGCATTTGCGATCTACTTTTGACAGCAGCCCGGGGTCTGGCTACAGACGTTTTTGCCTGACACTATTTTTGGCCATCTTGGCCTGGAGGAAAATTGTGAAAGACTCTGTCATTCATCTCGGTTTGGCCGGCTTGGGAACAGTTGGATCGGGACTGGTCAAAATAATCCAGGAAAATAGCGACTGGATCACTCGCCGTTTGGGAAAAACCCTTAAGGTCAAAACTATCATGGTCCGTGATCTGGACAAGCCCCGCAATGTGCATCCTTCGCCAGACACCCACTTTACCACCAATATGGACGAACTACTTCATGATCCGGATATTGACATTGTGGTAGAACTGGCTGGGGGAATAGACTTTCCCCGCCAATTGATCACCAGGGCTCTGAGTGCTGGAAAATCCGTGGTCACAGCCAACAAGGCCTTACTCGCTGAACATGGACCAGAACTTTTTGAGCTGGCTGCGCAAAAAAATTTGGGTTTGTATTATGAAGCCAGTGTGGCCGGCGGCATCCCCATTATCCAGACCCTTAAAGAAAGTCTGGCTGGCAACAAGATCAAGTCCATTACCGGCATTTTAAATGGCACGGCCAATTTTATCATGTCGGAAATGTCAGAAAAAGGTGAGGATTTTGCAGCCGTACTGGCTAAAGCCCAGGCCAAGGGATATGCTGAAGCTGATCCAACCTTAGATATTGAAGGTATTGATGCTGCTCACAAATTGGTTATCTTGATTCGCCTGGCTTATGGTCTGGATTTTCCCATGGATCGCTTAACCATCAACGGCATTTCCCAAGTAGAACAATTTGATATCGCTTTGGCCCAAGAATTTGGCTATCGCATCAAACTCCTGGCCCAGGTCCGGGAAAAATCAGGACTTCTGCATGCTGGCGTGTATCCAGCCCTGTTACGCCAGGATCATATCTTGGCCAAAGTGGACGGCCCTTTTAACTCCATCTTGCTTGATGGCAATGCCGTGGGACCAGTCATGCTCTATGGTCAGGGCGCTGGGGATTTGCCCACAGGCAGTGCTGTGCTCGCTGATATCTTGGCCTTATCCAGAACTGATTGTCCCCCCAACAATACGGGCTTCTTGGAAACACGATTACCTCTGGCTGACATCCTGGCCCCAGAACTGACGGTATTTCGGCATTATTTCCGCTTTACTGTGGTAGATCGCCCGGGCGTTATGGCTTCCATTGCCGGGGTTTTGGGTGAATACAATATCAGTATTGCCCAGGTAGTCCAACGCCAATATGCGCCTGATGCTGGTGTACCCATTGTTTTTCTGACGCACTCTGCGCAAATGAAAAACGCCATGGCCGCCCTGGACACCATTAAAGAGTTCAGCTTTGTACTGGCACCACCGGTTCATTACAGGATTATCTGATGACCAAGGTTATTTTTCTCATTGCTGATGGCATGGGTGGCTGGCCCCTGGAAAGCCTGGGTGGGCTGACCACCCTGGAAGCTGCCCAATGTCCAACCATGGATTTTATGGCCAGCCATGGCCAATGCGGCTGTTGCCAAACCATACCCCAGGGCATGGCACCAGGCTCTGATGTAGCCAACATGTCTTTGTTGGGTTATGATCCAGTCCAATATCATACGGGACGAGGACCCATTGAAGCTGCTGCCCAGGGCCTTGCGCTGCATCCTGATGATCTTATTTGGCGCATGAATCTGGTCAGTGTTTCAGATTTTTCAGACCAGGGCACCATGCTTGACTACTCGGCTGGACATATTTCAACAGCCACAGCAGCCCCTTTATTGAAACATCTCACTCACCTGGCTCAAGGCACAGAGTTTACGCCTTATCTTGGTATTCAATACCGACATTTACTGGTGCAAGAAAATGGTGCTACAAGCCCTACAGCACAGCTTACCCTTCGCCCGCCCCACGATATTTTAGACCAGCCTATTGCTGAGGATCTAGCACAATTGGCCAAACACCCAAATTTGGCCAAATTTATGACTCAAGCGCATCTTTTTTTAACCAAAGACCACACCTCCAAGGCGAATGCTATCTGGCCCTGGGGCCAGGGTCGGCCATTAAATTTACCCAATTTCACCCAAACCTTTGGCTTACAGGGTGCGGTTATTTCTGCTGTGGACCTGGTTAAGGGACTGGGACGGGCTGCGGGTATGGAAGTGTTGAACATTGCAGGTGCGACCGGACTTATTGACACCAATTATGCAGGAAAGGTCGAGGCAGCCCTGGAATTTCTCAAACATGGTGATTTTGTCTATATTCATGTGGAAGCCCCTGATGAGTGTGGACACATGGGTGACCCAGAACTTAAAAAACAGGCCATTGAACTTTTTGACAAGCGTATTGCAGCTCCCATGCTTGCGGCATTAAAGGATACGGATGCTATTTTTTTGCTTACTTGTGACCATTTCACACCTGTGACTCAACGCACGCACACTCCAGATCCCGTACCCTTTGTTATGTATAGCCCCAGGCGACCTCAAACCGATGGACCAGCTGTTTTTACTGAAGCCTCAGCCAAGGCCTGCCCCACTTTCCTCAAATCCGGACAGGAACTCATGGCCTTTGTCCTGGATAACCGGCCATGAACCCCTCTTTTCCCACACCATCTTGCTGGCTGACCCACCGAGTATCTTACGGAGAAACCGATGCCATGGGTGTGGTTTACTATGCCAATTATTTGCATCTTTTTGAACGCGGACGCAGTGAGCTGATTCGTTCTTTGGGACTAAGCTACCAGGTAGTGGAAGAACGTGGATTTTTCTTGCCGGTCCGTGAAGCGCAATGTCGCTATTTGGCTCCAGCCCGATATGATGAAATCATCCATATTCACACGGGATTATCTGGAAAAACCAGAGCCAGCATGTCCTTTGTCTATGAAATTACCAATGCGGACAAAAACATCACTCTGGCACGAGGCAGTACACAACATGCTGTGGTTAATGCGCAAGGTAAGCCCGTTCGTATTCCCGACTGGATAGCTGATCTGTTTTGCTAACACCTATGCTCCTGTTCTTTGCCTAGGGATACACTGATTAAATATTTTATTGGCAACGGATAGTTTCACATCAACGAGTATCTTCGAGGGAAGTGTTGATTTATCCTGTCATTCCGACCAATTGTGACCGCGAACAAAGTCGACGGGTGGCAGGAGTGGAGGAATCTGGATCCCTTCGGCTGGGCTCAGGGCAGGCTCTTCGACTACGTTCGGGATGACATGAAATTGCGCTAAAAATGATGGTAAGTTCGATTTAATCAGTGCCTCCCTTAGACAGCAGTAGCAGTGATTCCCTGCCTCTTCTTGACGACCGTGCCCATTTCCAATAGCCATTTGTGTTCAATCATGCTTCACCAGCAAGAACGGAGACTGTCCTTGACCCAAAAAAACCAACCCAATACCCCCACGGAAAAGCAGTTATTGCGTCATCGCAAGGAAAAAGCGCAATTCCTCCTTGATGCGGGTATTCCCCTTTATCCCAATGATTTTCGCCCTACTGCGGAAATCGGCGATGTATTGGCCAACAACACTGACAAATCTGAAGAAGTTCTTCTTCAAGAAAAATTGAGCTTTGCTGTGGCAGGCCGTATCATGGCGTATCGTTCCTTTGGTAAGGCCACTTTTTTTCATGTTCAAGATGCCACTGGAAAAATTCAAGTTTATACGCAACGCGATGACCTGGGCACAGACAATTATGCCATTTTCAAAAAATTTGAGGTCGGGGATATTGTCGGAGTGACAGGCAGTCTTTTTCATACCAAAACCGGTGAGCTGACCATCAAGTCCACCCAGGTACGTTTGCTTTCCAAATCCATGCGCCCTCTTCCGGAAAAATACCATGGGCTCAAGGATGTAGAAACCCGTTACCGGCAGCGCTATGTGGATTTACTGGTCAATGATCGGGCCAGAGAAATCTTTCGCAAACGCACGGCCATTATCCAATTTATTCGCAATTTTTTAAATGAGCGTCAATTTTTGGAAGTGGAAACGCCCATGATGCAGCCCATTGCCGGTGGCGCCACAGCCAAGCCCTTTAAAACCTATCATAATGCCCTGGATATCGAACTTTTTTTACGCATTGCACCGGAACTCTACCTCAAACGCCTGTTGGTAGGTGGATTTGACCGAGTCTATGAAATTAATCGCAATTTTCGCAATGAGGGCATCTCTACCCGTCATAATCCTGAATTTACCATGATTGAATTCTATTGGGCCTATGCCAATTTTGTGGACCTTATGGATTTAACTCAGGAGCTTTTTTGCCAACTGGCCCAAGCCATAAATGGAACACCGCTGGTAGAATATCAAGGGCATATTATTGACTTAAAAGATGGCTGGCAGCGCACATCCTTTCATGACTCTTTGGAAAAAATTGGTGGTGTCAGTCCTCTTGTGTATCAGGATTATGACCAGTGCAAACAATTGGCCCAGAAGCTTGGCGAAACCGTACAACAGGATGAAAAATTGGGAAAAATTCAGGCCAAAATCTTTGATAGTCTGGTGGAGCCCAAGTTGATTCAGCCCCACTTTATCTATCACTATCCCACAGATATTTCTCCTTTGTCGCGTAAAAACGATCAAAATCCAGAACTGACTGACAGATTTGAGCTCTTCATTTCCGGACAGGAAATGGCCAATGCTTTTTCAGAATTGAATGATCCCTATGACCAAAAGGAGCGTTTTGAAGAACAGGTCCGAGAAAAAGCTGCTGGGGATGACGAAGCCCATGCCATGGATGAAGACTATATTCGTGCCCTGGAATATGCCATGCCCCCGGCAGCTGGTCAGGGCATTGGTATTGACCGGCTGGTCATGCTCTTGACGGATTCACCGTCCATCAGGGAAGTGATCCTGTTTCCGCTGCTGCGCCCTGAAACCAGTGCTTAGCCTCTTCAGCTTGACCATTTCGTCCCTGTGGAACCATCATGCGCTTTGAATTATTTGTCTCCCTGCGCTATCTTTTAGCCCGAAGAAAACAGGCTTTTATTTCTGTTATTTCACTCATTTCCGTGCTCGGCGTGGCCATTGGTGTCGCCTCCCTTATTGTGGTGCTGGGGGTCATGAATGGCTTTAGTGAAAATCTTCGAGATAAAATCTTGGGGCTCAATTCCCATCTTATTCTTGGGTCCACCCAAAGCACCCTGGGAGACTACGACCACCTTGTGGAACGAAGTCTGGATAGCCAAGGTATTCTCGCAGCTACTCCATTTATTTATTATGAGGTCATGCTTTCCACCCCTACGGGTGTCAAGGGTGTGGTTTTACGCGGCATTGATCCTCGCACAGCTGGAACTGTGCTTTCTATAGAAAAAGATCTGGTGGCTGGTAGCCTTACAGACCTGAACATTTCTGAGGAAGCACCAGGTATTATTGTCGGCCAAGAACTGGCCACTCGCCTGGGACTGACCCTTGGGAGCAGGGTAAGCTTATTGTCACCTAGTGGCCGCCAGTCAGCAGCAGGTTTTTCACCAAAAATTACTTTTTTTCATGTGGTGGGCATGTTTCATTCGGGCATGTTTGAATATGACTCCTCTTTGGCCTATATTTCCATTCCTGAAGCCCAAAAACTTTTGGGTTTTATTGATGACGTGGTCACCGGCATTGAATATCGGGTGAAAGATATTGATCAAGTACAAAAAACTGGCGAACATTTGCTTGAAACCTTGGGCGGTTTTCCTTTGTATGTACGCAATTGGATTGAAATGAATCACAATCTCTTTGCAGCCCTAAAATTGGAAAAAACGGCCATGTCCATTATTTTGACCATGATTGTCCTGGTGGGTTCTTTTTCCATTATCACCACTTTGGTGATGATGGTCATGGAAAAAACCAAGGATATTGCGGTACTTATGGCTTTGGGTGCCACACCAGCCCAAATTCGCAATATTTTTATTTTACAGGGTTCCCTCATTGGCGCGGTGGGGACCACGTCAGGCTTTGGGCTGGGGCTTCTTGTTTGTTCCTTGTTAAAAAGATACCAATTTATTAAACTGCCCATGGATGTGTATTACCTGGATCACTTGCCTGTAAAAATTCAAATCCTGGACATGTCGTATATTGCTCTGGCTGCCCTGGCTCTGTGCTTTTTGGCCACTTTATATCCAGCCAAACAGGCGGCAAATATGCAACCCACTGAGGCCTTGCGCTATGAGTGAGGTGTATTGCCTGCAAGGCATTGGCAAATCCTACGCCCAAGGCTCAGAAACTGTTGAGGTGCTCAAAGAAGTAAATCTTACGATAGCTGAAGGTGATTCCCTGGCCATTGTAGGAGCTTCAGGCTCAGGAAAAAGCACTCTCTTGCAAATCATGGGCACCCTGGATACTCCGTCTGTTGGGCAAATTACCTTTAAGGGGATGGATATCTCAAGCTTGGGGTGGAAAGAACGGGCGTATATTCGCAATGCAAATATAGGCTTTGTCTTTCAATTTCATCATCTGTTACCAGAATTTTCTGCCCGGGAAAATGTCGCCATGCCTGGAATTATCAGCGGTATGGTCCGTGCTGAGGCTCTGACACAAGCGGACCTGGCTTTGGCTCGTGTAGGGCTTGCGCATCGCCTACATCACAGGGTAACGACGCTATCCGGAGGCGAACGACAACGCGCAGCCATTGCTCGGGCTATTTTGCTACAACCTCAGGTAGTTCTGGCAGATGAACCCACGGGCAACCTTGATGAGCGTACCGGACAGGAAATTAATGACCTGTTATGGCATTTGAATAACGACCAAGGGGTTACCCTGGTCATTGTGACCCACAATGCTGATCTTGCACAACGCATGCAGCGTAGACTGGAATTACGTTCCGGAGAATTGTATGAAACGTAATAAGCTTCTGCCTTTGATCCTGGCTTTCATCTTGTTTTGTCCTGCACTGACTTTTGCGGACACAGCAAACAAAGTTGTTGTGCTGCCTTTTTCAGTCAATGCTGGCCCAGAACTTGGATATTTAGAAGAAAGTCTGCCTACGTTGCTGACTGAACGACTTATGGAACAAGGTCTTCAAGTCGTGCCGCACACAGAAACTATGCACCTGCTCCAAAAAAACCAGGTGGAATATCTTGATTTGTCCGTAGCCCGAGACATGGCCCTACTCCTTGACGCAGGCTATGCTTTGTATGGCAGCTTTAACCAGGTGGGAGAAACCATCAGCCTGGACGTCCGACTGGTCAATGCTTTGGGCATCAAGGAACCTCAGCCTTTTTATGTTGTTAAAGATGGCCTGATCCACCTTTTACCAGCCATTGATGAGGTGGTCACCAAGGTTCAGGCCGGGATTATCCAAAAGGATCTTATTGCTACCATTGAAGTGCGTGGTAATGAAATCCTGGATGATGATGTGGTACTCATGCGCATGAAGATTCATCCTGGTGAGCCCTATGATCCGCGCACAATTAATGCAGAACTGAAAAATTTGTACGAACTGGGTTATTTTGATGACATTCAAATGGCCACAGAAGACACGCCAAAAGGCAAAACACTGATTGTCACTGTGAAAGAAAAACCGCTCATTCAGGCCATTGACGTGGAGGGTGCCCAGGCCATTGATGCTGATGACATTTTGACCGCCATGGCCACCAAAACCGGTGCAGTCCTTAACCCTCGTGTTATGGCTGAAGACATGGGTAAAATTCGTGAACTTTATCGTAAAGATGGGTATTATGCCGCCAGTGTTGATTATCGACTGGAACAAGCTGATGCTAAAAGGGCCCGGCTGCACATTGTGGTGGATGAAGGCAACAAGCTGTATGTTACAGATATTGTTATCCAGGGTGCAGAACAATTGTCCCAGCGTGAACTAAAAAAACAATTGGCCTTGTCTGAACGGGGTATGTTTTCCTGGCTAACAGGCAAAGGTGTGTTGCGAGAAGAAATTCTTGATCGAGACTCAGCAGCTCTGGAAGCCTATTATGCCAATCGAGGTTTTTTAAATGCACGCGTAGGTCATCCTGAGGTAAGTTATACAGACAAAGGAATCACAGTTGTCTTTCAGGTTGAGGAAGGAGAACGATACACAGTTTCCACTGTCGAGTATGCAGGAGATACCATTGCCACTGCCGAAGATCTCAATGCAGTTATAGATCTTGATGACCTGGCCAAAAAGAAGGGCTATTTTGATCGTTCGGTAATGCATGGTGATATAAATAAGCTTACGGAGTATTACTCTGATTTTGGATATGCCTTTGCAGATGCAGACGTAAATATAGATCGCAATGAAGAAGATCATTCCCTAGTTGTCACCTATATTATGTCCAAGGGTGCCAAGGTAAGTATCAATCGTGTGCTTATAGAAGGAAACACCAAGACCCGTGACAATGTTATCCGTCGTCAGATGCGCCTTCTTGATGGTGATCTGTATAGTGGAACAAGTTTACGGCGCTCCAATGAACGGCTGCAAAAAATTGACTACTTTGATACTGTGGACATTACTCCCGAGCCAACGGCAGATCCTACAGCCTTAAATCTACGTGTTAAAGTTAAAGAAAAACCAACTGGTATGTTCTCGGCTGGTGTTGGCTACTCAAGCTATGCCCAGGTCTTCTTTTCAGGCCAGGTTTTGGAACGCAACCTGTTTGGTATGGGCTATGAACTTGGTTTTCGCGGCACTATTAGCTCCAAGTCCTCGGACTATACTCTGACCTTTTGGAATCCCAACTATGATGATACTGATCTTGGTGTTGGCTTAAGCTTGTACAATACCAAAAATGAATACTCGGATTACGACAAAAAAGCTCTGGGTGGACGCCTTCTCTTTGGTTATCCTTTAGGGGAATATAGCCTTCTTTCCTGGAGCTATCGTCTGGAACGCTACACCATTGAAAATGTGCATAAATATGCAGATAAGGTTATTAAAGATATTGAAGGTCACAATTGGGCCAGTGCTCTTTATGCGTCCATAGAACGTGACACCACAGACCGGCGCATCAATCCGACCAAAGGAACTATCTACCAGTTCGCTGTTGAATATGGTGGAGGACTGTTGGGTGGGGATGATAATTTTATTAAATATATTGCTGATGCCAGTGTGTACTACCCCTTGTTTTGGGAAACCATTTTCCATTTCCACGCCCAGGCTGGTTATGTTATGAAAAATGGTAGTGAAAGAATTCCGCCTTTTGAACGTTTTTATCTCGGCGGCATGGACTCGGTACGAGGATATAAAGACCGGACCATTTCCCCTGTCTATGATAAAAAAGAAGGACAAATGGGCTATAAAGAGGGAGATGAAAAGGGAGGAACCAAAAGTATTTTTGCCAACTTCGAGTACTTGGTACCCATCCATAAAGAAATGGGTATCCTGGGACTTATCTTTTTTGATATTGGCAAGACCTGGGATGATAGAGAATCCATAGACTTTGACTGGTACAAAAGTGTGGGCGTTGGCATACGCTGGTACTCTCCCCTTGGGCCTTTACGTCTTGAATACGGTTATCCTCTGGATGAAGTAAAGATCGGTGAAAAACGCAAGGGTCGCATTGAATTTTCTGTGGGACAATTTTTCTAAAATATCAAAGATTACAAGGAGTTTTACATGCGTTTACGTATTTTTAGCATCATGGTGTTACTGTTGTTCGTGGCTACTACTGTCAGCGCAAACACAAAAATTGCTATTGTAGATATGAAAGCAGTAATTGCCCAGTCAGAGGCAGGGATCAAGGCCATGGACCAACTTAAAACGCAGTTCAAAGACATGAAGGATAACCTGGATGCCCAGAAGAAAAGTCTGGATACCTTAAAGGATGAACTGCAAAAACAGTCCATGATGCTCAGTCAAGAAGCAAAAATGGACAAGGAAGATCAATACAAGCGGAAAATTCGTGATTTTCAGGATATGGGACAAAATTATCAGCGCAAACTCCAGCAGGCAGAACAGGATCTTTCCAAGCCCATTATTGATAAGCTGGTGCAAGTAGTTGATGATTATGGCAAAAAAAATAGTTATGATATTATTTTTGATGCACCAACCAGTGGCGTTATTTTTGCCCAGGATCACGTGGATGTTACCCAGGCCATTATTACAGAACTCAATAAAGTTATGCGTGGTAAATAATAGACTATGCTTCTTTCAGAATTAGCCAGATTGTTGCATCTCCCGTGGCAGGGCAAAGATGTTGAAATTTCGGGAGTAAATACCTTGGCCGACGCCAAGAATTTTGAGCTGTCTTTTCTGGCCAACCCCAAGTATGCGCACCAGTTGGCCAGTACGCAGGCTGCGGCAGTTATCCTGGCTGAAGGCATAGAAACGCACTCCTGCCTGATCAGCACCAATCCCTATCTGGACTTTGTCCGGGCCGTGCAGTTCTTTGCCCAGGACCAGGGATGCCTCACTGGAATAAGTACCCTGGCCTATATTCACCCCGAGGCCCAGGTAGCCCCCGATGCCATTATCTACCCTTTTGTTTTTATTGGCCAAGGAGTTCATATTGGCTCAGGGGCTCGAATTTTTAGTGGCTGCTATATTGGAGAAAACTGCCACCTGGGCGATAATGTGCTTGTCTATCCCCATTGCAGCCTCATGGCTGGAACCATTGTCGGCAACAATGTGACCTTACATGCGGGAGTAGTCCTTGGTAGTGATGGGTTTGGGTTTGCCCAAGCCCAATCCGGTCTCACCAAATTTCCACAAATTGGTCGCACCATTATTGAAGACAATGTAGAAATTGGGGCCAATACCACCATTGATCGAGCTTCTTTGGGGGAAACTCGAGTAGGCCAGGGGACTAAAATCGATAACTTGGTCCAATTGGGGCACAATGTCCAAGTGGGCCACAATTGCATTATAGTTTCTCAAGTAGGCATTGCCGGCTCCACAACCTTGGGTAACGAAGTTGTTTTAGCCGGCCAGGTAGGCCTTGCCGGCCATATTCATATTGGTGACAAAAGTCGCATTGGGGCCAAGTCTGGTGTGGGCCAAGACGTGCCTCCTGGAAAGGATATGAGTGGTATCCCAGCCATGCCCCATAGTACCTACCTCAGGGTATCAACCATTACGCCCAAGTTACCAGAAATGCGCAAACGAATCTCTAAGCTCGAAAAAGAGCTGGAAGCCCTTAAGAAAATATTGATGAGCAACGAGCAAGAAAACAATGACTAGTAAACCTGAGTATGGTGAAATTGTCAGCCTGGACATTATGGACCTGCTCCCTCACCGCTATCCTTTTTTACTTGTGGATCGCGTTTTGTCCTTTGAGCCCATGAAGGCCATTCATGCCCTTAAAAATGTTACCCTGAATGAACCATTTTTTCAGGGCCATTTTCCGTCTTATCCGGTCATGCCAGGAGTCTTAATCCTGGAAGCTTTGGCCCAAGCTGGCGGAATTTTGGTTATCAAAAGCCTGCCCCCAGAAGATACCACCGACAAGATATTTCTTTTTACGGGCATGGAAAAAGTTCGTTTCCGTCGGCCTGTTTTCCCTGGAGACCAACTTCACCTTCATGCTGTCTATGAACGGCACAAGCTGACGTTGTGGAAAACTGTCTGTAAAGCCATGGTGGATGATAAAATAGTAGCTGAAGGCATTTTGACTGCGTCCATAGTGCCGCGGGAGGATTGATGTCCACAACGATTCATTCCACTGCTTTGGTGCATCCTCATGCCCAGTTGGGCATTGATGTCAGCATCGGACCTTATGCCATAGT
Organism: Desulfovibrionales bacterium; assembly: GCA_012727715.1. Lineage (GTDB taxonomy): Bacteria > Desulfobacterota > Desulfovibrionia > Desulfovibrionales > Desulfomicrobiaceae > Desulfomicrobium. Next base: position 19,536 of record JAAYGN010000070.1, on the reverse strand, counting down.
GGAAGAAAATGTATCTATAGGCGATGGTTCTATTATTGATGCCGCAGCACAGATCAAAAAATTTACCACTTTGGGCATACGAAATCATGTCCATTCCATGGCCTGTGTTGGCGGTGAACCTCAAGATTTAAAATTTCGCGGAGAAGACACGCGGCTGGAAATTGGGGATTGTAATAAGATTCGAGAATTTTCAACTATACACCGCGGAACTGAAGGTGGCGGCGGTGTAACCCAAGTTGGCTCCAATAACCTCATGATGGCCTACTCGCACATTGCCCATGATTGTCTATTGGGCGATAATAATGTGCTGGCCAATGCTGCAACTCTGGCCGGTCATGTCAGTGTTGGCAGTGAAGTTGTCGTGGGAGGACTTTCCGCTGTACACCAATTTGTCAATATCGGTGACCATGCTTTTATTGGTGGCAAAACCGGGGTAGCTCAGGATGTGCCACCTTTTATGCTGGCCGTGGGGGAACGAGCAACTTTGCGTGGGCTCAATCTTATTGGTTTGCGCCGCCATGGATTTTCGCGAGATGAAATTCAGGCCCTCAAAGCTGCGTACAAACTTATCTGGCGCTCTAATCAAGAACGCAATGAAGTCATGCAACAAGTAGAAACAGAACTGGGCAGTTTCCCCCAGGTCATGAAACTTTTAGATTTCATCCGTAACAGTAAACGGGGAACCATTACTCCAGAACGTCTGTGACCCCATGACCATGATTCTTGGAATCATAGCTGGTGGGGGCTCCTTCCCAAGTATTGTAGCCCAAAACGCCCAAAAACAAGGTATCCCTATCATTGGAGTTGGATTTCCTGGGGATACAGACCCGGCCTTTGCAAAAAACTGCACGACCTTTACCTGGTTAAAACTGGGACAATTGGGCCGGCTACTCAAATTTTTTGGTCAGCACCAGGTAACGCATGTGGTTATGGCTGGCCCCATCAATAAACCCAAAGCCCTTGATTTGCGTCCAGACTGGCGTGCAGCCAGGCTTTTGTTTCGACTTAAAACCAAAGGTGACGACACATTGCTGCGTGCAGTTGGAGAAGAGCTGGAACAGGAAGGTATCAAGCTCATTGGGCCTCATCAGTTTTGTCCTGATCTTTGTGCCCCACCAGGTATTCTCACTCAGCGCAGACCAACACAGCAAGAACTCCATGACATTACCTTGGGCTGGACCATGGCGGAACACCTCGCTCCATTTGATATCGGACAATGCCTTGTGCTTCGAGAAGGAATAGTGCTGGCTGTGGAAGCCATAGAAGGAACTGATGCAGCTATCCGACGAGCTGGGACCCTGGGGGGAGCTGGGGCTGTGGTGGTAAAACGCCCCAAGTTAACCCAAGACACCCGTCTTGACTTGCCAGCCATTGGCCCAGAAACCATCCGGTCCATGATCTTTGCCCAAGCAACCTGCCTTGCCCTGGAGGCAAAAACAACTCTTATTTTTGACCTCGACGAAACTATAGCCCTTGCTAATAGCCATTTGATAACAATTGAGAGTCGTCTTAAATAGCCATTATTGACCACTATCTGTGTCAACAGTGCGAGTTGTCTGCAGATATACTGCCCTGACCTAGGAAAAAAGTATGCCCGCCACTATTCGTAGTAGATTTAAGATTGTTTATCTTGTTTTTATACTTATCTTTGCTTGTGCGGCAATATCTTTGATATATATTAGCTCATTAGACTATTATAATTATAATAATGCTCTTTCAACATATAACAAATTGGGGCAATATACAAAATTAATTCATGTATTACAAAAAGAAAGAGGATTGTCCTCCATCTATATTCATAATTTCTCCACTTCAAACAGGTCATCCCTAGAAAAAGGAAGAATGACAACCACAGATTATATTAATGCATCCTCTATTGAAGAATTTAATATCATACAAAATTCTATAGAATTTATTCGTACATCTATGGATAATAACTTAGATAATGCAGAATATATTATTCTTGAGTATTCAAAATTAATCTACATGCTCATATCTAAGATTAATTCTCAAGCATTGCTGGCAAACAAAAAATACAGTCAAGCATTCTTACAATTACAAAATCTTATCATGGCTCGAGAACATTTGGGGCGGTTACGCGCATACATATCAACACCAATTGATAACATGCGACAAGATAGACTCAGTAAAACCTATGCCCTTGAAAGATATATATTTTATACCATTGCCATCAATGAGTTTTTTTCCAGCCAATCAAACAAGCATGCTATCCACCAATTTGAATCCACTACCACACTTGAGGTTCTAAAAAAAATTGAAGACCTTCTAAAGGGTAATGCCGCTACAGATTTTGATAATGCTGAAGCATTTGCTGCTTTGACAAAAATTATAGATTATTATTTTGATATAGAAACATCTCTGCTTGCCAACATTGAAGAAGACTTGCGCGCTGACAAATCTAAGATGCAATTTTTCTTCTTTACCATCACCGCAGTATCTCTTGCTTTTATTTTTCTTTCAGCATTTATTATTTTCAAATACCTAAGTTCTCTCACAACCCGACTAGCAAAACTACATGAAACAATGAGTCTTGTTTTAAAAACAAAAAACTATCAGGTTACATGTTATGCGGAACAGCAAGATGAGATCTCTGCAATAGCCAGGGGACTTAATACCTTATTGCAATTTACCCATCAATTGATTGTGGAAAAAGATGCAATGGCTTCCCATGATCAGCTCACAGAAATTTACAACAGAAATAAGTTCATTGAGCTGTTTACTCTGGAAATGAATAAAAGCATTCGGTATAATACGCCTTTTTGTATTGTCATGATGGATATTGATCATTTCAAAAAAATAAACGACACCCATGGTCATGGAGTGGGAGATACTGTTCTAAAAGAATTGGCCAATCTTGTTATGCAACATATTCGAGCTTCAGATATCTTGGCCCGCTGGGGAGGAGAAGAGTTTGTTCTCCTTGCCCCCTCAAGTACTCTTGAAACCACCAGAGACCTTGCAGAAAAATTACGACAACTCATAGCTGCCCATTTATTTGCAGGTCATCTAAAGATTACCATGAGCTTTGGCATTGCCCAATATGCCCCTAATGACACCTTAAAATCCATCATCGCCAGAGCTGACTCTGCATTATACATATCAAAGCATGAAGGAAGAAACAAAGTTACTTGTGCCTAGATTTCCGACTGGACCACAAGACCCAGACTCTATTTTCACATTTGCTATCCTGTAAGTTCATCAAAACACCAATATTAATATTACTCTTTTTCATGTCCAAAACACACATCTCTTCCTTTCGCTCCTACCGTAGAGCCCAACAATCAGAACTTATAACTTTTCAGACCATCGTTTATGAAACTGACCTCTGGATTGCTGCTCACAAAGATCTTTCAGAGCCCGTAGCTGAGTATGTTCGACAACTTCGAGGCCAAATTCAGGCCTATGCAGCTATTTTCCCTGAGTTTTTCACCAGCCTGACTCCCATGGCTGCCAGCTCCCATGCTCCTGAGATCATCAAGCGTATGTGTGCTGCTACTCAATTGGTGCAGGTAGGCCCCATGGCTGCTGTTGCTGGCACCATTGCTCAAATGGTTGCTGAATATTTTTATGCTCAATCTCCAGATCTTCTGGTGGAAAACGGGGGGGATACCTTTCTTTTTTCCACCAAAGATCGCCAGGTAGGCATTTTAAGTATTCCCGACCAAGATCTGCGGCTGTGTGTTCGTGTTCAGGCCACAGAATTTCCGTGTTCCTTTTGTGCATCATCTGCAAAAATCGGTCACTCCTTAAGTTTTGGCAATGCAGATGTGGTGGTGGTACGGTCTCAGAATGCCTCATTAGCTGATGCTGCTGCTACTGCCCTGGCCAATATGCTCCAAGATGCTCAAGATATTGAGCTGGTCATAAACAAGGCCAAAAGCTGGCAGGACTTGGGTGTTCAGGGACTTTTTGCACAATGTGAGGGACAGGTGGGAGTATGGGGGCAAATGGAGCTGACCATCTTATAACTCTAGACCGCTTAAACTTTGGTTCATCCTTACATTGTCCGTAAGTCCCAATACAAAATATTTATTTTTGTTGACATGATACCAGGAAACACATAGCCATTCGGCTGTAAAGCAAGAATAAAGGTGCTCAAATCTTTTCTTGTCGCCAGTTGATAGTTGGTTACAGCTGGTATTTTTTATTTACTTTTTTCTTTGGAGTTTACTGTCTTGTCTACAAACATCTATGTTGGAAATCTAGCCTGGTCCACTTCTAGTGATGATTTACATGCACTTTTTTCTGAGTATGGTCAGGTCAACGCTGCAAGCGTTATTGAAGATCGCGACACTGGTCGCTCAAGAGGTTTTGGTTTTGTCGAAATGGATGCTGAAAGTGCTCAGAAATCAATTCAAGCTCTTAATGGTACAGACTTTCAGGGTCGCACCTTAAAAGTTAACGAAGCACAGCCCCGTCAAAATCGTTCTTCTCGACCTCGCTACTAGGCTAAACCGAGTACTTGGAAAGCCCGTTGTTTGCAGCGGGCTTTTTTATTGAGCATATAATATTCAAAGTTCTTCTCTGATCATTTTATTTACAGTCAAAACTTTCATCTCTGGATGAAGGAGAATTTATGATAAAAAAAATTATTTTCTCTCTTTGTATTATTTTAACTTGTTCTCCAGCCTATAGTGGAGAGAAAGAACATCGTGCTTTAGCTCGTGAACTCATTAAGATAACAGATGGCGATACGGTTATGGAAAAAATGAAAGACCAGCTATCCATGGTTTTTGAGCAGCTTACTTTGCAAATGAATATCCAACAAGCAGACAAACCCAAACTGGATAAATTTACAGCACGTTTTCAAGCCATTCTTAAAGATGATATGGCTTGGGATAAAATTGAAAACCAATACATTGATCTATATACTACCGTATTTACAGAAGAAGATATCAAGGGGCTGGTAGGATTTTATAACTCCGAGCTTGGAAAAAAAGTAACGGAGAAAATGCCAGAACTTATGCAACAGAGCATGGTTGTGGCCAGAGAGCACATGCAAACAGTGGTTCCCAAGCTTGAAGAGCTTACGGAGGAGATGCGCAAGGAATTTGTACCTCAGGAAGATAATGCAGTTGAGCCCACACCATAAGCTTCTGCCTTAGCACAAAGCACATTTGCCAAAGCTCCCTAGATCTTCTATGGAGCTTTTTTATTTGAGAAAACTATGGTGGATTGGCTGGAAAATTTCAAACCCTGGACCGGGGGCTGGGAAAACCTCTTATGGTGGCTGGCTCTGCTGTCTATCCTCATGTTTTTAGGCTCTTTGGTGGCCATTCCTTTTTTGGCCAAACGCATACCAGAAGATTATTTTTTATCCCCAAAACGAAGTAAGGCTCGCTGGAGTACCTGGCCCATGTATCTTCAATGCCTGTTTGTTGTTTGCAAAAATGTCTTTGGTCTCATTTTAGTCCTGGCCGGTCTCGCCATGCTTATTTTGCCTGGACAGGGGCTTTTAACTATTTTCGTTGGCCTGCTGCTCATGAATTTTCCGGGCAAATTTTCTTTGGAACGCCGAATTATTCGTTATACTCCTATTTTTAGGACCATCAACTGGATCCGCCAACGACAAAATATCCCCCCTTTACGTCTTGAACACAAAAAGTAAAATACACTACTGCCCATAACTTTGTTGACCTGACTATTAAGACTATAAATTGACACTCCAACACCGACATAACGATATATCTCTGTTTCCTTAAAATTTGCTACAACCTGACCCTCATAATTGTTCCACCAGGCCTTACCTTGAACCCTTGCCAAACAAGCCTTCCTGACCACACACCCTACAAATTTTAAAAATAAACTGCTCATCCCCAACTTTGCTCTTGACCTTTGGTCTAAAGTGCGCATAAAAAGTTAATCACGTCAAACATTTCAGGGAGGCTATCATGAGCTTTGATCTCTTAGCTACTTTGGGAATAATTATTGTTGCCGCAGGTTATCTTGTCTACCGGTTTCGCAAGCCGAGCTCTGGCTGCTGTGGATGTAACAGCTGCCCTTCCGACTCCCCGGAGAGGCTGCGAAATGCTGGCTGCTCTGGACAAAATGCTCCTCATTGTCCTGGACAAAACAAGACAACCCTCAAGAAATTTAATTAGACATCCTTAATTTTTGGAGTTTCCTATGACCCACACTATTTCTCTGCGCTCCATGCGCCAAGATCAGTCTGGAACCATCTATCAAGTTAATGCCAAAGGTGAATTGGGGCGGCGTATTCGTGACATGGGGCTGGTACCTGGCACCCCCATTACCATTCTTGGGCGAGCACCCTTGAAAGACCCCGTGGCCTTGCGCCTGCGCGATTTCACCCTGACTTTGCGTAACAATGAAGCTGACTATATTCTTGTAGAAACTGAGGGAGGCCAAGAGTGAGTATAACTTTAGCCCTTATGGGCAACCCCAATTCTGGGAAAACAACGCTTTTTAACAGCCTGACCGGTTCCAGACAGCATGTGGGCAACTACCCTGGCATTACCGTGGAAAAACGTGAAGGCCATCTAAAAATTCAAGACCTTGATATCAATGTCATTGACCTGCCCGGTACCTATTCCCTGACGGCCTACACCCAAGATGAATTGGTGGCCCGAAATTTTCTCATTGAAAACCAGCCAGATGCCGTACTCACAATCTTGGATGCTACCAATTTGGAACGCTCCCTGTATTTGGTAGTACAAATCATGGAGTTGGGTAGCCCTGCTCTGGTAGCCTTGAACATGATGGATGAAGTCCGGCGCAAAGGCATGACCATTGATACTGCCCGACTGTCCAAGGTTTTGGATTTGCCCGTTATGGATCTGGTGGCCCGTACAGGCGAAGGTAAGGAGCGGGTTCTGCAGGAAGTTTACTCAGCTGTCAAAAACAAGGTGGAGCGACAACCCCTGCGTATTTCCTATGGTCATGACCTGGATGAAGCCCTGGATAAGATGCAGGAGATTATTGACGAAGCTTCTTTTCTAGGTGGACGTTATCCAGCCCGCTGGTTGGGTCTTAAATATCTGGAAAATGATGAAGAAATCCTGTCTCAAGGCCAGAGTAACCCTGAAGTGCACGCTCGTTTACAAGAAATCGCACGTCAGCTAGCCGAGCATTGTCGCCAGACCTTAAATATGGAGCCTGAATCCCTTATTGCTGACTATCGCTATGGATTTATTACCTCTCTTTTAAAAGAAGGCATTGTCACCCGCTCCAACCAGCAGGCTCGCTATGACCTAACGGACAAGATTGATCTGGTACTAACCAATCGCCTGGCTGGGCCAATACTCATGTTTGCCATTGTGTACCTTATGTTTGTGCTCACCTTTGTGCTCGGTGACATCCCCTTGGGCTGGGTAGAAGATTTCTTTGCCTGGCTGGGTGAAACCACAGAAGCAATCCTGCCTGAAGGGCTATTTAGCTCCATGATTTCTTCGGGAATTATTGCTGGTGTGGGTGGAGTACTCAGTTTTACTCCCCTTATTTTAATCATGTTCTTTTTTCTCTCCATTTTGGAAGATTCCGGCTATATGGCCCGGATGGCCTATATGCTGGACCGTGTTTTCCGAACTTTTGGCCTGCATGGCTGTTCGGTCATGCCTTTCATTATATCTGGCGGCATTCCTGGTGGTTGTGCTGTACCAGGAATTATGGCGACCAGAACTTTGCGTAGTCCCAAAGAAAAAATTGCCACTATTCTGACCGCGCCTTTTCTTAACTGCGGGGCAAAGGTACCTGTTTTTCTACTTTTAAGTGCAGCCTTTTTCCCAGATTCTGGAGCAAGTGTCATGTTCTGGGTCACCCTGGCCGGCTGGATAGTAGCCATGCTTTCAGCTTGGCTCTTACGTTCCACCATTATTCGTGGGGAAGCCACACCTTTTGTCATGGAACTCCCCCCCTATCGTCTGCCCACCCTAAAGGGATTGTTGCTACATACCTGGGAGCGTGCTTGGCAATATATTAGAAAGGCAGGGACAGTAATCTTGGCTGTTTCTGTACTGCTGTGGGCGGCCATGACTTTTCCCCAACTCCCGGAAGAACGGGAAGACCATTACACGAATCAGGAAGCTGTTATTGAAGCCCAGGCTTGGGATAACGAGGAAGATAAAGAGTTCGCTCTGCTAAATTTGGTAAATGACAAGTCACAGGAAGAATTACAATATTCTTTAGCTGGCAGGATTGGCACCGCTTTGGAACCTATATCACGGCTGGCTGGTTTTGACTGGCGCACCAACATAGCCCTCATTGGAGGATTTGCAGCCAAGGAAATTGTGGTCTCAAGTCTGGGGACAGCTTATTCTTTGGGTGAAGTAGATCCTGATGAAAGCGGAAAACTGTCAGATCGCTTACGCAATGACCCGCACTGGAACGTATGGGTAGCCCTGAGTTTTATGGCTTTTGTACTTTTGTACGCCCCATGCTTTGTGGCTGTGGTCATGATTGCCAAAGAACTCAATTGGAAATGGGCAACCTTTTCCGTAATCTTTAACACGGTCCTGGCCTATATAATTTCAGTGGGTATTTTCCAGGTGGGGCGTATTATTTAGAAAGTAAGTTCAAAAACATAAGCTATTAAAAGATCAAAAACAACAAAACCACTAAAAACATCCTCCTGGCAGGGGTGATGCAAGCAAACATTGCCCCTGCCTCCTGTACAGAAGCATTGTAGTCAAACTATACCCAAAACCAGATACAAAGATAACATCAGTCCCATAAAACCGACTACAGCATTGATATACATCGCAGCCCGTGTATTATAGCCATTGGGAATTTCCATCTGATGCAAAGTTTGTAAGAAATGACGGTGCTGAAACACAGAATAAATGGCCACAAAAGTACCTAGCAAAACAAATCCCAGACCACCGATAAAAGACAGATACCGCTGCACCTCCAGGCTCTTGTGGATATTTTGCAATTCAAGATAAAGACCAAAGCGCTCCACTACAAAACCAAAGGCCATTAAAGACAGCCCGGTACGATTCCAGGCAAAAAGAGTTCGTTCAGCAGCAAAAAGAATACGTGGATCGCCTTCGTTATCCATAACCATCCCCTACAAGCAGCCAATCACTTTGACCATTATCCAAGACGGACAAAACCACGGTCTAAACTGTTTTTTACATAGCCCCTCGCCCCAAGTTTACTCCTGTGGCTTCTGCTGCGCGAAGCAGCTGATGATCCACAGGCACTGTGCGACATAAACCCGCCAGCTCACCCAAGGGCACTAAAATAATATCTGGAGTTTTAAGGGCCACCATGGTCCCAAACTCGCCCCTGGCAGCAGCATCCACAGCTGCCACGCCAAGCCTGGTCCCCAAAACCCGATCAAAAGAAGTAGGAGAACCACCACGTTGGATATGCCCAAGCACTGTGGTGCGCACTTCAAGAGGAATTCTTTCTCGGATCTGTGCTGCCAGATGAAATCCAATACCACCCAATTGTTCTACACCCTGCAGGCGATTGTCCGCTGTACCTTGACTGATACGTTGTCCACCTTGCTCACACGCTCCTTCAGCCACCATAATAATGCTAAAAGGACTACCACCACGAATACGGTGCTGAATTTTGGTAACCACATAATCAAGATTGTAGGGGATTTCAGGGATAAGAATAATATGTGCACCCCCGGCCAATCCTGCTTCCAAAGCAATCCAACCCGCATAACGGCCCATAACTTCCAGTATCATGACTCGATCATGGCTGCGACCTGTAGTCTGCAAACGGTCCATGGCATCACAGGCCACTTGAACTGCGGTTTGAAAACCAAAGGTGTAATCCGTTCCAAACAGGTCATTATCAATGGTTTTGGGAATTCCCACCACAGGCATCCCCATAAGTTGAAACTTATGCGCCAATTCCAAAGTGCCTTCGCCGCCCACCACAAAAAGACAATCCAGCTCCAGGTCACGAAAGGTTTTCATGGCTTGGTCTGACAAGTCACGCACAACTATTTCGCCCTGATCGTTAAATTCCCGATAAGCAAAGGGGTTTCCTTTGTTGGTGGTCCCAAGAATTGTTCCACCCAAAGTCAAAATATCCCTGGTATTACGTGTGGTCAGACCCATGGTACGACCAAAGACCAGCCCATCAAAACCATTTTCCAGGCCAATGACCTTGGCTTTATATTGAATAATGGCTGTTCGGGTTACAGCCCGAATGACAGCATTAAGACCAGAGCAATCCCCACCTCCAGTCAAAATACCTACACGTTTCAAAGGCATAAATCCCCCAATAAAGTTAACAAATCATTTTTTTTACTTGAGCAAAAAGAATATCATCCACAGCACTTTGGCCCAAACGTTGGTAAATATCATGTAAGGCCAGACATTCTGTGGCAAAAATATTCTTTTCTCCAATACGTTCATAGAGCCCGGTAGCGCGCATAACATCTAAAACTTGCCGCTTAAGCCCAGAAAAAACAGGCTCAATCCCAGCCTCGTGCAAACGACCAATAACGCTTTGTAGCATTTCTTCACCCGAAGAATCTAAAAAGTTTATCGCATCACTAATAACCAGTAAATACCTGGTCTCTTTGTTGTCGGCTACTGCTGTAAGCACAGCATCTTCAAAATGAGCTATATTGGCAAAATAAAGGGAGCCATCAAAACGCATGACCGTGACCAATGCTGATGTGGTTAACGAGGAATACTGCCCCACATCACGTAAGGTCCCATCACGATAACGACCAAGAATGGCGACACGTGGAGCCATGGTACGGTACAAGTACAGCCCAATGGACAGGGCCACTCCAACCATAATACCACGATCCAGATGAGGGGCTGCCAACAAGGTCACCACAAAGGTAGTCAAGGCCACCACTCCATCACCGCGATTGGCTTTCCAGACATGGACAAAAGCATGGGGAGTAAGGAGCCCCACCACAGCCAAAACAATAATAACTGCCAACACTGCCTTGGGCAGGTGATAAAGCCAGGAGGTTAAAAACAACAGGGTCAAAGCCACAAAAATACCATTAAAAACCATGGCCATGCCTGTCCGGGCTCCGGCCTGAAGATTAATGGCTGAGCCAGTAAAAGATCCACACGCTGGATAGGCCTGAAAAAAAGAACCACTGATATTGGCCAGTCCTTGACCAATAAGCTCCTGATTGGGATCAATATGTTGACGGCTCTTACTGGCCATGGCCTTGGCCATGGAAATGGATTCCATAAAGGCTACCAGGGCAATAACCAAAGCAGCCATCAGAAGTTGGGCCACAGCATCAAAGGTGAGGTTGGGTACACGAAGAGTGGGCAATCCCGCTGGAACTGTGCCCACCACATCGCCTCCTCCTGCCAATTGCATGCTCCCAGCTTCAACACTTCTCACTCGCCAAACCGGACCTTGGGGTGTGGCATGGGCAGGTAAGGTACCCAGGGCATAAAGCTTGGTCTCCCCTTGAGTCTCGGCAAAAACCAAACGCAGTTTGCGCACTTCACGCAATAACTCATTGTATCTCCGCTCCTGTGAGCGTGTTTCCAACCGGGCCAGCTCTATTTGATGCCGCAATCCAGCTGCCATCCAAACTTGACTTTCCTTGTCGGCTGCTCTTTGGCGCATGGACAAGGCAGCAATATCTTCGGCCAAGTCATTGATACGCAACTGGCTTTCTTCAAATTGCTCTATCAAATCATGAGCATAGGGTGTGGCCAAAACATTGACCTCTGCACTATCCCTTTGATCATAGCCAGTTAAAGCACTAACCAGGGTGGCAAGAGCCACAGCTATCAACACCGAAGTCTTGGCCAAAAGAGGAACCCTCTTTAAGCCCACCAAAAGAGCCAACCCCAGTACAGCCATACCCACTGTAGGCAGGTGTATATGGGAAATCTGTAAAAGCATTTCCCAAATATCCCCCAGAAAAAAATCACTGCGCCCTTTGGGAATACCCAGCAATAAGTCCAGCTGAGACAGACCAATGACAATGGCCGCAGCATTCATAAAGCCCAAAATAACTGGGTGGGAGACAAAGTTGACAATAGTACCCAGTTTAAGGACTCCCAGTAGCAGCTGGATCACGCCTACCAAAAGTGTCAACACCAGGGCATAACAAATATATTCTGGTGTATTGGATACCGCCAGGGGAGTCACCGCAGCAGCAGTCATCAAAGAAATAATGGCTACCGGTCCTGTGGCTAGCTGTCTGGACGAACCCCATAATGCACCGACAATGGCTGGTACAAAGGCAGTGTATAGACCAAAGTATAAAGGTAAACCTGAAAGCTGGGCATAAGCCATGGCCTTGGGTACCAGCACCAAAGCTCCAGTCATTCCAGCCACAAGATCTGAGCGTACACTCAAAATCGACATGGGAAACCAGGCCAGAAAAGGGAAAAAACGCAATAACTTGACAGGCATAAAATCTTCCTTGTTCCAACTTTTATTTTAGGGAAATATTTATCAATGACGTCATTGTACGAAATGCAAAGAGAGCATGATTGGACAAAACAATTGCTAACAATCTGATCAACAAAAAAGAATTATTATGTTTTTGTCTGTCATGACTTGCTCGAGTAACCTAAGACGGCTCTTGAAAGTCTTGGGGGATATGTACTACTTTGCAGTATCCAATGATGCTGCCCCAGCCGTAACCACCAGTACCCCACAATGAGCCCAACCACAGACTTCCTTGGTTACCCGACCGGTAAACATGCGGGGCAAGGGGCTACTTCTCATGCCCTCGATCATAATCATATCCACATTACGTTCTTGGGCCAGTTGCACAATAATATCTGATGGATGTCCCACATCAGCGACAGCTTCAAATTCCAGGTGAGGAAATTGGCTACGACCTTGAGCACAAATATTTTCAGCCATTTCCCAAGCCTGATCCAAAGAATTTTGGGCCTTGGCTACAGCCACAAAGGTTAGACGTTGTAAGGTTACACAACATTTACCCAAACTTAAGGCTTGCTCAACAGCCAGACGGCTGCCAGGGGAATCCTCTACTGCTACCAAAACATGAGTTCCTGTAAGGAGAGATTCTTCAGGCAAGACCAAGATCATGGGAAATCCAAGGCTTATGACCTTGGCAGTCATGCTGGTGGCAATAAGATACAGGCGCCCAGCTCGTCCACGGCGGCCCATAAGAATAACGTCTGCCTTCCGCATCCTGGCCTGTTCCACTATGGCCTGTTCTGGTACCGCAGCGCCCACAACAACGGTTTCGCATTCTACACCGCTATCTTTGCTCATTTTGCGAATCTGATCAAAATAGGGAGTCATTTCTTGTTGGCGTCGAGTCAACTTGGCATTGGCTGGCTTTAAAGATTCCGTTTCTATGTGCACCACATGCAAAACTATAAGTTTTGCCTGACATGCTTGAGCAAAAAATATGGCTTCTTGCACTGCACCATCACTAAAGTGAGATCCGTCTGTTGCAAGCAGCAGGGTTTTGGCTTCCCCCAAAAGACTTGTGGAAAAACGACTCATAACTGACTCCAACGCTGAGGGTTTCTTATGTAAGGAGGATAACACTGCCCCCCTGGCAACTCAAGTCTGAGACAGGAGCAGGCTCTAAAAAATCGCAAAATACGCATTGACAAACTCTATCTTGGTTGGTTTATCTTCAATTTGTGTTACGATTTTAGAAAAAATATGGTAGAGTCAATATGTTTTTTTCTCTAGCAAACATGTACAACTCTTATTTTGAGAATACGTCTTCCCAGGCAAGGCTTCTTTCTTAAAGGATACTGGAAAAGTGAACAAACCAGACATTGGCTCCTCTTTTCTCGATAATCCAGCCAATTTGGATCTTCCCCTCCTTGGGACACAACCCAATGTACTATTGGCCATGCCTGCCACCATTTCCCAGGCCAAAGCACGTGGCTTGGCCTCTTTATCCTGTAGCCTATCTTTTTTGTCACATATGGTGATTGCCTGTATCGCCTTAATGCTCACGACTACTCCGCAAATGCCTGTTTCTATCATGAGTTTGGATCTTATGCCTGGGTTTGTAACAGAATCTTCAAAACCTGGCGATGATATGGGTGAGACAAAGATATTTGAAACAAAGGACGTGGGCGTGCAAGCTGAACCAGTATCAAAACCAGTACCTGAGCCAGTACCTGAACCAGAGCCAACACCTCCGCCTAAACCACCTGTAGAAAAAAAACCTGTGCAACCTCTTCCTGAGCCCACCTTAGAAAAGGTCAAGCCCATATCACAAGCAGCCAAAGAAGCTCCCTCAAAAGAACCTGTTATTCCAAAAACAGACCCTGCTCCGGCACAGAGTTTTGAAAACACAGCATCTTCTGCCTCCAAACCTGCTTCTAATTCTGCTCCCAGGCATTCTGGTACAAGCCAGGGTAAATCCAGCACTGTGCGCAAAAGTTCGGGACAGGGTGGCGATGGGGGATCTGTACTATCCAATTTTGGAGATGCTGATGGACCACGCTTTGTGCGTCGAGTAATGCCCAAGTATCCTGAACTGGCCAGACGCCGAGGCCTGGAAGGTGTGGTGCTATTACGTCTGGTCATAGGTATTTCTGGAGAACTCAAAGACGTACAAGTGGTTGAAGGTGCTGAACGCTATTTTGAGGAAGCTGCCCTAGCCGCAGTCAAAGCCTCACGTTATGCTCCGGCCACAAAAAATGGGCAAAGTATTGAGTGCTCTGCTCTCCTGCCCATCCGTTTTGCTTTGCGCGGTACCTAAGTTGAGCCTGTCCAGGCAACATAACCATTAACCTCATCCCACTTTATCGTAAAACATAGCCAAACAAGGAGAACGCATGTCCTGCCAATTTCCCCAAGAACGTATTAAAGAAACCATCCATTTTCACGGCCATAGTTGCCCAGGTCTGGCTATTGGCATCCGGGCTGCAGAACTGGCTTTGCGTGAACTCAATAATCCTACGGATTCTGAAATTGTTGCTGTGGTGGAAACAGATATGTGCGGGGTGGATGCCATCCAGTTTTTAACTGGGGCCACCATGGGCAAAGGTAATCTCATTCATCGTGACTATGGGAAAATGGCCTTTTCCTTTTTTCATCGCAAAACCGGGCAAGGACTACGAGCATTGCTTAATCCCCAATCCCGCGGAGGTATGGATGACGAAATGGCCACTCTTATGCGTAAAAGCACCCAGGGTACAGCCACTGAGGATGAGAAAAAGCGTTTGACAGCATTACGAGCCCAACTTCAAGAACGCTTCATGACCCTGCCTTTGGAAGAAATGTTTCTCATCACCCCTTTGGACCAAGGTATACCAAGACCACCGCAGATTTTACAAAGTATTGCCTGTGACCATTGTGGTGAAAAAACCATGGAAAGTCGCACCCGACGTTTTGCCGGACAAGCCTTATGTATCCCCTGTTTTACCGAGGTTGAACAAAAAATCTGAATATCTACTACGGTAATTCTTTTCTTGTCGTAGCAGGTCGTGCCTCTTTGCTTGAAAATCATTTTTTAATTTTTTGAAAGGACAGGCATGACGAAAGAGAGTAGGAACTCTGGATCAGGCAGCCCAGGAGATCAGTGCTGTAACCACAACCTTACTGCCATTTCTATACAAACCAACCCTGGCCCTCAATGCTACCACTGGTTACAAACCTATAGATAGAGGTCAAATCGGCCCCTGAAACCTATTGATATCCTGGCCGCACTACCTTAATAACGACAGGCTATAGAGTCTGTCACCATTGTTAACGTGGTGTGGCCATACAATTTTTTTTACCTGGCTGTTTTTAGATAAGTTTAGCACTTTCCTTAACGTAGCCGTATCCCTACAAGCACTTCCATCAAAAAATTATGCCTCAATATGATCTTATTGTCATTGGTGGCGGCCCAGCCGGACTTATGGCTGCAGCCACAGCAGCCAGCAAAGGAGCAAGCACCCTTCTTTTAGAGCGTATGGACCGTCCTGGGCGCAAGCTGCGCATTTGTGGCAAAGGCAGGGGCAATATCGGCAACATAGCACCCATGGATGAATTTTTGTCTCATTTTGGTAAAAACTTTCGTTTTCTGCGCCCGGCATTCAGCCATTTTTTTACTCAAGACAATTGTCAATTACTGAATTCCCTTAATGTTCCGACCAAAATTGAACGCGGTGGGCGTATCTTTCCTGTCAGCGATAATGCCCAAGATCTGGTGGATGCCTATAGTGGTCTGGCCCGTAAACAAGGTGTACAGATCATCACCACTGCTCGAATCACCACTATTGTAGCCCAAGAAAATACATTTCAAATCAGTACCAACACATCCCACTATAGTGCACAACATGTTCTCTTGGCCACAGGTGGAGCCTCCTACCCAGCCACAGGTTCCACAGGAGATGGATACAAGCTGGCCCAAAGTCTGGGGCACACCATTATCCCTCC
Organism: Desulfovibrionales bacterium; assembly: GCA_012727715.1. Lineage (GTDB taxonomy): Bacteria > Desulfobacterota > Desulfovibrionia > Desulfovibrionales > Desulfomicrobiaceae > Desulfomicrobium. The sequence goes on along the minus strand of JAAYGN010000070.1, from coordinate 3,225 downwards.
CCGTCCAGCCCTTATTCCCCTCATCACAGCCGGGAATACTGCTTCGCGCTTGCAGGGTTTGTCCTTAAAAAACGTGCGTGCACAATTGCGCGTGGAAGGTAAAAAAATTGCCGAGCACATGGGGGAGATGCTTTTTACCCATTTTGGCTTGTCCGGCCCCATTATCCTGACCTTAAGCAAGCTTGCTGTTCAGGCACTGGATCAAAAGAAAAAAACAGAGATCCTCATTGACCTCAAACCAGCTCTTGATCCTGCCAAGCTCGATGCTCGCTTGCTCCGTGACCTTAATACCCACGGCAAAATGCACATGGACAATCTCTTAAAAAAACTTTTGCCACCCAAACTGATCCCCATTTGTCTGGAACAAATCTCTTTATCTGAAAACAAAATGGCCCATCAAATCTCAGCACAAGAACGCAAACAACTTCGTCTCTGGCTCAAAGAGCTGCGTTTTGTTGTCACGGGCTATCGCCCTTTACGTGAAGCCATTGTCACTGCTGGGGGTATTTCATTAGGTGAAGTTCATGCCAAAACCATGGAATCAAAAATCTGCCCCGGCCTTTTTTTCGCAGGGGAAATCTTGGATATGGATGCTGATACCGGAGGGTTTAATCTCCAGGCTGCCTTGTCCACAGGCTACCTGGCTGGGCTCAATGCCGCCCCCAAGACTGATCTTGCTACGACCTCAATCATGGGTTAACAGTAATTAAAGCTGTGTTTAATAAAGGCTTGAGCCAAATTTTCAAACTTTGTTTTTCAGAATTATGCCTCAGAACAACCCTAACTTATCACAAGAACTGACTGAATTACGTCAAAAAATAAAAGCTTCAAAAACAGCCTTTGATTCGACCATTGCTGCGTACAAGGCCCTCCTTGATGCCTTTCACACTTTTCGTAATTCCATTGGTATTGTGCATCAAATAAAGTACTTAAAAGATCTTCCCAGGGCTTTGGAGGATATTGCTCGCGTACGCTCTTTACCCATCCTGCATCTTGTACTGGATAAAAGTTTTTTTGCCCACCGTGTTCCTGAGGAAATAACCCTGGTACCCACAGAAATATTAGATGTGCATCTTGCCCAGTTCTCACCCACCATTCATGCTCCCCGACTCTACCTGGGAAATATTTACGACATAGATCATCCTGATTTTTTTCTGAGTTCAAAAATACCTGCTCAGCAAGGATCATGTTTTATTTTTGCACTACGCCATAAATATCAGCAACAAAAAACCATTGGGATACTGTCAGGAGCAGACCCTGACCCCAGTCGCTTTGCACCAGATCAAGCCACAGATTTTTTGGAACATTTTTGCGATACCCTTTCCTGTACTCTGGTCACCTTGCTGGAGCATGCCCAGCTTGAAGAAATGTCTGTCTCTGACAGCCTAACCGGTGTCCATAATCGGGCCTATCTTGAACGCCACGCCCAGCGTATTTTAGATTTCGCTTCTAGAAAAAATCTTCCTGCTCATCTACTTTTTATTGATCTCAATGGATTCAAAAAAGTCAATGATACCTTGGGACATGAAGCAGGTGATCTGGTTCTTATTGCTGTGGCTCGAACCATTCAGGCCATGGTCAGAAAATACGATATTTTTGTGCGTTTAGGGGGAGATGAGTTTGTCATCATTTTGCCAGATACCAATGAACATAAAGCATATTCCTTTGTACAGCGTCTTAATTACGCCCTAAGGAGAATAGATGTTGCTGATATTAGCGGTGTTCCGACCAATATCACCATATCCACGTCCATAGGTATGGCTCGTTATCGCAATGGTATGACCCTGGAAGAACTCATTCGTGCTGCCGACCAGGCCATGTATACGCAAAAACACCTATCCAGGGGATACTCCTCTGATCAGGACCAAGACTTACCGGATAGTGACCTCAAGGCCAATGTATCATGATGGAAATTAATATTGCAGGTTTTGGGCAACGTCATCTGGAACACTTAGTCCTGGACTATAATGGGACTTTAGCTCTGGATGGAAGAATTCAGCCAGGTGTGATGTCCAAACTCAGCCAACTCAAACAACTGCTTCAGATTCATATTTTAACAGCTGATACCTTTGGCACAGTACAAAATACCTTTGGTCATACCAACTACACCATTTATGTCCTGGATAACAAAGACGAACGCGAAGCCAAAGCCCAGTATGTGCGAACCTTGGGCACGTTAAGCTGTGTATGCCTGGGAAATGGCAACAATGACGCAAACATGCTCAAAGAAGCAGGACTATCCATGGTTATCCTCCAGCCCGAAGGAGTTGCCCATGATGCCCTCCTTGCTGCTCACGTTATTGTGCCAGGCATTGAACACGCTTTGGATTTGCTTCTGTATCCCAACCGCCTTCAGGCCACCTTACGCCGCTAATGTCATTACTTGGTCACACCCAACCACAGAGCACCGTGACACCTGTAAACCTCCCCAAGTTAGTACCATCCAAGAATAGAGTTTTCCTGGGGTAAATTGCCCAGCGACTCATGGGGACGTTCCTCGCTGTACTGCCTCAGCCAATTTTCTGTAATAGCCCTGACCGTTGTCAAAGTACTAACCAGGTAAAATTCCAGGACTGCTTCCCTGTACGTTCTGATAAAACGCTCAATATACGAGTTCCTAAGTTGGCTTGCCTGGCTGGATAAATTCCAAAGTCACATTATTTTTCAGCTCAGTCAGCCATCTGTACAAAGATCAGTTCCGGCCCATTCTCTATCTATCCTTAGCTTGGTGGGAAAATCACGCCAAACTGCTATTTTATCCAAAACTCCAAGTACCCTGGCCGTTGGTAAACTTGTGTCCACTTAGGTGGCCAAGCACTCACGGCTAAAATCATCCAAGATGTTAAAAGTTCGAAACCTCTGACCACTAGACAAAGCATCGTGCATAAAATCAACGGACCAGCATGTATTTGCACATGGCGGAATCACAAGGGGTTTATGACTTTAAGGGAAGGCTACATATATACAATTATATACACAAAATTTTACACTAAAATATACACAATTTTTCTGGACCATAGAAGATTACCATGGACGACCTAGAACAAAAAAGTCCAAAAAGCCTGGTTTTATTGACTTTTTGGACTTCCTTGGACTGTATAGAATAACAAAATGGCGGAGAGGGTGGGATTCGAACCCACGTGGCGGGATGAACCGCCAACCCGATTTCGAGTCGGGCGCGTTACAACCGGACTTCGCTACCTCTCCACAAGTTTTTTTAAAGAT
>JAAYGN010000069.1 GCA_012727715.1 Desulfovibrionales bacterium | reverse complement strand
ATATTACTGCGTACCTGGCTGATGTGCACCGACAAGGTTTGGCCAAGACCAGTGTGGCCCGAAAACTTTCAGCCTTACGGTCCTTTTATCGCTTTCTGCGCAAAAAAAATATGGTCACCCATGACCCTTGTGCATCCCTGGCCAATCCCAAATTACCCAAGCCAACTCCCAGAGCCCTTAATGTGGATCAGGCCATTCATCTGGTCGATCAATCGGTAAGTGCTGACCCGGAAGCCTTGCGTGATCGGGCCTTGCTGGAACTGCTCTATGGTTCGGGCCTGCGTATCAGCGAGGCGGTGGGGCTTGACTTTAACCATGTGGATTTGGCTGGCCGGCTGGTTCGTGTGTTGGGCAAGGGCCGTAAAGAACGCCTGGCACCCATGACCTCGGTCACTGTGGAATATTTATCTCGCTATCTGGAGCAGCGCGGTGCCTTTGGACCTGCCCCAGAAGAACAGGCTGTTTTTGTGGGCAAAAAAGGGGGAAGACTCCATCGTAGGCAGGCCACCCGCATCATTAAAGCTGCTGCCGCTCGAGGTGGGCTACCCGCATCCATTAGCCCCCACACCTTGCGTCATTCCTTTGCCTCTCATTTGTTACAGGCTGGGGCAGATCTGCGCAGTGTGCAGGAATTGTTGGGTCACAGCAGTATTTCCACCACCCAACGCTATACCCATCTGGATTTACATCAGGTTATGCGTATCTATGATGCCAGTCATCCTTTAGCCAACAAGAAAAAATCCGATACAACCTAAAGTACGGAGCTAGACCATGGGCGTACCTGGACTAAAGACGCACATATATGCACTGATCCTGGGGTTGGCTCTTTTGGGTTTGCACATACCGAGCTGGGCCTGGAGAATTGAACCCAAGGAGATAACAGAAGTCCGGGTAGCCATGCACTCAGGTCCCATCCTGCCAGAACTGAAAGAATACCGGGAGATTATCATTACTCCAGGTCAAGTGCTTCTTGTACTCCAAGGTAGTGGTGCTCATGCGCAGACAGGAGAATGGAAGTTTCGTATTGCTGAAGAGGACATCAGTACTTTTTTTACCGAACTTGCCAGCCTGGATTATTCGCAAGTCCAAAGAATTGCGCCCGATATTACGCCTGATGGTGGCCATACCAAAAGCTACACCATTAGCTATACCAGGGGGCCTGATTTTACCCTATTTTTCACGCCAGGTGTGGAATATACCCATAGTGAACCCATTGTGCAGCATATCAACACCTATATTACCTCATTGGATCTTTGGGGCCGGGTCAAAAATACTGCACAAAACGCATCACAGTGAAGAGGGCCAAAACTACCTGTGTGTTGAGCACAATAAAAGGGAAGAGCAATACTTTTTTAAAGGATGGTTATAGAGGTATGAAAAATATGTGCATGGTGCTATTGGCATTTTTGAGTATACAATTACCAGGCTGTGCTTTGAAAGGTGGAATGAGTAGTGCAAAAAATAAAGAACAAGTGCAAAGAATCAGAAGTTCTGGCACTGTCTTGCCTGAATTTCAGATGTATGAGGAAGTCACCATAACACGGGAGAAAGTAGTGCTAACGCGTCGAGGAAAAAGTGTTCCTTCCTCCATCCCAGCTGGTCAGTGGGAGATTGTCCTGGACGAGAAAACAGCCAATGCCTTTTTCACTGATCTGGAAAGCCTTGATTATTCACACATTACACGAATTGAACCAGATATTCCACCCCTTGGTGGGGGTACCAAGGTGTACGATATTTCTTTGAGAACTGGTGAAAAAATCCACATGTTTTTTGAAGCTGGTACCACGTACACCAATAGCCAATGTATTGTGGACCGGATCAACACGTTTATCAATTCCTTACCACTTCCACATTTTTTTTGAGAACTGGTGAAAAAATTTTCATGTTTTTTGTAGGTGGTGCCAGGTACACCAAGAGTAAATGTATTGTGGACCGGATCAACACGTTTATCCATTCGTGACCATTTCCACATGACTGGCAATAACTGGCTCCAAAGCAGAAAATATCCCCATGCCATGTGGTCCAAATCCTTGGGAGTGAGATCCATAAACGGGACCCCTTATCTTTGTGCTTGCCAACTTTGTGCAAAAGCTTTCAGGCTACATGCGTTGTAGGATTTCATGGTGAATGACCACAATTTTACCGACATAATCCACGGTTTCTGCAAAATTGGGGATACGCCCATAGGTGGTAAAAACACCAAAGGGTGCTTTGGTATTTCCCAAGCCAGCATTATACCCGGCTGCAGCGGCCAGGATATTTCCACCCCTGGCCTTCAGATTTTCAGCCATCATCTTGACCATGGCGTTTATGCTATATTCGTATAAAACGCGCTGTTCAAATTGCTCAAAAAACATCTTGTCCTGAGGATTAAAGATGGAGCGGCCATTAAACTTTTCTTCCAGATATTGTCGGGCGTTGTTGCGCTCCTGGTTATATTCAGTTTGCAGTGCCTCGACCTGATTTAAAATTTTGAGATATGCCCCTGCTTCACTGACCACGACCCCCTGGGCATTGCGGTTTAAGACCGTGCGCAACAACGTCTGGGTATTGGTAAATAAATTGGCGTTGTTCTGACGTATGGTCCGCATTTGCTCACGCACACTACTGGCCTTGGCAAAACTTTGTTTGAGTTCTGGGTGCTTAACCGCATCATCCAGGAGCACATGTTCATCAGCACAGACCATTTTGTAGGTCCGGGCAGTGGGGGCAATGAATTGGCATGGACCCACAGCCAGGGCCGAGGACACCGCAAATTCATAAAAAAAGGACTCAGTGAGCATTTGGCTCATGATCCAAAAGGGATCCACGGGATAAATGGCACTATGGCGCAAGATGCCCAGAACAACCTGCTGGGAAATTGCTGTAAGGCGGGAAGTAAAATCAATTTGGGACAAGGGTTTTTTCCAGACCGGTACATTGCCAGAGGCATAGTTATCCACAAGAAAATTGTGGACTGCCCGCGCCAGGGTGGGTGCAAAATCTTTGCTGGCCACCACTGCTTGTATTTGCTCTGGATCCTTGTCCTGGATAATGCGGATTTCCGAAAACTCCGATTCAGGAGCGGCCTGGGCCGTACTGCCCAACAGAGGGAAAATAAGGGGAGTAAGGGCAGCTTGTAAAACATGACGACGCTTTATATTCATGATCAAGACCTTTGGGCCAGAGTAATACGGGCCACAACTTTTTGAAAATAGTGTTCATTTTCCTCTAAAAGTAGCCCGCCATGCTCAATTTTGGCCTTGGTCAGATAGAGTTGGACTTTTTGCATTTGGCGCATGGTTTGTAATGCATCGGTTTCTTGTTCCAGGCATTCAATAAGAGAGCGGATTTCTCGTTGGCACTGAATGGCTTCAGGAACATAGCCAGAATTTTTTAACACCTTGTAGGCCATACGCAAATGCTCGGGCATAAAGGGATCACTTTCCAAGGCAAGGGGCTGACCCTGACCGGGAAGATTATCAAATTCTCCTCGGTCCAGGGCCTCGCGAATGGCCTTTTCAGCCAAATCAGCCAGTATTTTCATGGCATCTGGCGTACCTTATCCACAACATGAGTCAGACTTTCTTCAGGAATATATCCCAGATGATCCAGAACTTTTTCGCCACTGCGGCTAAAGATCAAGGTTCTGGGAATGGACCTGATGCCCAGAGTATGGCTAATATCACCATCATCGAGGTAAATGGGAAAATTTGCCGGAGTTTTTTTGAGAAAATTTTGCACAACGATTGCACTAGAATCCACTGAAATACCGACCACTTCAAGATCTGTAACGGGGTAACGTTGGCGCAGGGAAACCAGCCCTGGAAATTCTTTGATACATGGTGCGCACCAAGTAGCCCAAAAGGCGACCACCAGGACTCGGTCCTTGCTTGCTTGGATAATGCCGTCTAAATCAGCCATGTTTACTTTGCGGATTTCTTGGGCTTGGCTGGCAACAGCAGAACCAAGGATACATAACGAAATAATCAGAATTTTAAGACATTTCATATTCTTTCCTTAACGAATCAAGAGTTATGGTGCCTGCTAGCCTGTTGGTAGGTACCCGTCAATAACGGCAAAGAGTACCCAGGCACCTTGTCTATAGGTGCATAATCTTATCAAGTTTTATGCCAGGAGAAAAAATGTCCACCTTTATCCAAAAAAAAACTGATGTTGAAGATGCCCAAGCGTCCATGACCTTTCGCCCTGGACAATTTCGACGGCCTCCCTTTCAGCTGCAAGAAAAAAATATTTATCTTATTGGTCTGCGGGGCAGTGGTAAAAGCACTGTAGGGCAAGCCCTGGCCCAAGAGCTTGGTTGTGCTTTTGTGGATACCGACCAGGTGGTGGTGGAGAGCTGCAAACAAAGCATTGAAGCCATGGTTGTTGATCAGGGCTGGAAATTTTTTCGTGAACAGGAAAAAAAAGCTTTGGCCCAGGTTGCTATCCTGCCAGGTAAAGTCATTGCCACTGGCGGCGGCATGATTTTGGACGCTGAAAATCGTGCACTTATGGGGCAAACCGGGGTCTGTTTTTATTTGGCCGCTGATGTGACCCTTTTGGTGGATCGTGTGCAAAAGGATACTCAAGTGCAGCGCCCAGCT
>JAAYGN010000068.1 GCA_012727715.1 Desulfovibrionales bacterium | reverse complement strand
CTGTACCGCAAGGTACGATGCGGACTTTCCAAAAGGTCCACCAGCATGGTCACTGGGAAGGTGTCATCAGAGTGCTCTGTTTTTATGTACACAGATCGAAACAGGCCGGTCTGAATCAGTTCGGCTCGGGTGATATCAACTTTTCGGATGTCAAAGTCAGCCCCTTGAGTCCAGGCCAGTTTTTGCATGACCAGGTTTTTTGATATGGTTTCCAGGCCCATGATGGTAGTGGATCCAAAAACAGCTTTGGTTCCAGGATGTATTTCTAAGTGCACCAAGACTTGTTTGCTGGCGTGATCAGCCACAATTTTGCGTTGCCTCAGGGTGGGAGAGGGATAGCCGTTTTCTTGCAAGGCGTGCAAAAGATCGTTTTCTACATCCTGGATCAGACGTGAATCATAGGCCTGCCCCTTCTTGATGGGTTCACAATATGTTTGCAGCAGGCTTTGCAGCGTTTCCTTGGGGGGCTCAATGACCAAAACTGGCTCAGCAAAGGTGAATTGGGGGCCAAGGTCAATAGTAAAGGACACTGCCCAGGGAGTGGTCTTGATGTTTAAATGGCTCTAGATTTGTGCCTGAAAATAGCCCCTGGATTTCAGAGCCTGGATAAAGGCATGTTCATCATTGTCCATGCGTTTTTGCAGCAGGCCCGGTGTGCTGGGCGGGGTGTCCTGGAGCGTGATGCAGTCGGAAATGGCTGTGAGCAAAGCGTGTGTTTCACCACTGACATTGTTGATAGTCACACGATACGCTTGGGACGTGGCCTGGCTTGGATTACTGGTCCAAAACAGCAGGCAGAAAAAAGTCAGGAGTGCGCTGCTCCAAGTACTGGGAAAGTACTGATAAATACCGTTCAGTCTGAGTTTCTCAAAGGAGGCACAGGCATAAATTAAAGATTTTTTTACGCTCAGACCGAACGGCAATGTTGATTTAATCAGTATTTTATTAGCTAACATCTACCTTGGGTCTATTTCCCCATACCCATAATACCCCGAATGGCAGCAGGGATATCGGCAGGCAGGACCACCACTTTGGCGTTATCTGTTTCAGCCATTTTACGCATGGAATCCACATAACGTTGTCCCAAAAGAAAAACCAGAGGCAGTTCGCCTTCTTTGGCCGCCTGGGCCACCTGGGTGATGGCTTCCCGGTCTGCCTCGGCCAGGACCACCTTGGCTTCTGCATCACGACGCGAGGCTTCCAGCCGTCCATCAGCCTGTAAAATGGCTGCGGACTTTTCACCTTCAGCTCTGGTGACAGTGGCCCGGCGTGCCCGTTCAGCAGCAGCCTGTTCTTCCATGGCTTGCTGCATGGTGGGAGAAGGATTGATATCCTGGATTTCTACAGTTTTGAGCATGATGCCCCAATCAGAAATATCGTCAGAAATAGCATCTTTAAGTTTGGATTTGATCATGTCGCGGGAAGACAGAGCATCATCTAAGTCCATTTCTCCAATAATGGAACGCAAAGAGGTTTGCACCAGGGTCTGGATGGCAATACGATAATTTTCAACACCGTACACTGCTTTTTCTGGCGAAACAATATTGATGTAGGCCACGGCATTGGCAATGATAACCGCGTTGTCCCTGGTAATAACATCTTGGGAGGGAATATCCAGGACAATATCCTTGGTGGTCACCTTGTAGGCCACAGTGTCCATGTAGGGAATGATAATATTTAATCCTGGACTTAGGGTGGAGTGATATTTTCCCAGTCGTTGGACGACAAATTTATATCCCTGGGGCACCAGGCGGACCCCCATGGCAATGGTAAAGACAACAAGCAGGAATAAAAATATAACAATAGTCAGTCCTGGGCTAAACATAGGAAAACTCCTTGAAATTATTTGTTAGGTTTGGGGATAACAATAAGGGTGTTGCCCGAAACATCACGAATTTGGACCCGGTCCCCGATTTGGACCGGCTCGTCACATAAAAAGGACCATTCATCCGAACCCAGGAGTGGTTTGGTAAAACGAACCAAGCCGCGGCGTTCTCCATCTGGAACACGAATAACCTGACCAGTTTCGCCCAACAAGGCTTCCTTGGACATGCCGGCCTTGGTTTTGTCCACCATACGCGGCTTCATGACCATGAACCAAAAAACAGTCATAAGCACGGAAGAAATGGTCCAAAGTAAAAGCTGTCCTGTCAGGCCCAGGCCTGGGAGAATCAAAAGTAGGCCGCCCACGGCCATGGCTCCCAGACCAAACCAGAAAATGGTGAATCCTGGAATAAACAACTCGGCCAAGATGAGCATCATGCCCAGAATTAACCAATGCCAGTATTCAAGTCCCATGCGTCCTCCTGGGCTATGTTCACGTATTTTGGTTCTAGGGTGTAACTATCAGGGTGATGGATGCAAATCTAGTCTGACCTGAGGAAATAATTTTAAGCCAGCATACATGGGTATTTTGGAGTTTGATGTGATTTATATATAGGGTAACAAGCTAAAATAGCTTACCATTTTTTATTCATATAGCGAATAACAAAAAAAGTGAGCAGGGCAATAACAATGGCCATACTGCCCATGAGAATGAAAATATTGCTATGTTTACCCATAAGGCGCAGAGCTCCCATGGTTGTTACAGCAAAAAAACCACCGATCCAGATCCAATATTTTTGCATTTTCAGTTTAGTCCAGGCCAAGCAAAAGGCTGGCCTGGATGAGATCACATTATTTTGAAGTCTGATTAGACAGTCCCAAGCGTTCCAAAATATGGAAGACAAGGGACAGTCCCATACCCACAACAGTGCCCAAAGCCATACCCTTGAGCTGGACAGTGCCAATATTGATGGCCGCACCACTTAAGCCAACAATAAAAACAATGGCTGTAAGAATGAGGTTGGATGGTTTGGAATAATCCACCTTGGTTTCCACGAGCATGCGAATACCCGAGGCAGCAATAACACCAAAAAGAAGGATACACACCCCGCCCATAACTGGAGTAGGAATGGACTGGATAAAGGCAGACATTTTGCCAATAAAGGCCAGGCCAATGGAAAGTATTGCTGCTCCGCCAATGACCCATACGGAATAAACCCTGGTAATGGCCATGACGCCGATATTTTCACCATAGGTGGTGACCGGCACCGAGCCAAAAAAACCGGACAAGGTCGTGGAAATTCCGTCACCAAGAAGGGAGCGATGCAGGCCAGGATCTTTGGTCAGGTCGCGGCCAACAATATTGCCGGTAACTACAAGGTGCCCGATATGTTCGGAAATAACTACCAGGGAAGCAGGAATAATGACCAAAATGGTATTAATATCAAACTTGGGCACATAGAAAGTGGGTAAAGAAAGGGCCGGAGCCTGGCTAATGAGGGTAAAATCGACCATGCCCATGGCCAAAGCCACTACATAGCCGACAATGATGCCAATAAGCACTGGAATAACAGCCAAAAAACCTCGAAAGACAACCGAGCCCAAGGCCACGACCAAAAGAGTGACCATGGAAACGATAATGGCATCCATGGCATAGCTGCCATCTGCACCAGGCATGATCCCAGCCATGCCCGTGGCTACCCCGGCCAGTTCCAGGCCAATAAGTGCCACAATAGGCCCCATGGTGGCTGGAGGCAAAACAACCTTGATCCAGTCCGAGCCAAATTTGCCAATGATCAGGGCCACAGCACTAAAAATAAGGCCTGATGCAATAAATCCACCTAACACATAGGAATAATTGGCTCCCCACAGGGATTGATCCGCACCCAAGACGACCAGTACCGGAGAAATAAAGGCAAAGCTGGAGCCCAAAAATGCTGGGGCCTTGCCCTGGCATAAAACCAGGTAAATTAAGGTCCCAATGCCATTCATAAGTAAAACAATAGCAGGATCAATTTTGAACAGGGTGGGCACCAGAATGGAGGCCCCGAACATGGCAAAGAGGTGCTGCAAACTTAAGGGAAAACCTTGGAGCAAGGGGACTTTTTCCCCAACCTGAATGATACGTTGATTCATGATCAAAACTTCCTTGGCTGATGTGTTGTGAAGGGCCAGATGGATGTATTGTATTTTTTAGACGTACAATACAACTTCAAAACTGATGTGTCCTATATGCAGTAAAATCTGTGGTCAAGAAGGGCAGTGACAGCGTAAAGTGCAGCTGAGTAAATTATTTGCGTTGTTTCTTAGTAAAGTGACGTAGAAAAAAACTGCACGGCTTCTGACATCTATAGCGTAGCCAAAGGAGGCTCTTTCTTTCTGGACTGCCGCCTTCGCGGAAGTGATTTGGGGAGGTAGTCTGTTCCATGAAAATGTGAATCAAAGGCGTATGCCTTTTTTGAGATTCCTCTGCTCGTTATACTCGGCCAGAATGACAAGAAAAAGAATCACTCAGTCGGAAAAAGAAGCTCTTAGTCGAAATGAAAAAATACGTTCAATGCTCTGTGCTCAACAGCCTGCTTGGAGTAGAAGGCAAGCAGGCTGCTGAGAATGAGTGTTTGTTAATTTGCAGGATAGACAGGGGGGAGTTGCAGAAGCTGCTCCTTGGCATTGGAGTCCAACCGGCTGGCATAAATCGGCATATTGCCCAGCACTTTTTCCACATATAGGCGGGTTTCATTAAAAGGAATGGTTTCCACCCAAATGTCAGCAGGCATGGGCGTGGATGGCAGCCAGCTTTTGGGTCTGCCTGGGCCAGCATTGTAGGCAGCTAAAGCCAGGGCCATGTGATTTTGCAAATTATCCAACTGGCGGCGCAGGTAGCTGGTGCCATAGCGGATATTGCGATCCGGTTCGAGCAACAGCCAGGGAGAGGACAAGGTTTCCTTATGCCACCCGGCAATTTGCTTGCCAGTCTGGGGCATGATTTGCATCAGTCCCAGGGCACCGGCAGCAGAGCCAATATCGCTCATAAACAGGCTTTCTTGTCGCATAAGGCTGAACAACAGGGCAGGTTCCAGGTTTCGGGCTGTGCCATAGGTAGTGACCAGATCCAGGTGGGGTATGGGATAGAGCAGACTCAGGTCTTGTTGATATCCGGATGCAATGGTGGCCACAATGGCCCGATCATGCCAGCCCAGCCTTTGGGCCCAAAGTGCTGCGGCCAAGAGGTCGTCACCGGATAATTCTTTTTGTACCTGTTGCCATTCACTACGGGCCAAAGGCCAGCGATGTAAAGCAAACAATTCTGCTGCTCGTTGCAGGCCAGGAATTTGCACAATATTATCTACAAGGTCTTGGGAAATATCCAAGGCTGCATGAGTAATTTCTTTGGGTTGCTGCAAATGGGCGGCTGCAAGGAGTCCGTAATAGTCTTGAGTAGCATTCAAGGTTGCATAAATTTCTTGGGCTTGAACAGGCCGACCTAGTTCTTGTTCCACTCTGCCTTGCCAATAGATCCAGCGTCTGTCCTGTTGCTGGGTGGGTGTCAGGTGTTCGAGCATGGTTTGGACCGAGTCCCAGTTCTCATGACGCAATGCAGTGCGCACCGCCCATTCGCGAACATTGTCTTGGCGCAGATGTTCTGGAATGACCAGGACCCGACCAATGGCCTGGGGCTCAAAACGTAAACACAGGTAAAGAGCCAGGTTGTTGGCAATGGTAGGATACTGCTGGTTGGTGAAGCCATGTTGGTGGCACAGGGCATCCCATTGGGCTGTGGCCAAGGCAGGGTTTTTCCGAATAAGAGCGTTCATGCCATAATTGAGAATAATGGCCATGCGATCATGCTCATCTGGATCTGTAGCTTTCCAGTTATGCGTAAGCAAGGTTTCTGGCTTGTCAGCTATCCCTAACCATAGATCCAGCCAATACTGGTCTTTATTTGCAAGATAAGAGCGCAAGTATTTGGCCAGCCCGGTCTGTTTTTTCTCCATGGCCAGTATCGCACGCTGCCAGGCTTTTTCTTGTGTTAAGCCACCGGCATTTTTCCAGGAAGCAAGGAGCGGGTCACAGGCGTCAGGCAAGGAGGTGCCTGTAAGCCACAAGGTTTCCATAAGATTTCTGGCCTCTTGGGTTTTCCCTGTGGTCAGCAAGGCCTGGCCATAAAAACATTGCAGCTCCAAATCCTTTTGGGGCTGATAATCTTGTAAAAGTTGTTGCCAATGGCTTTTTTGGCCCAAAAGTTTAAGCCATGGTTTACGTAAAGATTCTGCCACGGGCTGGCCTTGGTGTTTTTGTAAAAAAGCCTGCATTTCTGGTGCGATGGCTGGGTCCATACGTTTTTGTAAGTCTTGTTGAACCAGATAGGAGGTCAGGGGATAGTCACCAAGTGCTTTGAGATGCTGGGCATAAAGAGGCTGATTGTCTGCCAGCAAAGCTTTTTCAGCCTGAATAAAGAGCTGTCGCTTATATTCCATATCTGACGCCGTGGCTGGAAGTGTGGTCAGATGCAAGGTGACCAGAGCAAGAAGAAATATGGTTCGTATCGTGTAGAGCATGGGAAATCCTTGGGTGCAGTATTTAAGGAGCTGTTGTTTGCGATGGCAGCCGGTCAAAATGACAGGATAAATCAACGCTCTCTTATGGAAGGTACTTATCGCAGAATGATACAAGAAGTGTATCATTGTAGTTTTGTCATTTCAACCGCCAAGCATCATTATAAAAGTTCATCCAAAGCATGAAAAATAATATCCAATGCTTCTTGCTCTGGCTGGTCAGGAT
>JAAYGN010000067.1 GCA_012727715.1 Desulfovibrionales bacterium | reverse complement strand
GGCTGCTCCTTGTTGCCCTGTACGACGGCACTCCGCATCAAAAGGCCATTGCACTGGCCAAAGTTGCCCCCAAGTGGGTCACGCCTGTGAAGGCAGATTGGTTTTCCGGTACTCTGCGCATCGGTAGCGGTAAGATTTTGTCGCCGCCATCCATGGGAGCAGGTGAAACACGAGAAAAAGAAATTTATCTGGACGTCGAAAATGGCCAGGTCATCTCAATCCAACACGTCCACAATACAGAACAGAACAAGCCAACAAACACCGCCATCTGGAAAACCTATACTAATCCAGAGTATAATTTTATTTTTAAATACCCGCAAAACTGGGTTGTGGAAGATGAAGGATACTATGAGACTGCCGGAGGGTGCCGAGCAGACGTGCCCTCACTCATGCTTTATGAACAAGGAAAGGAAGAAAATTCAGACGATTGGATTCGTATAAATCCCCGGCAGTTTATGCTTGAGGATGGGAGATGTTTCAAGATCGGAAATTATGCCATCTGTACCTATAGTAGGGATGCAACGGTGTTGGCAGTGTACAACGGTTTTATTGCCAACTTTACCTTACAACCGGCTGCGGAAAAAAATAAGCAGGTCCACGAGCGGACAAGACAATAATTATTGCAGTATCAAAGTCATCACGGGACTTTTACAACCAGACGTTAATCAGCGTTTCCCCCCAAATAATGAGCCTGTGCCCAAAGCAGGACTTGGTTTCCCTCAAGTTTTTTCTTATTTTGTCGATAAATCGAGTAGGGCGTCATGTTTGCCATAATCGGAGGAAGTATGGATTTATATGGAATCTCTGGGGGTAGCTCCCAGATTTACGATCAACAAACCTTTGGAGCAGCAGTCGTCAGCAAGACCTTGGACTACATGAACAAAACTTCATCCACAGAGCTTGCTCCTGTGAATCGGGAAAGTTTTGGTGCTGCTGTGGTCTCTACCACCCTGGACAATATGAATGTGAACTCAAATGATTGCCTGGCTAACAGCTATTCCTTCCAAAACGATGTGGTTCTAGGACATCTATCAGGAAAGTTGCTGGATCAGCTAGTATGACCGGGGAACATGACGCCCCATTTTTTACTGGGAATGTAAGGACACAGCCCCTTATCCACTAGCCTGCTTAAGTTTTTTTTAGTTCAGCCGATTATCATCTTATAGACGAGAGCATAAAAATCGCTTCAAGCCGCCCTAGGGCAAGGAGGCATCATGAACTTACGAGTTACCCAAGCAAATTCACAAAAAAACTGGTCCAATGGACAGCCAGGTAACCAACAAAATACCAAGCAGTACAAGGAACAAGGCATGGATTTTGACAACCAGGACCAATTATCCCTGAACACAAAACTCAATCACCTGGTCACCTATAATGCTCAAGGGAATCTGGTCGTTATCCAGACACCCTAAATAAACGCCAGAGCAATCACAAAAGGGCCAGCAAGTCCTCATGCACCTGACCATTGCTGGCCACAATCATGTATTCACCTAGACGATAGTCTTGCCCTCCAAGCCCCGTAACCTTGCCACCAGCTTCTTGTACCAAAAGCCAGCCAGCCGCTGTGTCCCAGGGCTTGAGCCCTGTTTCATAGAACCCTTCAAAACGACCACAGGCTGTGTAAGCCAGATCAGCAGCTGCCGATCCCAGACGACGCACCCCCTGACTAGCCAATAAAATCCGACGTAAGCGCTCACAAATTGTGTCCACCTCTGCATGAAAAGAGTAAGGAAAACCTGTGGCTATCAGGCTTCTTTGCAGTATTTTTTCACTACTGACCTGAATTGGAAGACCATTGAGCCACGCTCCCTGCCCGGCCTTGGCCCAGAAAAGTTCACCCAACATAGGGAGGTATATCGCGCCCAAATCAATGCTCTTTTCTCTCCACAAAGCTACAGATATGGACACTATGGGTAGGCCGTGGGCATAGTTGGTGGTGCCATCCACAGGATCAATGATCCAGGTCAGGTTAGAAAGTTCAAGTGATTCATGAGATTCCTCAGCCAGTACTGTAGAGTTGGGGAGCAGGGCCGGCAAAGCCTGGACCAAAAATTGTTCCACAGCCACATCGGTCTGAGTCACCAAATCAATGTGCCCTTTAAAGGTTATCTTCTTGGTATCTGACCAATGTTCTTGAATGATCTCGCCTGCCTGTCGGATTATATCTAAAAACGGGCTGATCAGCTCCTTATCCATAATTTTCCTCCGTTTACAGATTTGTACTTGCGCTTCCTGTGCGCTGGGGTAAATATCTCTACAAACAACGGGAACTCTGTTCATGTGCACACCTGCTTCCTTCTACCGTAGCCGCAGCAAGCTACCTGGAGATGAAGCAACGGCAAAAACCATAACAAGGTACCGGGATAGCAACTCTTTAGACCAAGGACTTCCTATGCTCATTGGAATTGATGTTGGAGGCACACATACTGACGGTGCATGTATCAAGGATGGTCATATCCAGGCCATAGCCAAAGTGCCCACAGATCATGACCACCTATTGGACACTATTTCCCAGGTTCTCTCGGAATTGCTCAAAAGCTGTGATGCCAGTGAAATACGCACTATCAATTTGAGTACTACCTTGTCGACCAATGCCATTGTTACCCATCGCACTGAAAAAGTAGGTATGTTTGTCATCCCTGGTCCAGGCATTGATGCCTCCTCCTATGCTCTTGGTGATCAATACCATATTCTTTCAGGTTGCATTGACCATCGTGGCGCGGCGTCTGCCAGAATCAGAGAACAGCAAATTCAACCCCTGGCCACTGAATGTCGTCATCAAGGTATTCAAGTGTACGGAGTTGTGGGAAAATTTAGCACCCGTAATCCTGAACAAGAAATATCTGTTGCCCAGTTTTTGGAGCCCCAAGCTGATTTTGTCACCCAGGGACACCGAGTTTCAGAGTCTCTGAACTTTGGCCGCCGCATTAGTACCACCTATTATAATTCTGCTGTGTGGCGCACTTTTAATAAATTTGCCGATGCCCAGGAACAAAGCATTCGCGATCTCAACATCCAGGCAGATATTAATATCGTCAAGGCTGATGGCGGTACCATGCCTTTAAAACTTGCTCGGGAGATTCCCGTTCAGTCCATTTTTTCTGGACCAGCAGCTTCAGTGATGGGCATATTAAGCACTGTCCCGGTGGATGAAGATGCGCTCCTTCTGGATATTGGCGGTACCACCACAGACATGACCGTGCTTTTAAATGGCATTCCACTTTTGGAACGTGATGGTATTGCCATAGGTCAGCATCCCACCTTGGTACGCGCTCTTCAAGTGGAATCCATAGGCATTGGAGGCGACTCCCTCATTAGCTCCCAAGATGGACATCTCCAGGTCGGTCCTGATCGCCATGGGCCATGTATGGCAGCTGGCGGATCAGCTCCAGCCCTCATGGATGCCATGAATGTCCTGGGCTATGCCCAATTTGGCGACCGAGAACGCTCTAGCGCTGGTATCAAGGAAATTGCCATGACCCTTGGCATATCCACGCGAGAATGTGCCGAGCAGATTGTTTCCTTGACCATGTCTTTGTTAAAAGAAAAAATACAGGCTTTTCTTACAACCATCAATTCCCGGCCAGTCTATACTATTCAGGAAATTTTAGAAGATCGTGTGGTCAAACCCAAACGCATTTTGATTATTGGTGGCCCGGCTGAGGCCATGGTTCCCCTGTTGGAAGAAGAATTTGATATTCCAGTCATTGCTCCGGCCTATAGTCAAATTGTCAATGCCATTGGTGCAGCCCTAACCAGACCAACCCAATCTTTGGTTTTAACTGTGGACACCTCCAGGGGTCGGTTCACAGTTCCAGGACTTGGCATCCATAAAACCATCAAACGTACTTACTCCCTGGAAGAAGCGGTGCATGATGCCACGACCATGCTGCGGGCAGAGCTCGATCGCCAAGGCATTCCAGCACAAGATGGGGATATTCAGGTCATCCAGGCCGAAGCCTTTAATATGGTTGATGGGCATTACACCATTGGCCGCAATATCCGGGTTCGCTGCCAAATGCGGCCCGGTGTCATCACTACTTTGGTACCTTAGCTCCCCGGAGGGAACATGCTCACTGCTTCTTCGCGCCTTGGTATTATTTTCTTTCCAGCCTATGACTGGTCCATTTCTCCCACTCATCCTGAACGTGAGGAACGCCTACTTTATACTCAGGATCAATTCCGGGAAGAAGGTATTTTTGATATTCAGGGTATTGATGAATATCGCCCCTGGATCGCTCAGGAAGAAGATATCATGCGTACCCATTTTTGTTTTCCTAACGTCCCTACAGTATGCACCAACTCCCACCTTATCTCTGCAGGAGGAGTAATTCGTGGCGCCCAATTGGTCATGGACAAAGAACGAGACCGGGCCTTTGCCATTGTTCGCCCTCCAGGACATCATGCCATGCGTACTGTACATGGTAGCCGAGGCTTTTGTAATATCAATATTGAAGCTGTCATGATTGAGTGGATCCGTGAACACTATGGCAACTTGCGGGTGGCTGTAGTGGATACGGACTGCCATCACGGCGATGGCACCCAGGATATCTATTGGCATGATCCAGATGTACTTTTTATTTCCCTGCATCAAGATGGTCGAACCCTTTATCCGGGGACGGGATTTCCAGCCGAGTTCGGAGGGCCCAAGGCTTTGGGTCGAACCATCAATATCCCCATGCCGCCCCGTACTTCTGATACAGGCTATCTCATGACTGTTGAGCGCATTGTTCTACCCATTTTAGAGCACTTTAAGCCCGACATAATTATTAATTCAGCGGGTCAGGACAATCATTTTTCTGATCCCATCACCAATATGAATTTCACTGCCCAAGGCTATGCCCGCCTGACAAAAATGCTCAAACCAGACATTGCTGTTTTAGAAGGTGGCTATGCCATCAAAGGTGCCCTGCCCTATGTAAATTTGGGTATCAGTCTGGCCATGGCTGGAGTAGATTTTTCAGCTGTGCAAGAACCCGAGCTGGACCCGGAACGCATCAAAGAACAAAAATCCACTTTGGATTATTTGGCGGCCCTGTGCGACCAGCTTCCGGAAGTTTATTTTAATCCCAAACAACAGGATGTAGAGCGGGAAGATGGATATTTTGTACGCCAGAGAACCATTTACTATGACACTGATGATATCACAGAAACCCAGGTTGAACGAGTCAAGGATTGCCCTCATTGCCCCGGAATTATGGTTGTAGAAACTGAAACAACCAGCACCCCAAAATCTTTGGGACTTTATGTGCCAGTCCAGGGCTGTGATCTATGTAGTCAGGAAGCTGAGGCACGTTTTGCCCGAGCATTTCAAGATGGCTTTGCCCATGCCCAACTATCAGATCGAGTGGAAAAACGATATGAGTATGCGACATAAATATTGTCGCAATTACACCTGACAAGCGCTGGATTTTCCTATCATATAAGCCTCGTTGGTTACCAAGGAACTCCCCTGGTATCCAATGAGGCTTTCTACTTTTGATGATACTACCTTGGAGAAATGTACAGTTTACATTTAATCCCAATCGCGCACAGGAACTATTTCAGCGTACCAGTTTTTGTCCTGCAACGCACCTAATTGCTTATCATCAACCCCCATGCGGGCATCAACCCTAAAAGTACCAAGACTACGCCCTTTTCGATCAGGTAGTGAGGTGATAATCTTGTTTTTTTCCTCAAGGCTTAATTGGGATGTGTGCTCCACATTAAGAAAATTTAAAAATATATTTTTACTGAGATCAAGGGAGGTAATGGGTGTACCATGTAGATCAAGACGCTCCAAGTGTATATTGTTCCAGACATCCAGAGCAGAGATGTTGGTCCCTCTGACATCAAGATTTTTCAAACTCAAATTTTTTTCTATACGAAGGGAAGCTATGGGCGTGTGGCTCAAATTAAGGGAGCGCAAGAAGGGATTATTTCCTGTATCCAGACGACCAACTTGGGTTTGGCCAAGATGAAGAGATCGTATGTACTTATTTTTACTGATATCAATGGAAGAAATATTTGTTAAGGACAAGTCAAGTGCGTCAAGTCTCTCATTTTTGGTAATATCTATGGTGGAAAGAGAGATACCTATCAGGTTCAGACTTTCCAATTTTTGATTGTTGCTCACATCGAGGGAAGAAATTTCTGTCCCGTGCAGATTAAGCCTTTGCAACTTCAGATTCTTACTCACATCTATGGAGGTAATGGCCGCATCTTGGACATCAAGGTACTTTAAGTATGGGTTTTTTCTGGTATCAATACTTGTGATCTGGTTCTGCGCATTGGTAGAGGCAAAGAAAATAATCGGTCCATGTACGGTTATGGTCGCAGCATCAACTCTATAATATCCCTTGTCTCCAAATGTGGTTATCTCTTCATCATCATCCCGCACACCATTGGCATTGAGGTCTATCCAAACATTCTGCAAGTCTCCTTCACTGAGCACATTGACCATTAACTCTATTTCTTCGCCTTGGGGCAAAGTGGTCGTAAAGGTTATCTCGGATGAGGTATGAGTATAAGATGGTGTGTCGGCCATAGCTGAGATCCCATCTGTCCACCAATTTTTGGCGAGCAAAGCCATTTTTTGTTCACTGGCAAGTTCCACTGAATGTTCAAAAAACACTATTCCCTTGGGTAAGTCTCTTCTGGCGGACAACCCACTAATTATCTTGTTTATGTTTCCAGGCTCAACAATTTGTGAATCTGTCAAATCAAGAGCTTCCAAGTTGGTATTTTGGGAGATATCAAGGGAGGTTATGTTGGTGCCCCATAAGCGCAAAACTTCTAAATCAGAGTTTTGACTAAGATCTAACGTGGATATGGGGTTATAGGACAAATCAAGACGTTCCAATCGTGTATTGTTACGCACATCAATGGAGGTAATTTTTGTATTGACCACATCAAGCCATTTCAGATGCACATTGTGGGTCAAATCAATACTGGTGAACTGATTGTCACCCGACCATGAACCCAAAAATTCAATTGGTCCGTACAAAGTTATCGTTTGTGCATCAACAATGTATGAGGCCTCTTGGGATAACGTTGTTATAGATTCACCCTGGTCCCGCTTGCCATTATTATTAAGATCAATCCAACAGGTATGTACATCCATTTCATCTGCTACATCAACGGCAATAGTGATGACCTCGCCCTTGGCACATTGGGTGGTCAGGGTCATGACAAATTCTTCAGATCTGCTCTGGTCTTTTATTTTACTCGTACTACCTGATGTATTCCCCATGGTAGGGCAAAAAATGGTTATTATAGCGGATAACAATAAAGTATAATATACTGATTTCATACTTCTTACCTCTTTTCTTGAGTGAAATTTAAAAAATTTTGCACCAAACCATCATCAAATACAATATATTCACATAGTTATTCTTCTTTGTACATAGCCTATCTGCTATGCTCAAGCTTCTTTTTGTTCACTCACTCCGACACAAGCTTTTATCCCCGTTATGCAAGCAGCATTGGAAATACACCTACAATCAAACAAGATCTGCTTAGACCTGACAGTTGGGGATCCTTTTTAATCATATTTTTCATCTTATCAAACTCATTTTATTTACTTATTAATCTGGCAGGAGCTTTTTTTCAAAAAATTTGCTCCAAACCATTGCACTGATACCGCCCTGGAACTAAGGTCTTCATGTCCATAGTTGCTTTTCATTTTTTTTTATGTGCCCTTAAAAAAGGCACAGCACCCCTCGTCTGAAGACGAGCTTTCCTTGGACACAATTATAACCGGAGTAAAAAGTACATGGCTTTGTCTTTTTTACCGAAAGCTGTTCCCTTCTTTGACTTACTCAATACGCAAAATAGTATCCTCAATGAAAGTGCGCGACAATTGACTCGCATTGTCAACGACTGCTCATGTGTTGATGAAGCGTGTAAAATTGTAACCCTTATTGAGGCTGATGCCGATAAGCTCAACCGCGAGATCAACCGGCTCCTTTCCCAGACCTTTATCACTCCTATTGATCGCGAAGATATCTATGCTTTGAACGTGACGCAGGAAGATTCCATTAACCTGATCATGTCCATTACTTCTCGTATCCGCTTGTATGGATTTGACAATATCCGTTTTCCAGCCCGCAAAATGGCCCACAAAATCTTGGGTATGGCCAGACTAACAGGAGACATGCTTTGTTCTTTGGAAGGTAAAAAACAAGTAGACAAGGCTATTCATAATATCAAAAGCCTTAAAATAGAATGCGAAATGCTCTTTTCCACAGGGCTGGCTGAGCTTCACGACGAACCCCCTCAAAATACCCGTGAAATCATTGATATTATGCGTTGGACTCAGGTTTATGACCGTTTTGAAATGGCTTTTGTTCGTATTGACGACTTGGCTGATGTTATTGAACATGTGGTGCTAAAAAATGCTTGAGATCCCAATACTTCTGATTATCATTATTGTTGTTGCTCTGATCTTTGACTTTACCAATGGTGCCCATGACTGCGCTAATGCCATTGCTACCGTGGTTTCTACCAAGGTTTTGTCTCCACGACTTGCGGTAATAATGGCAGCCAGTTTAAATCTCATTGGTGCCTTGCTTGGTGAAAGGGTTGCCCACACCCTAGGTGCAGGTATTGTCAATATTGATGTGGTCATGGGGAGCCAAATTTTAGTGTTGGCCGCTCTTTGTGGAGCCATTACCTGGAATATTATCACCTGGTATCTGGGCTTGCCTTCGTCCTCATCCCATGCCCTTATCGGAGGACTTATGGGTGCGGCTATTTGTCACAGTGGGTTAAACTCCTTAAATGGCTTGTCCATTCTTAAAAAAGTCTTGCTCCCCTTAATCTTCTCGCCTTTAATCGGGTTTACGGTCAGCTATATTGTCATGACCTTGCTCATATTTTTATTATGGAGGGTGCACCGACAACGTATCACCCGATGGTTCAGCAAACTACAAATTCTGTCCGCAGCCTTTATCGCCCTGAGTAATGGCTTAAACGATGCCCAAAAAACCATGGGTGTTATTGCTCTGGCTCTTTTTTTATTCCATCAAATTGATACCATCCACATCCCTTTCTGGGTCAAGATAGCCTGTGCCTTGGCCATGGCTTTAGGTACTGCCACAGGTGGGTGGAAAATCGTTAAAACCATGGGACATAAAATTTTTAAATTGGAACCTGTCCATGGATTTGCCGCTGAAACTTCAGCGGCCCTGGTTATTACCAGTGCATCCCTCATGGGTGCTCCTGTCTCCACCACTCATGTAACCAGTGCCTGTATTTTCGGGGTTGGTGTGACCAAGCGTTTTTCAGCCGTGCGTTGGGGCACTGCGGGGAACCTGGTGATGGCCTGGACTTTAACCATCCCGGCCTCTGCCCTTATTGCAGGGGTAAGTTTTTATATTCTTTCCTGGCTGGGTATTGGTGGTTAATGCCTACCAACATGCCTAAGTCTAAGTGAAAAAATATTCCCCCAACATTTTCCTGCACCTCCCAGCCATTAATGATAACGCTCGGCCATAAAATTGTCAGCCATAAGGGTTATGGCTGCATCACTGGTCATGAGCATATCCATTTGCCTGGTAACCATCAGCAGACGTCCAAGTTGGTCTAAGCGTGAAGCTGTTTCTGCAGTGGAATATTTCATAAATCGGGCTTGGCTCATATCCCCGCGCACATCAGTGGTAAATCCAAGACGTTCTAATATAAGAGCAATACACCTGGCCCGACGATTACGTCGAACAGCATCAGCTGCCCCGCCCTTAAATTGAAAAGTCACATAGTTTTTATTCATGGTTAGCCCACAATAAGCATCAATAACACTATAATGATACCCAACCCTAGAGCTGAAATTGAGATATTTATCTGAAACAATGCAATAACTGCGATCCCCAAAACGTTCTGCCTGCACATTGGGTGGCTCAAGAATATGCTGGCTCATCACTGAAAAAAAACCACCCAGATCCACAGGTCGCGGCCCTCGAATATGCACATCCGGTCGTAACATTCCAGACAACAGGGCATTGAGAGGAGCAGATTGAATTTGCTCTGGATACACATAAGGTCCATCTACATGCACAAGCCCTTCACCAAGATCAATAATATGCAGATCAATGGGGAGCTTGGCCTTGAGCTGATGGGATACTGCCCCAGCTAAAGACGCCCGATCACTGATACGAAACATCTCAGTATAACAGGTTTCATGTACAAAACGCATGACATCGTGCAAGCTGGTACAGGACTCGGGACGAAAAAGAGCGGATTTGGGATCAAGCAAATGTAAAGGCATAATCTGGTCGGCCACAAGACGCAAAGCAGCATGGACCGGAGTGTCAGCAAGGGCTACAGGACGTGGCGCCAGCTGATGCTCTAACACCTCTTCGACCACTCCATCATACACACGGCCTGTCATGGCATCTACTGTTACCATTTGCCCATGAGCAATCAAGGTCATGGCCTGTTTGGCATTGAGCAAGGTGGGCACACCAAATTCACGGGACAATGAAGCCATGTGCCCGGTAACACTTCCTGCTTCCGTGACAATGGCAGCAGCCCGATTCATGACCAGGGCATAATTAGGGAAAGAATGAGGGGCAATGAGTACTCCCCCAGCAGGAAAATCAGCCAGATCATCCAATTTGGTAGCCCACACTGCTGATCCAGAGGCAACACCAGCACTGGCAATATCAGCCTGAGGCACCAACATCGTTGCTCCAGCCACTGGCGTCATATCAGGAATATCATAAGGTATCGTCGCAAGACGCATGGGCCGACTTTGTAAAATAAGGACTTCACCACTAGGATTAACAGCAAATTCAATGTCCTGGGGATGGCGATAATGGGCTTCAATGCGTGAAGCCATTTTCGTTAGAGACAAAATCTGCGCATCAGTGAGAGACGGGGCCTGGCGTAGGTGTTCAGGTACTGATTCCTCATGTTTACCATGAATGTCTGCGACCAAACGTATGTCTTTTTTAGCGACAAACCGACTAGAAATATGTGGAGGATCACCAGGTGATACCTGCCAAGTGTCGGGTTCAATAATGCCATCCACAGCGTATGCACCCAATCCCCAAATGGCATTAATAACCATATCCTCGGAAAAAGGATTTACCGGATGACGAGAAAAAACAATGCCACTGGCCACAGCATCAACCATTTCAATACAAGCCATACCCATGGCACATTGTTCAAAGGGCAGACCATGATGAATTCGGTAAGAAATGGCTCGAGGAGAAAAAAGGCTGGCTAGAACATCCCGAAAGGCCGTGCCCACACTTTTCCGGGTAACTCCTAAAATAGTGCGATACTGGCCAGAAAAAGAAAGAATGCCGTCCTCGCCAATAGCACTAGAACGTAAAGCAGCCCTGGTGTCATCAGGGTTATTAAAATTTTCACCCCAGGCTTGATCCAGGGCATCAAGTAAAACTGAAGGTACTGGTGTATTATCAATTATCGCGCAAATTGACTTGGAAACACGCATAACTCCACCAGGATCATTGGGCTTGACCTCACGCATTTGACGCTGGATCTCATCCTGCAACGCATCGGATTCCAGAAATAAGGTGTAAGCATAGGTAGTGATACCAAAGCCTTGCGGCGAGGGGACCTGCACCTTGTTGCGCAATTCACCCAAATTTGCGCATTTACCACCCACCAGATCAATATGGGATTTATCAATTTCGGACAAAGGAAAAATAATCGTCTTTGTGGCAACCTGGGCTTTGCTTTCTAAGATGGAGTTGATACGCCCGTTAATATGCTCAACCATTTCATTTAATATCGAATAATTATTATTGGATATAACATTTAAGGCCGTGACCATACGCAGGGTATGAAAGATTGCTCGGGTGGCCAAAGCCCGGATTTCACCCATGCCCAGTAAAGATGTTCCCTGTAATTTTTCATCAATGTCAGCCATGATCCGACCCAGTTCAGCATTGGACTGGAGCAGATCCTTGAAATGGGAATATTGCAGACGAAAATCACGCAAAGTTTGCTCAGTCTCAACTCTCTTTTCCTTGGGGCTCCACAAGGACTGCATTCGTTGCCATAAACTCATATACGCTCCAATAGTTCCTTAAGGTCATTGCGCAAGCACATATCTTGAAGCTGGTCCTCGTCCCTTTTTCAACAACAATCCCTTTTTGACCAAGTCTTGCAAGTCATATTGCGCAGTACGCACAGAAATACTCTCCTCCACAATCTCCTGGTATGTAGCACGGTTCGTGCCACCAGCAGCTAAAATATGAGGCCAAGCTCGCTGCTGTCGCGCATTAAGTAGAGCATCTGTTATCTCCTTAGCCTTTGGGATGGCTTCATCTACAGGCTTCTTTGTGAGGGTACGAGCAGCCATGGGTACAAAGTGCTCACCTGTGATCTCAGGTTCCAAAGGAGTATGAGGTTCTCCTTCCTTGCCTAAATCAAAATGTTCAGCCAAAAGCACTTCCCCATCTGCAAAGGCCAAAGCACGAGTAATACAATTTTGAACTTCACGCACATTACCGGGCCATTCATATTTCAACAATTTATCCAGGGCACCTCGACTTAACTTCATGCTTTGTCGGCCAATGGCTCTGGCCTGATTGTTGATAAAATAATGCACCAAGGCTGGGATATCTTCTTTGCGCTGACGGAGTGGCGGAGTAGCAATAGTGATCACGGCCAAACGAAAATACAAATCTTCCCTAAAGGTTCCAGCTTTGGAACATTCCAAAAGATCAACATTTGTAGCTGCAATAACCCGGGCATCAAAGGGTATATCCGTATCACTTCCTAAAGGTCTTATGGTTCGCACTGCCAATGCTCGAAGTAGGGCTTGCTGAACTTTAGGGGATGCATTGCCAATTTCATCTAAGAGTAAAGTACCCCCTGATGCAGAAACAAATGCTCCTCGACGATCAGTTTTAGCATCGGAAAATGCACCTTTGACATGGCCAAATAGAACATCCAACAATAAATTCTCATCAAGAGCTCCACAATTGACAGAAATAAAAGGTCCTCGAGCCTGTGGACTCGCACGATGAATGGCCTCGGCTGTAAGCTCTTTTCCCGTGCCTGTTTCTCCAATGACCAACACATCAGCCATGACTGAAGCAGCTTTTTTAATCATGGTTCGTAAGTTCTGGATAGCTCCACTACTGCCCACAATATTAGCCAAAGCCTCGTCATCTTGCGTAGGTGCCACATCGTTTTGGATTATAATTTCTTCAAGCCGCACAGGTTGACGATCGCGCTCTTCATGGACACGAGATTGCCTAATTCGCGTCTCATTGCGTGCAGCCTGTAATTGCAACAAAATAATGTTGATGGCTCGTTGCAAGAAAAATAATTCTCTGGGCAAGGGAGAAATTTCAAGACTCTTTGAGGTGTTTTGATTGACAATACCCTCCACTGCTTGGGTGAGCATGGTTACAGGCTTGGTGATACGACGGTTTAAGAAAAAAAATGCCCCCAATGTCAGTAAAATTGCCACCAGCCAGGAAATAGCCAAGGCTGTAGCTATTTCATAGCGAGCCGATTTGTACATGAAGCTGCCATCAATACAACCTATCCCACCAATAATAACAGGTGATCGCTCTGCCTCTTCCTGAAACCTAATAGGTACATAATAAAGGTAATAATCCCCATTGACGCTTTCAAAAATGTTGCGAAAATAGGGGAATTGCAATTCTCCATTGCGCCCGGCCTGGACATCAGAAATAACGGTCCAGTATTTTTCATATTGAGGATTGGGCCGAAAAGCACTGGAAAAACCAGGGCGGCCTACATCTCCCTGCAAGCCAGTACGGATATTATCCACAGAAACATGAGCTTGTCCTGTGCTGACAAGCCCACTTTCACAAATAAGCCATCCCGCGGTATCAAAGAAAAATCCCGTCATCCGCTCCTTTTCTTGAGGGAAAATATATAGGGGTGATTGACGGGACAGGTACAGAGTCATGATCTGTTGAACTTCTCTAATGTCTAGGGACAAGGTCAAATATCCGAGAAATACCTTGTTCTGATCCATAATGGGAGTACTCAGGCGAATGACAGAAAACTCCATGTTTTCCACAGAGCCCAAATAGGGCACAGAAGTATAGTAAACTTGGGTTGGCTCATCAATTTGAACAAAATTCTCAACCTTTCCTTCAATTTTTTCCTTGCGCGCAAAAGTATTGAACTTGATTTTTGCAACTTGATCTGCAGGTACCCTCCAAATTTGCTCTCCAGTATTCACCAACAGAAAATTTTGTTCAGGATCTACCCCGTGAAAGGCGATTTCTGCGTAACAATTTCTTTTATTAAGGGGTTTACCCATCATATAGGTTTGTATGGCCTGAGCACTTAGATCTGATTGACCCAAATTAAGGACTTCATACCGTGCTTCAATCAAAAGTTGTTCAATTTCATGAGCCTGAGCCAAGGTTCTGGTGTGAGCGTTGCGAGCATAGGCGCGGCCCAGATAATGAGAGGCAATGCGATAAGTGGAGACTATGACCATGAACATGACCAAGCCAACCAAGGGAGTACCTACCAAGAACAACAAACGCGCAAAACTCCATTCCTTAAAAGGTCTTTTGATATTGATAACGGGATTGGTACTGGATGGATAAAAATAACGCATATTATCTCCTGTTTCGAGCACTGCATGATTTTGCGCAAGAGATAACAAAGAAAATTTGTTTGCGCAATATTTTTTATCATATTGAACTTTATGTTATTTTTTGCATTGCGCCTTACTTTGGCACAACCTTTGCCACATGAGGAACTGTCCTGAGGCTGGTTATTGGTCTTACTGGCTCTAAGGATAGGAAATGAGAGGTAAGTCAACCGCGAAGTGGTTGGATAACAACAAGAATAACGGAGGTTTTAATGAAAGCACGATTAACAAAAATGTGGTGGGCAGTAGTGACGATGATTGTCCTTTGCCCTGGTTTTGCTCTGGCCAGTAATGAAGGAGCAGCTGTGGTCATTGTGGCTGATACGCGCAAACTCACTGGTCTCATGGCCTGGTGGGCCAATTTGTATAATGAAAGCCATTTTCAATTCATGCTTCTAACCGTCATTATCATTCCTGTAACGGGTGTTATTTTTGGTGTTATAGCTGATATTATCATGTCTCATATTGGCATTGACCTGAAATCCAAAGAAATGCCTGGTCATTAATTTTACCCCGTCTAATTTAAGGAGAAACACACATGGAATGGCTATATGTTCTTATGCCCATCGCGGGAGTTAAAATTTTCTGGCCCGGCCTGATTATTCTTGGTGTCGGTGTTGGAATTATTGGTGGATTTTTCGGCATGGGTGGCGCTTGGATGGTTACCCCTGGCCTGAATATCCTGGGCTTTCCCATGGCCTTTGCCATTGGAACAGACATCGCTCACATGGCAGGTAAATCTCTTATTTCCACCATGCGCCATGGCAAATTCGGTAACGTGGACTATAAGCTGGGTCTGATCATGCTTGTTGGTACTGTTGTTGGTTTTGAAATTGGTGCCCAAATGATCATGTGGCTGGAGCGTATCGGCAGTGTAGATAAGGTCGTGCGCTGGCTGTACATTGCCCTCTTAGCCGCCATTGCCTGGTTGGTTTTTCATGATGTGGCCAAGCGTAAAAAGCTGGAACGTGCTGCTGCTGCCAAAGGTGAAGTACTAGATGATAGTGTCCAGGGTATCGACTTTGCGTCCAAACTACACAAGATCAAGATCCCGCCCATGGTCCATCTTAAGGAAGCAGGTATTTATTGTTCCGCTTGGCTGCCCATCCTTGTTAGTTTTGCCACTGGTTGGCTGGCCGGTATTTTGGGTATTGGTGGTGGGCTTATCCGTATGCCCGCGTTGATCTATCTCGTTGGGTGCCCCACCCACGTGGCCGTAGGTACTGACCTCTTTGAAGTAGCTATTTCCGGTCTGTACGGTGCGGCCACTTATACTTGGAAAGGTCGTACTGAGCTCGTAGCTGCCATGATCATGCTCGTGGGCGCAGCTATGGGTGCGCAAGTAGGCGCTGTAGCTACCAAGTATATCAAGGGATACGGTATCCGCATTGCCTTTGGCCTGGCTGTTGTGGGCTGCGCCATTTCTATTCTCTTGAAGCTCATTAAGCCCTGGATGCCTGGTTATGGCAACGTACTGGACAACATGTCCACCGTATTAGTTCTTGGCTTGGTTACTTGTATGTCCGCGTATATTTTTATGCGGATGGTTCAAGGTGCAAAGCGGGAAATTGCTATGAAGAAGAACCGCTAGCATGCGGCAATAAAAAGGAGATTATCCATGAATACCAAAAACTTACTCTTCCTCATTGCCATTATCATGCTCAGCTTTAGTTTCTCGGCATGTGGAGAATATGGCAAAGTTGACCAAGGCCGAGTCATTGCTTTTGAAAATGACAAGGTCACTGTGATTGAAGATAAAAATATGGAACCTAAAAATCCTGATTACTCCATATTACCTCCCCACACCTACACCATGCCCACAGATCCCAATGAGCGTGGAGCCAATCCCAAGGCTGGGCTGAGACTTAAGATTGACGTAGACAAGAAGTATATCAAGATTTTCAATACCCAAACTCAGGCCATTGAAGATTTGCCCATTGAAATTGTTGATGTCCAAAAAAGTATTGGTGGGGACCATCCCTTGGTAGCTGGGAAGGAGTTTCCGGTTGTTGATAAGGAAAAAAGACAGGTGACCATCTATTCTCCACGTCAAAAAATGTTATCCACCTTTACTGTACCAGAAGAGTATATTGATTGGCCCGAATACACCTGGGAAGCTGGTGACGAGGTGCGCATTTATTGGAAGGAAAAAGGTGTATCCTTACGCTTCATGAACATCACTAAGACTGACATATTCAAACGATAAATTCGCGAGGAAAGACAGGGCGGCTACCCCCCTCTTAGCCGCCCTGGCCTCGCACTGGAGGTTATTATGAGTGAATATCGATTTTTTCTTTTACACAAGGTGTTGGTGGTTCTGGTCAATATGCTGGTTCTTGCTTCCCTGACCATGGCCATGTACATGGCGTCCAAGGACCCCGAAGAATTTACTCTTGTTTTTCTTAAAGTATTCGGCTCTCTGCTTCTGCCCAGCCTTCTGGTAGGTGTAGTCGGTAAGCGCTGGTTGCACCGCCAAGCACAATTTGAGTACAGGGAAGAAACAACATGAACCAAGCAGAATTCTATTGGCGCCTGCAGCGTTTAAGCGGACTGTGTGCCATGTTTTGCTTGGTTCTGACCATGTTGGTTATTTTTGATGGTCTGCGCACTGGTATTTTTGGCAGTGCTGATATCCGTTTAATTCCTGCAGAAGAATACGCTATCAGTGGTCCCATGCCTCCCAAGACTCAAGAGCTTGAAAATTTTGTTATTGACGGCCAGCCCCAAGACCTCTCCATCCAGCTTATCCCGGAAAATATTTTCACCGGCTACTGGTTGGGTGGCAGTATGTGGCGAGGACGTATCATTGTGGATACCCATCCCCAACCAGGTACCTACATCCTTAAGGTTCGTGATCAGCACGAAGAAAAACAAAATCCGGCCCTGGTATTTACGGTGCGGGTATTTGCTTCGGCTTTGGACAAGCAGCTCCATTCCCCTTCCTATGTTGTACGCAAAACAGGCCTTAATCCCTATGTAATGGCCGTCATACTATTTTTATCCGGATGCTTTTGGGGTCTTGCCAATTATCTTCTAGGCAGAAAATGGAATGCTGTTTTATCTGCCCATGGTTGTGGAGAAATTTTTCGATTAAAAAAAATAGATAATGTCATGGAAGCGGGAATAGAATTAAAAGATGCAGAAAAAATACCCTTGGGCACCATATTCGCATTGGTTCATCCAGCCCGAGGAGATTTGGGGCAAGGCTATGTCATTGCCAGTGTAAAAAACAAAATCACCTTACGTGTCGCCACGGACGTCCCCATTCGTCTGGGTGATATCGCGTGCCCCATACATGCTTAAGGGAGATCAAGATGAACTCTTTGACCAATTGCAGGATGCTTTTTGTCGATGATGAAGAATTTTTTTTAAACTCTTTGCTTAAACATATGCGGCGCAGAAATCTTTGTGCCACTGCCGCTCCTTCCGGTCAGGCAGGGCTGGACTGGTTTAAGAACAATCCGGTGGATGTGGTCATTTTGGATATCCGCATGCCCGGCCTCAATGGTTTGGAAGTGCTGCGAGAAATGCGGGCCATAAAAGGCGAGGACTTCAAGGTGATCATTTTATCCGGACACGCCCATACCGATATTGCTCTGGAAGCCATGCGCTTGGGAGCCAATGATTATCTCTTAAAACCCTGCTCCGTGGATGAACTGTTAGAGCGTATTGATCTTGTGTATGAACGTCTCCTGGAACATCGCCAAGCTAGTTCGAAATAAGTAAGTACATACATTTGCGCTCACGAGTTAGGCTCTGCCCTGGCTCCCTTTAAACTTTAAGAAAGAGCGAACACCAAAGGAAACAATCGTTACTTCCTGATAATTTTCTTTGCAGACCATTCTCCTGTTCAAAATCCGACGACTACATTCAAAAATGAAGAATTGCAGACCACCACATTTTCTGCTTGCCAAAAAAAAATGTTTTCTTTATTCAGTAGCTTCCTTTGGCCGGGGTAGCTCAGACGGTAGAGCAGGGGACTGAAAATCCCCGTGTCGGCAGTTCAATTCTGTCCTCCGGCACCACAAGATCAAGACCGCATAGCGGTCTTTTTCTTTTTGAAATTGTAATTTCATACTCACTTGGCGCCAATGTAAGATCACTCTTCCTCTCCCCATCTGCCACTTTTCAACACGTGAAGAGTAACCTTCTTCATCCTAAATTCCTAACCTGTTGCTTTTTTGTGAAATTTGTATCAATATTGAAAAAGTTTATTATCTTTTATTTTTTAGATAAAAAAACCAACAAACAACGTGGTTGAAAAAAATACAAATAAAACTTTGTAAAAAACGTCCAAATGAATATTATTTTGGCTAACAACATATAATTTTAGCCTTTTTTTAAACACATCATGTACGAAATTATTACACCCATTTTACTTTTGTCTTTTTTGTGTGCCATGATTGGATCATTGGCAGCCATTACTCTGCCCAGAGTGTGGACCATCTTGACGCTGATAGCCCTTATGTCTGCCTTTGGAGCTGGATGTTTCGTACTTTTTACCCATACTTCCTGGCAATGGGAAAGCTCATTTTCACTGAGTGAAACTCCTGTGTTTTTACAACTGGATGCCCTAAGTTCTTTTTTTCTTCTGCTGTTGGCTGTTGTGGCCATAGCTGGAACCATTTATGCCCGATCCTATTGGCCAGACTCTCGGTATCCCCACTCCTCAGTGCAGGGACGCCTTTGGTGGAACCTCATGCTGACCGGCATGGTTTTGGTCCTCATTGCTAGCAATGGTTTGTATTTTCTTTTGGGCTGGGAACTTTTTGCTGTCAGTGCTTTTTTTCTCATCACCCTTGATAGCCACAATCCCCAGGTACGCAATGCTGGTTGGCTCTATCTCGCCGCATCCCATGCAGGTACAATTGTGCTTTTTGCATTTTTTACTACCTTGGCTGTGCACACAGGTTCTTGGGAACTCGGTCCTGTCACCCATCTTCCTGAACTCAAACCCCTTTTTTGGCTCGCCTTACTGGGGTTTGGCATCAAAGCTGGTATTTTTCCCTTGCACATCTGGCTGCCCTCAGCCCATGCCAATGCTCCAAGCCATGTGTCTGCACTGTTGTCCGGAGTAGCGTTAAAAATTGGTATGTATGGAATTATTCGCTTTAGTGGCTGGCTTCCATTGCCTACTCTGGCAGGATGGGTCCTGGCTGGTGCGGGATGTACAAGTGCTGTCCTTGGCGTAGCCTTTGCCCTGGGGCAACACGATCTCAAACGTCTTTTGGCCTATCATAGCGTTGAAAATATTGGCATCATTCTCATGGGGTTGGGCTTTGGCATTGTCGCTCTGGAGCATGGCCTCCCTTATTGGGGCATTTTAGCCCTGGCTGGAGGACTCCTGCACATCTGGAACCATGGCCTTTTTAAAGCTTTGCTTTTCTTTGGTGCTGGCGCAGTACTTCAGACCACAAAAACACGTGAAATGAGCACCCTGGGTGGGTTATGGCGATGTATGCCCTGGACAGCCGGTCTTTTTGCCCTGGGGTCTTTGGCCATTTGTGGCCTCCCCCCCTTAAATGGCTTTGTCAGTGAGTGGCTCATTTATTCAGGTCTGTTAACAGCGAGCACCTTGGTAACTCCGTTGTCTTTAGGTGCTGCAACCATTGCGGTGTTGTTATCCATTACCAGCGCTTTGGCTCTGGCCTGTTTTATCAAAGTTTGTGGCGTTGTTTTTTTGGGTGCCCCGCGCAGCAGACAGGCTGAAAACGCCAAAGAATGTGATTGGAATATGCGCACAGCCATGCTTGTACTGGCAGGTGCCTGTGTAACCATCGGACTTTTGCCTACCCTGGTTTGGCCTGTTCTGATGCGCGTTGCATCAACCTGGTCACCATCTGCCCTCCCCAACATTCCACCGGCCCTTATCTCTCTAGGTAATGCCCACTTGTTGCTTGCAGTCTTGGGTGTGGTGACAGTTTTGGGTATGCTTGTTTTTGTACGCAACAAAATCCATCGTGCACCCACATGGGATTGCGGCTACGTGCGTCCCACACCACGCATGCAATATACTGCGGGTTCCTTTGCTGGTATCATTACTGCCTGGTTTTCCAGCATATTGCGTCCTGTGACGTATCAACTACGACCCACGACATTTTTTCCAGTCAAAGCCACAGACATATCCCACACCCCTGAAACTGTTTTAAAATATCTCATTCAACCTGTGGGACGAGTATTTATTGTTTTAGGCGACCTGGCCACAAGCTTCCAACATGGCAGGATTCAATCCTATATTCTATATTTATTCATGGCACTCCTGGTCCTGGTCGGGGCTGTAACTATGGTTCATCTCTGGTAACCTCAAGCATGGTCTTGGATAAGCACTATGTATTTAAATATTACTCAAGTAGCAGAATCTTTTGGAGTATCAGAAGGAACAGTCCAGGACTGGGTGCACCGAGAAAAAATGCCCCACGTTCATGATCAAGGACGCATTCTCTTTGAGCAAAGCCAGGTTATGGAATGGACAGCCAAAAAAGGACTCAGGGTGCACTCAGGGTTTTTATCTGAACAGCCAGCCCAACCTTTGCATGTCACCCTGGCTCCTTTACTGCGTCGAGGGGGAATCTGGCGGGATGTTCTTCCTTCCACTATCCACCAGGTCTTCATGGAAATTTTACGCAAGCTCACTTTGCCCCAAAATATGGAAGACCTCTTTAATCAACGCATGAGTACTCCCGGCGGAGTATCCATTACTCCAGTGGGCAGGGGTTTTGCCTTGCCCCATCCCACTACTCGACTTTTTTTGGGCAAAGATTTTGCGCTTATTGCTCTGATTCTGCTTAAAAAAGCCTATACTGGAGTCACAACACCCGACAATGTTCCCATCACGAGAATGCTTTTTTTTATTTCGCCAACCCCACGGCAGCATACAAACATGCTGGGACTTCTAGCCAGAAGTATCGATACAGGCGCTATGCTTAGGCCCAATGCCCACATGAGTGATGAAGAAATTTTTCAAACCATTGCCACTGCTCGTATCCCAGAATTAAGACCAGAGGCCATAAGATGAAACCCGGTAATCACAAGGCCCTTGGGGGTGGCCTGATCCTCTTTGATGCACCCCGTATGTTTTTTGGAGCCATGAAATATGTCCATCCTTGAACCAGCCTGCTATCTCCTGTTTTGGATTCTTGTCCCACCTTTACTCCCAGGTATTATTAACAGGGTTAAGGCTAAAGTCGCTGGGCGCCAGGGGCCACCCCTCTTGCAACTCTACTATGACCTCTGCAAGCTTTGGCGTAAAAATATCGTCCTCAGTACCCTTGCTTCACCGGGATTTCTCATTGCTCCCACTGTGGCCTGGGTAGCCACACTCACTGCCGCCATGCTCATACCCCTGGCTGGGGCGGGCAATATCAATCCTTTTGATGGTGATGTCATACTCATGGTCTATCTGCTGGCCCTGGCTCGTTTTTGTACAGCTTGGGGAGCCATGGAAACGGGCTCGGCCTTTGAAGGTATGGGCACAGCTCGAGAAGTGAGTTTTGCCGTGTTGGCAGAAATTGGCATTATCACTGCCATGCTGACCCTGATCATGCATTCGGGCAGCATTACCCTGGTTAATATGTTTATTCCACTCAGTGGATCCAATGCCACCCTTTTGGCCATTGGAGTATTTATCCTGCTTTTGGCTGAAAACTGCCGAGTACCTTTTGATGATCCCACGACCCATCTGGAGCTCACCATGATCCATGAAGTTATGGTTCTGGACCATAGTGGCCCTCCCTGGGCGTTGATTCTTCATGGGGCAGCCATAAAATTAATGCTTTTTGCCATCATTTTAGTTCAGATAATTTTTCCTGTGTCTGAAATGCCCCTTGGTCAGTCTTTACTTTGGTTGGCTGGTGGGGTTTTAGCAGTGACCATTGCTGTGGGACTGGTGGAATCCCTCATTGCCCGGTTGGCTTTTCGACGAGTTCCTTTATTGTTGACTATTGGCTTTTTATTTTGCCTTTTTCCTTTGCTCTTGACCTGGATGGGTATGTCCTATGAATGATATTTTTCACCTGCTCATAGGTTTGGTGGTTGGCCTGAATTTGTTGGCTCTGGGCACAGGAAGATTGCCAGTCCTCATTCAGGCAGTAGCCGGCCAAGGAGTTCTTTTAGGTCTGCTGCCTCTTATTCTCAAATATCCCCATTGGGATTGGCAGATCACTCTTTTGACCCTGGCCACCATTGCCGGCAAGGGATTCTTTATTCCTTTTCTTCTCAATCGAGCCATGCGCACTGCAAATATTTCCAGAGAAATGGAACCATTTAT
Organism: Desulfovibrionales bacterium; assembly: GCA_012727715.1. Taxonomy (GTDB): domain Bacteria; phylum Desulfobacterota; class Desulfovibrionia; order Desulfovibrionales; family Desulfomicrobiaceae; genus Desulfomicrobium. The sequence continues at coordinate 2,044 of JAAYGN010000067.1, read as the reverse complement.
TGGCTACATCCCCTCTCTGCTTTTAGGTGCTACAGCCACTATTATGGCTGTTGTTGTTACTCGACATCTCCCTTTATTGCCTGAGCATGCAGGAAGTTTTCATGTCCCAGCAGCCATTGCCCTGATTTTGACCGGATTTATCCTGCTCATAGGTCGAGTCAAAGCCATTTCTCAAGTCTGTGGCTACTTAATCTTGGAAAATGGGATTTATCTCTTTGGGCTTTTGCTCCTGCACTCTACCCCCATGCTTGTTGAATTTGCTATACTTTTAGATATTATTGTCAGTGTTTTTGTCATCGGCATTATTGTCAACCGCATCCAACGGGCCTTTGACTCCTTAGATACCCGTAAACTCACGACACTACACGAATGACTGCCCTTATCCTCATTATCATTCCTTGTATTGGTGCTCTTATGGCAGCACTTTGGCCCAGCGATAAAACTCGCCCCTGGCTCTTGCCCATCTTTTCCTTGGTCCATACAAGTGTTTGTTTTTGGTTTCTCACTCGCCCGCCGATGTTTGAGCCAAGAGACTGGATTGCCTTTGATCCTCTGGCCCGAGCTGTTTTACCGGGGATTTCTCTGCTCTTTTTGGGTATTGCCTGTTATGCGGTGAGTTATTTACGCCTAGCACCGAGAAAAAACCGGATTTTTGTCACTATCCTCCTGCTTGTTCTTGGTCTTATCAGTGCCGGACACCAGGCTCGACACCTGGGTATTTTGTGGGTGGCCACAGAAACTGCAACCCTGGCCTGTGTACCCTTGGTCCATTTTTGGGGTACATCCCGAACTCTGGAGGCTACCTGGAAATACCTCCTCATTGGCGGAACAGGTGTGGCTTTGTCCTTATTGGGATCAATTTGTCTGGGCTACGCGTCTTTATATGGCGGTGGTTCAGGTGATATTTCCTTTTTGGCCTTACTGGAAAACAGTCATCACCTGTCCAAAACCTGGATCCTGGCCGCCTGGATTTTACTCTTAGTCGGCTATGGCACCAAAATGGGACTTGCCCCCATGCATACCTGGAAACCAGACACCTATGGTGAAAGTCCTGGGTTGGTAGGAGCGCTCCTTGCCGGTGCAGTGTCCTCAGTGGCCTTTGTCGCCCTTTTACGTATTAAGGCTATTATTGATGCTGCTGGCCAGTCCTCTTTAACTTCAAGTACTCTTATGGGCTTTGGTCTGTTTTCCATTATTGTGGGTGCCCTTTTTTTACTGCGCACCCGAAATTACAAGCGCATGTTAGCCTATTCCAGCATTGAACATATGGGCATTTTAAGCTTGGCTGCTGCCTTTGGCGTCCCAGGTGTTACCGCAGCCCTTTTTCATGTCTGGAGCAATGGGCTAACCAAAGGAGCCCTGTTTTTAAGTACCGCGAACATCCATCGGGCCCTGGGCTCTGCCTCTTTAGATAAAGTCAGGGGCACTTTTATGGTCCTGCCCAAATCCTCAGCCCTGCTTATGGCGGGCATGTTCGCCATTACTGCTTGTCCACCCTTTGCACCTTTTTTTAGTGAACTAAAGATTATCCTGGCCGGCATATCCACAGGACAGGGTCTGGCTGTGGCCCTGATGCTCTTTGGTTTGTTCCTGAGTTTTCTCGGTATGTCGCGCATTGTTTTTTCCCTGGTTCATGGCCGACCGATACTTAAACAACGTCCACTCAATCATAATATCCCCCAATTCAAAGAAACTCTTGGTGTTATTTTACCATCTTTGGCTCTTTTACTGGCCTCTTTAGGCCTGGGCTTATTTACACCCGATATTCTTCAAAATGCCTGGGCTCTGGCCGCCCAGCAACTTTTTACACAACCATGAAGATAGTAGCTCCCTTTTCCCCTCTTGTGAACGGTTCACGCATTAACTGGTCTGAGATTCCCAGTTTTGACATTACAGAACTTGTACAAAGCACCAGTGACCTTCTGGATAAAGGTGCCCGGCTTTGTTCCTGGTTTGTCCTGACTGAAGGTCAGGATCATAGTATTGTTTGTGTATTGGCCATGGATACAGAAAGTCTGCTGGCGATAGCCCGCAGTGAGCCTGT
>JAAYGN010000066.1 GCA_012727715.1 Desulfovibrionales bacterium | reverse complement strand
GTGTCCCTCACCAGCCAGGATTCTGATGGTCAAGCCTGATCCACTGCCAAGGACCTCTTGGGGAATGGGAAAACGAAAATGCCCCAGCGCATCTGTTTGTCCCTGTAAAAGCAGGTTGTTATTTTGATCATACACTTCAATCTGGCCATGGCGCACTGGATTGGAACGGCTAAAACCACACTCCACCAGCACATCACTGCCTTCAAGATAGGCAAAGATATTGACCCGGTGCGCCCAAGACCACTGGGTCAAACTCAAAATCAAGATCAACAGGCAACAGCTACGCATACTGACTCCAAATCAGGACAAGGATAGTATTTCCGGACGCACCTTGGATAAAAAAGAGATGACCAGCGCAGTAATCATCCCTTCCACAATCATAATGGGAATATGGGCCAGGAATAAAAGCTGCGCGGCACGTAAAAAACCTTCATCAGTCCAGGCCAAAGATAGAGCGGTCAGAAACCCTGCTCCAGCCACCGCCAAAGCCCCACAGCAAAAAGCACCGACCAGGCGCGCACGGCCCGGAGACAAAATCAAGGGCCGAAAGATATAAAAACCCAGGACAGCCGGAAAGGCCATGTTAAAAGTATTCACCCCCAGCACTGTGATGCCTCCATACTGAAAAAGTACGCCATGCAGCATGAGTGCCACGAAAATAGCCGGAAAACTGGCCCAGCCCAAAAGCGCACCCAACAAACCATTTAAGATCAGATGGGCGCTACTGGGGCCAATGGGAACATGAACAAGGGAGCCCACAAAAAAAGCTGCCGCTAAAATAGCGACAGTCATGAGTCGGTCATAGTCCAGCTTGCGCAAGCCCATAGTTATGCCCAGAGCTGCCAACACTGCGCCAGCTCCCAGGATGGCCGGGGATAAAACTCCTTCAGAAATATGCATGAGCTCCCGCTCCTGAAAATAACTCAAGGCCGGGCCCAAGTCATGCCCGGCATCATCAAAAATTTAAGATCCAAGCTACTTGCGCACTGGGTCAAGGTATTCCACCCACAGTACTGCTCCCAACTCCACTTTCTTGGGCTGGCCTTCAAAGTCAATGGTTTCTTCGGCAGTATTTAGAGCAGCAAAACCCCACCATCCGGCAAAGGGGATACCATAGGTAAAAACTCCATTGGCATCGGTCTTGACCATGTGGGTGACAGCATAATCATTGGGAGCTTCATATTTTTCATCGCGGTTGTAAAACTCCACTTCCACTTCAGCAAAAGGAACAGGCTGCCCATCAAGGAGGACCACTCCCTGGAAAACATTGCCCGAGTAATTTCCAAAGGGCCTGGTCAAGGGGACGATTTCCGTCTTGACTCCCACAGGTTCATCCCAGCCCTCTTCTTCACCAAAGGCCGCGACCATGGTTTTGGTATAATGAATGATATAGAGATCTTCAGCTGGTTCCCAATACGGTTTGGGCTCCATGACAAATTGATACACCCCTGGTCGCTTGACTTCATACCCAGCGCTCCAGGCCGGATGATCCATAACTTTGATGGGTTGTAGAGCCCCCAACAGGTCTTCACTTTCCTCATTAACAAACACCTTGAAGGACGCTGGAGCCTCTAATGGCATGCCTTCCATGTCCATGGGATGTGAAAAGGAAAGCTGCACATCTAGCTGGGCATCTTTTTTATCCATAACGGTGGAGGTGGAAGGAACCACCATACCAAAATGAGCCCAAGCCTGACCAGCAACTCCAAATACCAGGACAATTGCCAAGAAAATTCTACCCATCTTCCTGCTCCTTGAAGTGTCCTGGTCCATAAAGATGATAATTTTTGGAACCAGACACAAACTAAAGTATGAAAACAAAAAATATAGCACTACAGCGACACGAATAAAAAAACCATGTCACAAGATAGCAAAACAAGGCAACCCCATTTTTTCAGGGTATTTTAAAAGTGGTAACTATAAATAGTGGTTATGGTAGTTATGATCAGGATCAACCAGTTGTATCTCTGGTCGCATCCTGCTCCAACCGACCTCGGATCAAAACAACTGGCTGGACAACAATATCCAGGTCATGGGCATAACGCTGCATCAAGCGTTCTTCTGCCTTGGTCACCAAAGTTATGACCAGACCAGGCGCCTCACCTCGCCCAGTACGTCCGGCTCGATGCAAATAATCTCGGCTCTGGCTTGGGGCATCAAAATTGATGACCAGCTCCACTCCATCAATATCCAGACCACGGGCCGCAATATCTGAAGCAACCAGAATCTGACTCTGGCCACGACGAAAAACTTCCAGAGCTTTTTGCCGGGCCAGTTTATCATGGGCACCATGCAAATCAGCCACATGTAAGCCATGATATGTAAGCTTGGGCACCATATCTTGGGCCGTACTGCCCCGATGGACAAAAACCAGGGTCCGGGCTGATTGTAAACCCCGTACAATTTTACGCACCAGGTCGATTTTATCCCGCTGCTCACAAATCAGGTATGTATGCCTGATGGCTGGATTGATTTGCTCTTCGTCAACCTCTACCAAACGCAAGTCTGGAGCCAATTCTTGGGCAATCCTGGTTGTCCGGGGATCTTTGGTGGCCGAGACAAAAACACAAGTTGTCAGCGCACTTTTGGCCTGGGCAATACGCTGGATGTTCTTCAGCTTGTCCTCAACCAACAAACGATCGGTCTCGTCAAAAACCAGCCAATCCATTTGGGCCAGTTTGAGTTTTTTCAATTCAAGAAAATGAACAATGCGCCCGGCTGAGCCAACAATGAGCTGAGGTTTTTTTTTCAAGCCTTCTAACTGACGTTTGGAGGCCACGCCCCCAATCAAAGCCTGCACCCGCATATCCAGCCCGGATTGTTGCACTACATTGGCCGCTACCCGGTAAATCTGCATGGCCAGTTCATGAGTTGGAGCCAGAACAACGGCCTGGACTAACGGCTTGGCTGGATCAAGCTTGGCCAAAACAGGCAACAAATAAGCCAGGGTTTTACCCGAGCCAGTCCGGGAAATGAGCATGGCTGATTGTCGATCAAGTAAAAGAGGAATGGCCTGGACCTGGATGGGCAAGGCAGTATTCAGACCTGCATGCGACAGGCCATGGACCAATTCTTGGGACAAACCAAGGTCTGTAAAAAGCATGGTGCTCTTCCTTTTGGTGCGTAAAAGATGACAAAAAGGCCATTTTTTGGCATTCATGAAAATTATATCAAGGTGCGGCAAGCTCGCGGGTGCGTCCTGGGCTTGTCCATACCAGGGCAGTACTGATTAAAGCTCGTCACTCCCGCCCAGGCAGAAATTCAAGATAATAAAAATACTGGATTTTCCAATCGTTGGCACAAGACCCACTTTTAGGGAGATACTATTTTAATCAGCACCGTGGTAACAAATTCGTACATTGGAGATGTTCATGAGTAAAGAAACCAAAACCCTAACCAGCTTTGAAGAATCTTTGGGCCTGCTGGAAATTCGTTTGGGCAAAATTATTGCCGCAGAATTGTGCACCCAAACAGCCAAACCGACCTATAAAATGACCATTGACTTTGGAAAATTCGGTCAAAAAACCAGTTATGGCCGCTTTACCATGCATCCTCTGGAAGAGGTCATTGGCCGTCAGGTCCTGGCCGTGCTCAATTTTCCACCACGGCCCATGGGTGAGGTGGTCTCAGAGGTCCTGGTTTTGGGTGTGCAGTATCCCAAGGCGGACAGTGGTGAAGCCACTTTTGTCAGTCCCGTGGCCACCGCCAAAATTGGCAGCAAAGTTTTTTAGCCCTTCAGGACTTTCTCTGGATTTCTCCGGAGCAACAGTCTTCAAGCCTGTACCCCTCGTCATTCCCATTTTCATGAGCCTGTGCCATTTATGGTAATCCATGCCTTTTCCTGGATTGCCGCATCCTGCCACACTCCGTTCGCAGTTCTCGCAATGACCTGGAGCGGTGTGGCCGTCATCCGCATGACCACTCGTCATCGCGAGGAGGGTCCTGCCCGACGTGGCGATCCATCTGTCCCACTCTGTCGGGTACAAGCCCGTACAGACGGGCCTATGCCATTTATGGTAAATCAAAGTCTTCAGACACCCCTTTCCTAGATTCCTCGACTTCGCTTTGCTTCGCGCGTAATGACAATGTTAATTTATACATCCTTACGTCACCCTGTGCCGTACTTTATTATGTCACCCTGCGCGATAGTCGCAGGGTCCAGGTCTTCTGGATTCTGCAATTTTGCTGTGCAAAACAACAAAATGACAAGCCATGAGTCTGCTTTTGCAGCCTTCATTCCTCGGCTCAATTCTGGCCTTCCAGCACCAATCGAACAACTTCCCCAGCCACATAAAGACCAAAGATACCCGTTAAATAAGAAATAGAACCCAGAGGTTCTCGGGGCCGGCCATGATC
>JAAYGN010000065.1 GCA_012727715.1 Desulfovibrionales bacterium | reverse complement strand
TGTGGCCCAGGTGGAAGGCAATGGGAATGTCACGGTGTGGTCCACGACCCAGACTCCTCACCCTTCACGCGTGATTTTGGCCAAGATTTTTGATATTCCGGCTGGAAAAATTCGAGTCTTAGCGCCACCCTATGTGGGTGGAGGTTTTGGGGTTCGCATTGGTCTCAGCGGCAAGGCCGAGCCCATTGCCATGGCCCTGGCCCTTATGGCCAAGCGCCCGGTAAAATTGATTTATACTCGTAAGGAAGATTTTATTGCCTCGGATACACGCCATGCAGCCTATGTGAGCATCAAATTGGGCGCCAAAAAAGACGGCACCTTCCAGGCTCTGGACATGAAGAGTGTCTTCAATACCGGTGCCTACTGTACTTTCGGGGCGGAGTGTCCAGGAGTGTGCGGAGCCATGACCCTGGCCATTTATCGTATTCCGCACCAGCGTTATCATGGCCATAGTGTGTACACCAACCGCACCAGTGGCGGGGCGATGCGCGGCTTTGGCAATCCCCAGGGCAACCTGGCCATGGAACAGGCTGTGGATATGATGGCCCAAGCTCTGGGCATGGATCCCATGGAGCTGCGTTTGAAAAATATCATGCAGGCTGGTGATCCGTGGTGTCTGCCCTATGCTTGCGGCACTTCAGAACTGGCAGAATGCATTCGCCGCGGCGCTGAAAGTATTGGCTGGCATCGTCTGGGCAAACTCAATGAACCAGGCGCAACCAAGGTGCGCGGCCTGGGCATGGCCGTGGGTACCCATGTCAGTAATGCCTGGCCTTTTTGCGTGGATTACGACAATGCTTACGTGACTATTGAGGCTGATGGTTCAGCTCGGGTAGCTTCAGGAGTGCCGGACATGGGTACCGGCACCAGCACCAGCCTGGTGCAAATTGCGGCTGAAGCTTTGGGCCTGAACATGGATACCGTGGGTCTGACCTATGGCGATACCCAGAGCACACCCTTTGATATTGGCGGCCATGCCAGCCGCACCTGTTACGCAGCAGGGACAGCAGTCAAAGCTGCTGCTGATGATGCCCGTAAACAGATTTTGGATTATGCAGCCAGCTTTTTTAATATTGCTCCAGAACATCTGGAGATCAAAAATGGGGTCATTACGCCTAAAGCCAGCCATTTGGGAGCATGTTCAGGCTCTGGCCTTTGTCATTTGGACGAAGTGCAAGAAGGCAAGGGCAATTCTGTCACCATTGAAGAGCTCGCGTACCACGCCCATGTGCGTAACAAGCAATTCATTGGCGTTGGGCGTATTGTACCGGATAATGCTCCGCCCTGGCATGCCTGTTTTGCAGAAGTGGAAGTGGATACCCGTACCGGTCAGACTCGGGTCATCAAAATGGTGGCAGCTCATGATGTGGGCCAGGCCATTAACCCCTTGATTGTGGAAGGTCAGATCGAAGGGGGCGCGGTACAGGGGATCGGCTATGCCTTGAGTGAAGAGATCACTTATTCTGAACAGGGACGGCAATACCAGTCCAGCATGCATAATTATATGCTGCCCACCGCAGAGGATATTCCTGAAATTCACTCCATTATTGTGGAATCCAGCGACCCCACAGGTCCTTACGGGGCCAAGGGCGCTGGTGAATGCAGTCTTATTTGTCCGGCCCCGGCAGTGGCCAATGCCGTGGCCAATGCTACTGGACATCGGTTCAAATCCATTCCCATGACTCCTGAGCGAGTCTTCAAGGCCTTACATTCCTGATGATCATGGCGCAGGGCATGCCCTGCGCCATCTTGCCTATTTAGAGGTTAAAACCATGGGCACACGCAGCCTGAATAATTTGGTGGTGGCCATTAAAAGTGGCGGAGAAATGGGGTCAGCCGTGGCCTGGACCTTGTTTCAGGCTGGTTTGCGCCGTATTCTGATCCTGGAAACTGCGCGTCCCCTGGCGGTGCGTCGGACCATCAGCTTTTGCGAGGCTGTGTATGACGGAACCAGTGTGGTGGAGCAAGTGCCAGGCCAGCTGGTGGCAAATGTGCACGAGGCCACCTTGCTTTGGGAGCAGGGACAGATTCCGATTCTGGTGGACCCGACCTGGGCCTCTTTGGGTACTCTGACTCCCCATGTGGTGGTGGATGCCATTATTGCCAAGCGTAATTTGGGCACAAGCATGACTGAAGCGCCTTTGGTCATTGGTATGGGGCCAGGTTTTAAGGCTGGTCAGGATGTGCATGTGGTGGTGGAGACCCAGCGCGGCCAGGATCTGGGCCAAATTATAACCACAGGTGAGGCCCGTCCCAATACTGGAATTCCCGGTGATACTGGGGGATTTACCAAGGAGCGGGTTTTACGCGCCCCGGTAGATGGCCCCTTAACCTGGGCCTGTGCCCTTGGCGATATGGTTACCAAGGGTCAAATTTTAGGCCATGTGGCTGGCGCAGCCATTGTGGCTGAAATCTCTGGGCTGTTGCGCGGACAAATTCGACCCCATGGCGTGGTGCCGCGTGGTTTGAAATTGGGCGATATTGATCCACGTGGGGATACTCGTTTTTTACATATTATTTCTGACAAAGGCCGTGCCCTGGGGAATGCTGTGCTCAAAGTTATTATGGAGTTTTCTTCTTGAGTCTGGCCCAGACCATGGCTACTGCCCTGGATCTGCCTGATCAGGGGGTTTTGGCCATTGTGGGCGCTGGGGGGAAGACTTCGGCCATGTACCGTCTGGCTCGTGAATTGGTCAGCCAGGGGCGACGGGTGTTGTGTACCACAACCACAAAAATTTTCCTACCCACCATGGACCAGGGACAGCTCATGCTCAGGGCCAGTGAATCCCAATGGCTGGAGAGATGCTCTCAGTTTTCTGGTGACCCCAAGCCCTTGGTCTTGGGGGAGAAGCAGGTTGGTGCCAAGGTATTGGGCTTATCCCCAGCATTGATTCAAGAACTGATTCATGCACAGATTTTTGACTGGATTCTTGTTGAAGCTGACGGGGCACGGGGCCTGCCCCTCAAAGCTCCAGCTGCTCATGAACCTGTGATTCCCCAAGTGAGCAGCCATGTTTTGGGGATGGTGGGTCTTAAGGCTGTGGGACAACCTTTGTCTAAAACATGGGTCTTTCACAGTGAGATTTATGCCCAGCTTACTGGTCTAGCCTTGGGTGCAGTGATCAGTGCTCAGTCTGTAGTCCAATTGGTCAATCATCCCCTGGGTCTTTTTAAAAATAGTCCTGTTCAGGCCAAAAAATTGCTATGGTTGAACCAGGCAGATGATCCCCAGGCCCTGGTCCAGGGTCGAGAAATTGTACACCTTGTGCAGGGTCAAAAATCTTGGCTACAGCGCATTGTTTTGGGGACAGCTACAGGGCATCCAAGTGTCCTGGAGGTTGGGGCATGATTGTTTGCGGGGTGATTCTGGCTGCCGGCCTGGCCCAACGTATGGGACAGATCAAGCAGCTTTTACCTTTGGAAGGTAAACCTCTGGTGCAGCATGTGATCAATGCTGCGCGTGAGTCCGAGTTGCAAAGCATAATTTTGGTTTTGGGTCATGGACATGAGCTGATTTTGCCGGCTCTGGATACCACGGGGTTGACCGTGGTCATCAATCATCATTATGCCTTGGGTCAAAGCACGTCTTTGAAGGCAGGCCTTGAGCAGAGCCTGGACGCGGATGGGGTCATGTTCTTGTTGGGTGATCAGCCTTATGTTAGTTCCAGACTTATCAATGATCTTATCGCTTGTTTTTGCATCAATGCTCCTCAAGGCGTTATGCCTGTGTACCAGGGACAGCCCGGTAATCCGGTTATTTTGGGGCGCAAGTTGATGCAAGAAGCCTTGGATTTGCGGGGGGATATGGGCGCGCGCCTTCTTTTGCAGCGCTACAGCCAGGAGATTTGCAAGGTGGAAGTGCACAGTCCCAGGTTTTTTCAAGATGTGGATACCATGGATGACTACTTGGCCTTGGTAGAGGCCGTTGGCAGCAAACACTAACTTCGGTTTTGTCCAATGCAGGTTCGTATTATTTATTGCGCCAGGTGAAAGGGCTATGAGCTCCGGGCCGCAAGTCTTGCGCAGCGTTTACAAGAAGAATGTCAACTGTCGGTTGTTTTGGAGCCAGGTGGCCAGGGACAATATGATATTTGGCTGGAGAAGCATCTTGTTTCTTCCTCCCAGTGGAGCAAGCGGTTACCGACACACGATTGGGTGGTCGAGGCCATTGTTGCCTGCTTGCAAAGCCAGGATGAATAACTTGCTAAAGGGTGTATTCGGGACTTATGGACAGATTTTTTGAATATATCACCTATGTTTTTGATCCCCTGCACCATTTTTGGGAACATGAACGTTTGCATCGCCGTCTGGCCCTGGTTTTGGTTTTTGTCTTTTTGCTGGGCCTTGGTCTTATTGAGCTGAATCGGCAGGGGTTGTTGCCCAATGTGTTGGCAGCACACACCCCTGTCAATCATTTTCATGCGGTGAACCTGGCTTTCTCCCTGGTTTTGATCTTGGAAGTGGTCAGCCTCATCTTTACCCTGCCCTGTTCCTTTTCCAAATCCGTGGGCAAACAATTTGAAATTTTATCCCTGATTTTGTTGCGCGATGCGTTCAAGGAGTTGTCTGCTTTTTCCGAGCCCATAACTGTGATGGAAATTACCCCTGTCTTGCATATTTTGGGCTATGGATTTGGGGCGTTGGTGGTCTTTGCTCTTTTAGGTATGTATTATCGAGTGCAGCCCGTAAAAAAACAGGACATGGGTTTACCCCATGATTTGTTTCGCTTTGTGGCCGCTAAAAAAGGTATTGCCCTTGTTATTTTAACTGTGTTTGTAATTTTGGGTTTGACCAATGTGTACAACCAATTCACCGGCTTGCCCCATATTGATTTCTTCCCTGTATTTTACACTTTGCTCATTTTTACAGATATTTTATTGGTGCTTATTTCTCAATGCTTTCGGCCTTCCTTTCACGCAGTTTTTCGCAATTCCGGCTATGCCCTTTCGACCTTATTTATCCGTCTGGCCTTGGCTGCTCCGCCCATGTATGACGTGGCCCTTGGCGTAGTGGCTGGGCTGTTTGCCATTGCTTTGACCCTGGCTTGGACCAAGGTTTTTATTTCCAACCGACGTTAAACACCGTCTTTACCTGGATGCATGGATGCGCTCCATTACCCGAGCAGCCGCAATGTTCCGGACTATGGTCTCCAACATCTGTTCGGGTCATGATTCTTTTTTCTTATTGGACATGACCTGGGTAAAGCTCTTTTATGTTTTGGGCTTTACAAGAACTTGGTGTATGGTTGCTTGAAGATCCTTAATGACCATGGGTTTGGACAGGTAGCCATCCATCCCTGCCTGCAGAAAATTGTTGCGATCCCCATTCATGGCGTAGGCGGTCATGGCAACAATGGGGGTTTGCTGGGCCTTCTTGCCAACTTCACCCGCCCGGATGCGTTTGGTTGCTTCAACACCATCCATTATGGGCATCTGTACATCCATGAGGATAAGATCATATTCATTTTTTTGAAGATCATTGAGGGCTTGTTGTCCATCTTCAACATGGATGACCTGAGCACCACGCTTTTTTAAAATAATCTGAGCAGCCATGGCACTGATGGGATCATCTTCCACCAAAAGGATGTGCAGTCCTGGTAAGATGTTGGCATTGTCCACAGTGAGAATTGCTTGTGCAGATTGTGTTTCAGTATCAATGGGAAATTCCAGGGCAAAGGCAAAACAGCTTCCAAGTCCTACTTCACTTTGTACGGTAATACTTCCGCCCATGAGGGCCACCAGGCGTTGACAAATGGATAGTCCCAGGCCTGCACCCTGGTGCGTACGGGTATATCCTGCACCAAGTTGGGAAAAGGGTTTAAACAAGTTGGCCAGTTTATCATCAGCTATGCCAATGCCAGTATCTGAGACAGAGAAAAATATGCGGCAATATCCGCTTCGTAAGGGAGGTAAGGCCCAGGCTTGGGTGTCCACCTGACCAGAAGAAGTAAATTTGCAGGCATTACCCACCAGGTTGACCAAGACTTGTTGTAAGCGAGCAGCATCGCCCAGAATACGTTTCGGTAAGGAGGGATCTAGAGTAAAAAGGAGTTCAACATCAGTATCAGTAACCAGGGGAGAAAAAAGGTCGTGCACTTGTTGAAACAAGGATGCCATGCTCATGGGCGCGATGTGTATGTTCATTTTGCCAGCTTCAATGCGCGACAAATCTAAAATATCTGCAAGCAAACGCCCAAGACGTTTGCAGGATTGCAGGGCCGAGGTGGTATATTTTATTTGCTCCTCTTGTAAATCAGTATCTTGCAAGGCTTGAAGCATACCCTCAATACCATTGATGGGGGTGCGAATTTCATGACTCATATTGGCTAAAAATGAGGATTTCGCCAAGTTGGCAGCCTCGGCCTGGTCTTTGGCTTTGGCCAGACTCTGCTCCATTTGTCTGCGATCACTGATATCTAAGATCAGTCCCTCCAGGGCTTCAACCTCGCCCTGGGGAGTGAACAGCGCTTGGCCTTGCTCCCATACCCATTTTTTATCCCCACTCGCAGTGATAATTTCATATTCCATTTGTGCAGGACGATGTTCTGCCACACAGGTGGACCATATTTCCCAGACTATTTCCTGGTATTGAGGTGCAATGAGATCATTAAATGAGAGATGCTTGTTATTAATAAGGTCATTACCTTCATACCCAGTTAAGGGCAGACAGCCATCAGATACAAATTCCATGGTCCATTCCCGTTCATATTGACAACGATAGGCCATACCAGGAATATTTTTAAGCAATACTGATTTACTCCGTTCACTTTCCAACAAGGCTTTTTCAGCGAGTTTGCGGTCAGTAATATTCATATGCATTCCAGAGATGATGGCTGGTTGTCCGTCTGCAGTCCAACTGGTTATCTTGCCTCGATCCAAAACCCAAATATAAGATCCATTTTTATGTTGTATTCTGGTTTCACATTCAAAAAAAGGGAGTTCACCTGCAATGTATTGGTGCAAGATAGTTTCTGCTTCCTCCAGGTCTTCGGGATGGAGTAATTGGACCCAATTGTCCAAAATATTGGGTTGCAGCTCGGCTAAGGAGTATCCTAATTGACTGACAAAGCGTTCATCCAAGTATAGCTCATGTGCAACAACATTCCAGACCCAAGTCCCGGCATTGGTGTCTTCAATGATATTGGTCATACTTTGGTATAACTCGCGGTATCTTCCTTCACTTTCCTTGAGGGCTGTAGTCCGCAATTCGACCAATTCTTCCACATGGATCTGGCGCCGGAGGATTTCCCGTAACGCGAGTACAAACCAGAGCGTTATGCCCACAAAGAGAAAAAATACTACTGCCAGGACAACGCTTGACGCTAGACGAATGATGGTCTGGGTTTGCTGGATCACATCTCGAGTATATTCCAGGCGCAGCAAAAGGCTGGGATATCCCATGGGAGTTGATAGCTGGGCATAACCAATCAAAGTATCTGCACTGGACTCTACAATGAGTGTTTCTCCAGGGACCAGTTGCTGAACAACCTTTTTTTCTGCATCTGACCAGTCTGAACTGCTGGAAGAGACGATATCCAGTCGTCCTCCAAGGATGACTGCCAGATCATTAAAAACGTCCTGACGAAAAAATTGTCCCATGATCAACACACCTTGCGGCGGACCAAGTCTATCTTCAGGCAAGATGGGTGAGACAATAGCAATCATGGGCCCAAATTCTGTGAGAAGGACTCCGGACCAGGTAATCGTTGATTTTAAGGGAGAGAGTAAAGAGTCATCCTGGGTCAGTGAGGTGATATTCAATTCTTGCAAGGTAATTTCTTTTCTGGTTATGGGATTATATCCATCGGACCAGACAACATGGCCTTGAGCATCAATAACTATCAGAACATCAAGTTCTGATTGCTCGGATATATTGGCAATATCCAAGTTGTTGTCTTCCAAGATGCTTTTATTCTTGATAATATGGGAAATTGTGTCATCCCACATGGGCCAGGTACTCACCCGTTTCTCTATTTCACGTGTTTCTCGATTAATAATACGTAAGGCAGTGGATATTTTATTTTGGGCATCTTGTTGTTCATAGGCCAGGTATTTAGGCAGAATAATGGTCTGCTGGATAATAAAGTTACCAGCCCAGAATCCAGGTATCAAAATAGCAAGAAGGATTGAGGCTTGTTTTATTATTGTATTTTTTGGCAGTACTGTAGAAACTAAGGCATGGGTATCTCGAACTTCGCGCAGTTCTGCAGCACGTATGCGCAAGAGATTTCGCAAATGAACAACCCAGAACACCAGGAGGCCGACCAAGGCCAAGACTATAGCCAAAGCAAAAAAAAGGTTTAGAGGCGCAGTAGAGTGGCTTGATGGTGTGGGTAGCTGTGTACCACTCCATTTTTTTTCAATGGACTCAAGTACACCTTGTTTTTTGGCCAGAGTAATGCCTTTATTCAGGATGCTCACCAGTTCCTGGCGCCCTTCGGCCACAGCGAGGCTGTTTTGTCCAACATACAGCGGTTGACCGACAGTTTTCATTTGTTTTTCTAAGTTGTTGGAATAGAGATGGTGAAGCACAATGGGCAGGTCGCCGATAATGGCATCAGCTTTGCCTGCCAGGACGAGGTCTGTGGCTTCAGCAAAATTGTGGGTGATTACGGGGTGATAGGAGACACCCTTGGAGCGTAGAAATTCATCAGCATAATCCCCACGGAGCATGGCAATATGTTTGTCATGTAAATCATTGATAGAAGTAATATCAGGTCTTTCAGCCGAGACAAAGATTAAGGCTGGTACCTTCCAGGTAGTTTGAGAGAAATCAAAGACTTGGTCGCGCTCCTGGCTGTAGAATTGGCTGGTCAGTACATCAGCCTGGCCATCCAGAACAGCCTGCTGCGCTTCCTGGAAGGACATATTTTTAAATGTGGGAGTAAATTCAAATTCGTTGGCTATCCAGCGCACCAGATCCAGGCACATTCCTTGGCTCTGACCATCTTTATCGATAAATTCAAAAGGTGGATATTGGGTTTGGCTGACAAAGGTAATGGACTCATGGGCCTTAAGCCAGTCCTGTTCCGCTAGAGTCAAAGGACTCGCCGCAGCAATGGACCCATGCATGATGATTAGCCACAAAATTATTGGCGTGATAAAGTATTGTATGAGTATTTTGTTTGGAGATACTGTGCATGATGCCATGGGTACTTCCATGAGATGGTTTTGGTTATTATTTGCAGCTTAGAGCAGGCATCTGTATTTTACAATAGTTTTAAGAAATCTTGCAAATTGAAAAAATAAAACTAACAATGCCCTGAGAACAGATGTAGTCCTCAGGGCATTGTTAGTAATTTACACAATGATGTTTTATTTTTTTGTTTTTTTCCGCTCTAAAGTTAAGGCGTGGGTAGTGCATGCAGTCACACATGCTGGTTGTAGTCCAGCATCAAGGCGGTCCATACAGAAGTCACACTTGCCAATAATATTTTCTTCTTCCAAAAGTACAGGAATGTTCCAGGGACAAGCAGTGACGCATGATTCACAGCCAATACATAATTCTTTAATAACGTAAACAATTCCATCAGACTCACGGCGGACCATGGCTTCGGTGGGACAGGCTTCCACACAGGCTGGATCCTCGCAATGATAACAGCATTGGTAGGAAGCTTTGAGGACAATTTTGCCGTCTTTAAGTACTGGTCCCTTGCTGGTATGCTTGCCGAATTTAATGCCAAAGGGGTTGTTATTCACAACTTTACAATGCACCTCGCAGGCCTTGCAATGGATGCATCGATCCTTGTCTAATTTCATTCTATAGATACTCATGACTGCCCCCCTAGATTTTACGCACGCTGACAAAATGTTCTTGCATGGAAATGCACCCACCGCCCTTATCCCAGTTTTCCAATCCTCCGGGCATGAGTTCATTGTCAGCTACACCTTTACCAAAGGCTCTTGATTCAACTGGCAGCCTATGCCCAAATCCATGGACCATAAAGAGTGCTTCAGGGTGAATACAGTCAGTGACAAAGGCCTTGATACGCCCGGTACTACCGTCAGCAGCAACAATTTCTATGAGTTCGTCATTAACAATACCCAGCTCCTCTGCTCGACTGGTGTGCATCCAGGCTATGTTTTCAGGCATCAATTCAAAGAGAAGGGGGTTATTTACCGTATGTCCTTGGGTATGTATGGCCACTCGTCCAAAAGTGATGCGAAAAAGTCCTGCTGGAGGTGACTGTGGCGATTTGTATTCAGGTAAAGTGTTGTGCCCAGCCTGAGTCCATTTTCCACTGACCATTTCAATTTTGCCTGACAGGGTAGGTAACTTCGCCTCACTTATGGGGCGGTACAAAGGCTTGTCAGCCAGCTCCACAAATCCTTTGGCATCAAAGTCATCAATGGTTACGCCTGTGCCTTCAAGTTGGTAGTTCCAGATGTCTTCAATACGATCAAAAACCAGGGCGTCCAAGCCGAGGCGCTTGGACAAGCCACTGATGATTTCCCAATCAGCCTTGGAGTCAAAGGTAGGTTCTTGCACTCTTTTGCGGACAAAAAATTGAGGTTTGAGACCGGATTTCCCGGCAATAATACTTTCTCTGGCCAAATAGGTGGACAGAGGTAAGACCACATCAGAATGCCAAGCTGTATCAGACCAGGAAAAAGTAATACTGACTAAAAGATCTAAGCCTTCCCATTTCTTTTTCAAGGCTGCTGGATCAGGCATGGACATAATGGGGTCGTGGCGCCAACATAGATAGGCTCTAATGGGATATGGATCGCCAGTAACAATCGCATCATACGCCTGGTTGACCAGCCCAGGGCCAGCATCAAATTGGGGGTGCTTCCAGCCCACGCCATCAGCTCGTTTTTCTTCGGGTTTGGGAAAGAGATCAACGAGTTTTTTTAGCCCTTTACGTCCGACGTCCTTGGGAGAATTAACAAAGGGTAACCCGCCCTTGGCGCCAATGGAGCCCAAGAGAGCATTGATAATATATGCTGTGCGACAGACCTGAAAGGAATTACTATAGCGAGCGACCATCCAGCCTGGATGCCAAATCACACTGGGCGCTGCTGCTGCCAATTGCCTGGCCAAATCACGAATAGATTCAGCAGGGACCCCACACTCTTCAGCTGCCCACTCGGCTGTATAGGGTTGGACAAAGGATTGGAGTTCTTCAAAGCCTTCTACAAATTGATCCACATATTCTTTGTTATAGAGATTTTCATTGATCAGGGTATGGATGACTGCCAAATTAAAACCATAGTCTGTGCCTGGTCGGATCATGAAAAAATTATCAGCTTTACTGGCACTGACTGAGGCACGGATATCAATGACTGTCAGTTTGGCACCACCTGCCATACCATCCAAGGTGGCATTGACTTCAGCAACATTGACAGCTTCCATGATATTACGAGTCTGGAGGATAATATGCTTGGCGTTACGCAGGTCGTAGGCCACACCCTTGCGTCCCAACCCAATGGTGGACATGGCTCCGTGTTGCACGTTACGGGCACAGGCCACGTCGTGGTTGCAATAGTTTGGCGAGCCAAGGCCACGCATAAAGGCTTTGGGTAAGTCTGGAAAAGGTCCGCCTCGGTCAGACCAGAGCACAGATCGGGGACCATGCTCAGCCATGATAGTTTTGAGTTTGTCGGCTACATAATCAAAAGCTTCATCCCAAGAGACAGCTTTCCATTTGCCCTCACCCCGGGCTCCAACACGAATAAGGGGTGTTTGAGGTTTTTCTGGATCTTGCTCCAAAGCAATGCCAGCTGCACCACGAGGACAGAGGCCTCCTTTGAGTGCAAATTGATTGCCTTCAATGCGGATAGCCTTGCTATCTTGCACATCAACCTGAATGGGGCAGCGCACTGAGCACATACCGCATACACTAAACTTTGTTTTCATTGCCATTTTGACCCTCTTGCTTCAAGATAAAGCCAGCTCAAAAACAGAGGTGGCCATTGTTGGGGGAGCGCTGATGTATAAACATGCCACAAATCAGCAGAGTAGCAGCTGACTTTTTATCTATACAACACATGTACTCATCAGCTCTTCCTGAAGTCACAATTAAGAAAGATGTTAACTATTACCTGGTGTTTGAGGATAAGCAAAGGAGGCCTTGCTTTGTCCCTATTTTCACAATGCTGTGCGCTTAGAAGTTCTTTAGCAGAGTGCAAGAAAAATTTGCTTGTATCAAATTGACCTTGCTCAGCGTAAAATTATTTTAATTCTCCCTTAGAAAATAGTATATTTCGTCTTTTTTAAGAATGTTCGTCCTCCAGGCGGATAGTGCACCTAACCTTGTGGTATGCAGCATTTTCTAACTTGCTCTTCAACAAAAGCCAAATAAAAAGACGTACTTTCTGAGTTAGTTGTGTTTACCTAAGAGGGTCAGTCCACGGATACGCCCTAAAAAAGAGTCTTTTTGGACATCAGCGCGATTTTCACCGGGCCGTAATGTGGAAATAACCAGTTTTCCAGCAATAACTCTGTCTTCCCGCCCATCTGCACCAATGGTGCGCACCCCCCACATATTATGGAGTATAAGGGGTTCTTTGTGCCTGTCAGCCCCTAAGTATAACCCAATATGTCCGGGTAGCCAAAGAAGTGAGGCCAGGGGTCGGCCTTGATTATGAATAGTGGCAAGCTTTTGTTCGGGATTTAAGCCTTCAAGGGAGATAAACTTTCCTCCCTTTTGCGCTTGGTATGCAGAGTTGCGTGGCAGCCAGATGCCAAAGGGTAAAAATAGATCACGCATGGTTGAAGAGCAGTCTCGGTTTTCAAACATACCGCCCCATCCATACAATTGTCCGGACATGGCATCAGCCAGCATGGCTATATTTTTTGAGGTCATGGATAGAGGCATGGGGGCGGCCTGTAACACATTGAGTCCCACAAGGTTAATATGAGCTTGACCGGACGAATTCTGGGTAGGTACTTTGATTGTAACCATATTGTTTTTTTGATGAACCAAAGGAAAAATAGCACCAATATGTGTTTGACCCAGTAGGCGATTTCCTGACAAAAAAGACGTTTCATCCAATAAGATTGCGGCCATGTTTTGGCTTTCATAATCAGTGCAAAATTCTTTTTGAGCCAAAGCAATGTCTTCAACGCGTACCCAGCCACTGGCAAAGGCAGTTTCCACAAAATACCAGGCCTTGTCTGTGGAAATATGGCAAATCAAAACAGGTGTACCCAGCCATAGGGCAGAGGCTTGGAAGTGATCAAAAGGAAAACCTTCCCCTGGCTTGGATGGGTCCAGGAAGAATGGACGCAAGGATGGCAAGACACGCAAAGCTGTGTTGCGGGTGACAATGCCAGCCTGGGCCAGAGATGGAAAGGCTGACATGTTTTGCAATGCAACAATTCTTTCCCAGCGGTCACGGGGATAGGGCTGTAAGTTTTCAGCATAGCCTTGTTTGCTTCCCAGTCCACGGACTCCCCAAAAAGCCTGCTCTGTAGTGAAGGAAGTTTGGGTCATTTTCCATGGTGCAAAAAAATGTTTCAAGGCTTGGAAGTATAGCCTTTGTTGCTCTGACTCCTCAAGCAAAGGATTGTTGGACAAGGGCACAGCTGCGCAGACTAATTGCGGGTTATTGAAAGTCAGGTCGGACAGGAGTGCTACATGCTGGGGCTGAAGAATTGGGGGAGTAGTATGATCAGGTTGTTCCTCTTTGAGGCTCGTTTTGGCTGCACATCCACCAATAAAAATGAGTACTAAGGTAAAAATGCAGAAAAAACGACAGGATAGATGTGTCATAATATTTTTTGTGACAAAGGGTTAGGTTGCACAATAAAAATTTGAAACAGAGAAAATATGGGGCTTTACCTGCCAGTACTCATTATATTTGAGAAGGATATTTAATAAATTTTTCGTTTGGAAAAGCCTTTACCAATAACATTAAAAGTATTTTCAAGAATGACAAATGCCTCAGGATCACGTGTAAAGATCAATTCTTCAAGCTTTTTTTGTTGGACATTGTTGACCACAGTCATCACTACTTGCTTGGGTAAATCTGTGTACCCTCCACGACCTTCAAGAAGAGTTACTCCTCGATGCGTTTCATCCATGATAGCCCGAGCAATGGTTGGAGCGTGATTGGATATGATAAAGACCAATTTACGTTGGTTGAACATGCTGAGCACATAATCTGTAATTTGGGCACTAACAAAGACCAGAATGAGTGAGTACAGTACGAGGTCGGTGTTCATGAGCGCAAAACTAAGAGTAAACACACCGACATTAAATAAAAAGCTAACTTGTCCAATGCGAAATCCAAATTTTTGATGTAAAATAACACCCAGGATGTCTAGTCCACCTGAGGACCCCAAGGAGCGCAGAGTTGTTCCTGTTCCAGCACCAAGAAGTGCCCCGGCAGCTATAGCTGCCAGTAAATTATCCTGTACAGGGAAGGTAAAGGGGATGAGCTCAATAAACAGGGAAATGGCCAGCATCCCGTAAGCTGTATAGAGCAGAAATCTGCGGCTGACCATAAGCCAGCCAATGAAGGCAATGGGAATGTTGAGGATGAGTAGCCACAGACCTGGGGTCAATGTTTGGGTAAAATAATAGATAAGCAGGCTGATGCCCGATACTCCACCAGTAACCAAGCCATGCGGTACTGCCACAGACTTGATGGACACGGCTATTAATATACTGCCTATGGTGAGGAGAAAGAGGTTCCACGGGATGGAAAAAGAATAACTACGTAGGGTTGTCTTCATATTTTTTAGAAAAAACTTAGGGATATTGATACTATAAAAGAGCTTGGCATATTTTTGAGTCCAGCCTTTGGTTATGGCTGGACTTCCAAAATAACGTTGAGTTTCAGTACTACGTGAACAAAGGTAGCCAATTAAAGAGAAATTTTTAAACGTCCAATGCGAGCTTGGGCAAACTGAATTTCTGTATCTATGCGCAGCTTTGACTGTTGCAGTGTAAAAATATCAGTCTCGAAAGTAATGCCAGCCTTGATATCTTCGGTAAATAAAAGTTCTTTAATCTGCTTTTGTATGTCGGCCTGTTCTGTTCGAAGTGCCGTAATTTGATCTTCAAGAGCGTTAATTTCTTGTAATTTTAATTCGTTTCCGCTGTGGTTTTTCATTATCACTTTGGTCTGGTAGATTTTTATCCCGTGGAGGGTAAAGGAAGTTTTGTGGCTCAGGAAGATTCATGAACATTTTCCAAAACCAGGGCCATGCGGAGAGGATATTATCGGCATTGGCTATACATAATCCAGGACGAATAAAAGAGATCAATGCCCCGGCAAGAGTCCAATAGGGACCAGGACTTTGCCAGTACATATCATGAGTCTTTTTCGTGGTTGGCAACAGGGTCAGCATGCCAGATTCAAGGGTGTACTGAATGCCAATATTTTCGAGCAAATCCAAGGCATGGGCCATGTCTTCATGCTTGGGATCCATGGTCAGAGTACACTTTGTATTCATTCCCAGCGCCAAGGATAAGAGTAAGGGAAGATATTCTGAAAAATTTACAAGATCAATGGCAATGTTTGCTGGTGCTTTACCCATACGAGAGGATGTTTGCTCAGGGCCAACCTCAATATGCAAACCAATTTCAAGAAGTATATCCAGGATTTCTTGTAGATGTGGATCCTGAGTTGGCCACTTTCCTTGAAGGATTACTTTTCCTTCAGTAAAAAAGGGTAAAGATAACAAGTATAAACTCATGAGGGGATCAACAGGAATATCCACTCGCGAAAAGGCTAACTCTGGAGACATTTCCGGAATAATAATTTGTGACCCATCAAACTGGATTTCTGAGATGTAATGTTGAAGAAAACCAATGCCTTTTCGGAGTAGTTTACTATTGGTATAGGAGTTGTGCAGCCGCAAGACACATTTTTTGTGAAAAGTTGTGGTGGCCACAACAAGGGCCAGAATGAATTTTTTGGAAAGTCCCGGGGGTACTGTAATTTCATCTGGAATCTGGCCGCTCGCCTCAATCCGAATGGGTACCCCAAAACTATGGGGCTCAACAATTGTCAGCCGTGCTCCCAGATGTGGTAAAAAATCTTGAACCGAGCGCAAATCGTGCAGTTTTAGTTTGGTAGCTCCAGTTATTTTGACACGATTGACTCGTCCCAAGGTTAGGCAGAGGAGCAAGTAGAGATGAAATTTGCTTTGGCCGGCATAAACGACTTTATTGTCCATGCTCCATGTGGGCACAGGGGATATCGTACATTGTCCATTGTCATAAACAATGTTGAAGCCGCACAGATTTAGGGCGTTAATAAGTTCCACAACGTTGCTGTTTCCCTGGCAGGAAGCTATGGACAGGGGAGCTGAACTTGTGGCCCCCAAAACAAACATCATACTCCGAAGGATTTGGTCTCGTGGGGCGTCAATATGAATATTGACAGGTTGGCGTCGTGGAAAAAGGCAAAGAGGTTTTTCAGCAGATGCATTGCGCTCTGCTCGAGCGTAGGCCAAATTGTTAGACAAATGGAAAATTTTTTTAACAAACTGTACCTCCAAATTATCTGATTTGGCCGCATCACTCCAGACTTGCCACAATTTTTTTTCTTGGCTCGGATCAGTAATACCAGCTTTTTTTGATTTTCTCGACAAGGCTGCGCGAGCTAAAAGATTGGTTCTTGACGCGAGTAATGTTGTTATTCGCCGGTCAAGCTCCATAAGCTCTTCGGTCAGGGTTGGACGATTTTTTGGGTCAAACATGTGCTGTTGTTTTGGCTTGAAAGATGTTTTACTCTTATATATTCTATAAATTTATGTTATTTATCGCTCTTGGTCAATATTTTATTGAAAGACAATCTTGCTATGAGCGTGTAAACACAATAAGTTGGTTACATTTTCATACCGTTAAAGGGTAGATTGATAAAAAAATCACAAAAGAGGTTGACAATATGCTCAACGGCAAGCAAATTGAAATCTCCGTTTTGAGCTTTGTGAAAATAAAAACAAACTATATTTAGGAGGATGACTATGGCTCTCGTACCCCCGCATGGTGGAAAAGGTCTGGTTTGCTGTCTTCTAGAGGGCGCTGAATTAGCTGCCGAGCAAAAAAAGGCTGAAGGTTTAAAGAAAATTGAAATTAGCCCTCGTGCCAAAGGTGACTTGATCATGATGGGCATTGGTGGTTTTAGTCCACTGAATGGATTTATGTCCAAAGCTGATTGGAAGTCTGTGTGTGAAAACTTCACTTTGGCTGACGGTACTTTTTGGCCTGTGCCTGTAACATTGGACACTGATGAAAACGTTGCAGTTGGCGAAGAGATTGCTCTGTTTGATCCTAAAAAGGGTGTATTCATGGCAACCATGAAGGTCGCTGAAGTCTACGAAATGACCGATGCTGACAAGAAATGGGAATGCGAAAAAGTTTATAAGGGGCAGGGCGAAGAGTCTGCCGGCGACAAGTTTTGGGAAATTGCCCCCAAGGATCATCCTGGTGTACAAATGGTAATGGCCCAGAAGAAATACAATATTGCTGGTCCGGTCAAAGTTTTATCTGAAGGCGATTATCGGGAAAGATTCCCAGGTTGCTACATGTCTCCTGCTGAAGCTCGCAAGACCTTTGAAGAAAAGGGATGGAGCAAAGTTGCTGCTCTCCAGCTGCGTAACCCCATGCACCGTTCCCATGAGTTTTTGGCCAAGATTGCTGTGGAAGTATGTGATGGCGTATTCATTCACTCACTGGTTGGCAACTTGAAGCCTGGCGATATTCCTGCTGAAGTGCGCATTAAATGTATTGATACGCTCATCGACAAGTACTTTGTAAAGGCTAATGTTGTACAGGGCGGCTATCCTTTGGATATGCGCTATGCAGGTCCTCGCGAGGGTCTGCTCCACGCCACTTTCCGTCAGAATTATGGTGTTTCCGATATGCTGATTGGTCGTGACCACGCTGGTGTGGGTGACTTCTATGGCTTGTTTGAAGCTCAGGAAATCTTTGATCGTATTCCCAAAAACCTGGGAGCTGGCAAGGATTTGATCACTCAGCCCATGAAGATTGACTGGACTTTCTATTGCTACAAGTGTGACGGCATGGCTTCTTTGCGCACCTGCCCACATAGTAAGGAAGACCGTGTTGTACTTTCCGGAACCAAGCTGCGCAAGGCTCTGTCCGAAGGTGCTCCTGTTGCAGACCATTTTGGCCGCGATGAAGTTTTGGATATCCTTCGAGAATACTATGCTGGCCTGACCGAAAAGGTGGAAATCAAAATGCAGAGCCACGCTGCTGCAACCAAGATGTAATTTATCGCAGGGCAGAAAATTCTGCCCTGCAGTCTATTTATTAAGAACTAGTTGCAAAGTAGTCTCAATTATATTAGCTTGACTACCAAAGTTGTCTTCGATAAAAGATTCACAAGCTATATGCTTCAAAGTGGATTTTGTTTTGGCCTAGCGGTTAAGTTATTCTAACTTTTTATTTGGAGGAATTATGCCAACCTATGTCGATCCAGCAAAATGTGATGGATGCAAGGGCGGTGACAAGACTGCCTGCATGTACATCTGTCCTAATGACCTGATGATCCTCGACCCTGTGGAGATGAAGGCGTACAACCAGGAGCCTGCAGCCTGCTGGGAATGCTATTCCTGCATCAAAATTTGTCCTCAAGGTGCTATCACTGCACGTCCCTATGCCGACTTTGCCCCCATGGGCGGAACTTGTATTCCTCTGCGTAGTGCCGAAGATATCATGTGGACTGTTCAGTTCCGCAATGGTGAGGTAAAGCGTTTTAAATTCCCGGTACGCACAACTCCAGAAGGTTCCATTGATCCTTTTGCTGGCAAGCCCGAACCTGGCGATCTTGAAAATGAATTGCTCTATACTGAGACAGCTCTGACGGCTCCAAAAGAAGCCTTGGGCAAGAAGTTTGAGATAGCTGAAGCGGATATGAAGATCACCTACAAGTCGGCTGTTGCGTAAGCCTGCTTTGAGCAAACGAAAATTTTAGGAGGAACATATGGCTCAAATTCCTATTAAAGATGTGATTAAAGGCCTGCCTTTGGGTGAGCCGGAAGTAGTGGAGCTTGAAACCGATCTGTTGATGGTCGGTGGCGGCATGGGTAATTGTGGTACCGCAGTAGAAGCCGTTCGCTGGGGCGATCCTCTGGGCGTAAAAATGCTTTTAGTGGACAAAGCTGCTTTGGACCGTGGTGGTGCTGTTGCTCAGGGTCTTTCCGCTATTAATACATATATTGGTAAAGAAAACGAAGCAGATGATTATGTGCGCATGGTCCGCACAGACCTCATGGGTCTGGTTCGTGAAGATTTGATTTTTGACCTGGGCCGTCACGTTGACGATTCCGTGCATCTTTTTGAAGAGTGGGGTCTGCCTTGCTGGATTAAAAAAGATGGGAAAAACCTGGATGGCGCTTCTGCAAAAAAAGAAGGCCTGTCTCTGCGTAAAGGCGATGACCCTGTGCGTTCCGGTCGCTGGCAGATTATGATCAATGGTGAGTCTTACAAGGTGATCGTAGCTGAAGCTGCTAAAAATGCTTTGGGTGAAGACCGTTATATCGAACGCCTGTTCATCGTGAAGCTCCTTTTGGACGCCAAAGTACCTAACCAGATTGCTGGTGCAGTTGGTTTTTCTGTTCGTGAAAACAAAGTGTATATCATTAAAGCTAAGGCCATGTCCGTAGCTTGTGGTGGCGCAGTTAACGTTTATCGTCCTCGCTCCACAGGTGAAGGTCTCGGTCGTGCCTGGTATCCTGTTTGGAACGCTGGCTCTACCTACACCATGTGTGCTCAGGTTGGCGCAGAAATGACCATGATGGAAAACCGTTTCGTCCCAGCCCGTTTTAAAGATGGTTACGGACCTGTTGGTGCATGGTTTCTGCTTTTTAAAGCAAAAGCTACCAACGCCAAGGGCGAAGATTATTGTGTCACCAACCGTGCGATGTTGAAGCCATACGAAGATCGTGGATATGCCAAGGGTCATGTTATTCCTACCTGCTTGCGTAACCACATGATGCTTCGTGAAATGCGCGAAGGCCGCGGTCCCATCTATATGGATACTGCTACTGCTCTGCAGACCACCTTTGCTAACTTGTCCAAGGCTGAACAGAAACATCTGGAATCTGAAGCTTGGGAAGACTTCCTGGATATGTGCGTAGGTCAGGCTAACTTGTGGGCAGCCATGAATATCAAGCCTGAAGAAGTTGGATCTGAGATTATGCCCACTGAACCGTATCTCCTTGGTTCTCACTCCGGCTGTTGCGGTATCTGGGTATCTGGTCCGAACGAGCCTTGGGTTCCTGAAGAATATAAAGTTAAAGCTGCTAATGGTAAGGTTTACAACCGTATGACTACTGTCAACGGTCTGTTTACCTGTGCTGATGGTGTTGGTGCTTCCGGACATAAGTTCTCTTCCGGATCCCATGCTGAAGGTCGTATTGTTGGTAAACAAATGGTGCGCTATTGTGTTGATCACAAGGATTTCGCTCCTACTTTGAATGCTTCTGCTGAAGATTTGAAAAAAGAGATCTATCAGCCTTGGTACACTTACGAAGAATTCAAGGGTGCATCCACTGATCCGGTTATCAACCCGAACTTCATTTCACCAAATAACTTCATGATGCGCTTGATCAAGTGCACAGATGAGTATGGTGGTGGTGTATCTACTCTTTATACTACTTCCGAGAAATTGCTCGACACAGGTTTCCACCTGCTCGATATGTTGGAAGAAGACTCCCAGAAACTGGCTGCTCGTGACCTACATGAGCTGTTACGTTGCTGGGAACAGTATCATAGACTTTGGACCGTTCGTCTGCATATGCAGCACATTCGGTTCCGTCAGGAGAGCCGTTATCCCGGTTTCTACTATCGTGCGGACTTCATGGGTCTGGATGATGCCAAGTGGAAGTGCTTTGTTAACTCCAAGTTCAATCCGGCCACTGGTGAAACTGAGATTTTCAAGAGACATTACTATCAGATCATCCCTGACTAGTTTATGGGCCGAGGGGCTGTGGGTCCAATCCACAGCCCCTTTTCTGTATCGGGAAGTAGAATGGTCTATACATGATCTGTAACCTCTTGCTGTTATAGATTATGTTTGGGCCATTCTATTCATTTTTTATGGCCTTCAACGTGAACGTTCTGGGAGGAATCTTAATGGCTAGCAACAGCATACTGGTCATCGGTGGTGGGTTCGCTGGAATCACCGCCGCCCTAGAGGCCGCAGAGCTCGGCCATGAGGTCTTCATTATTGAGAAGACAGCATTTCTGGGTGGACGCGTAATGCAGCTGAACAAGTATTTCCCAAAACTGTGCCCACCATCGTGTGGCTTGGAAATCCAGTATCAGCGGATCAAAAATAATCCTAAAGTTAAATTTTTTACCTTAGCAGAAGTGAGCAAGGTGGAAGGATCTGCGGGCAATTATGATGTGACGGTGACAATACAGCCCCGACACTCTGCTCCCAACAGCCCTGATCTATCTGAGCTTTGTTCTGCTTTGACTTCTGAAACTCCCAGTGATTTTGAGTTTGGTCTCACGACACGTAAAGCAGTTTACATGGATGCTCCTTTTGCTTTTCCTCAACGTTATGTGGTTGATAAGGCAAGTCTGAGTGATGCTGATTTAGCACTGGTAGCAGAAAACGAATATCTTGATTTAAGTGAAGAAGCACGTGTCATTAACTTAAATGTTGGGTCCATAGTCATTGCCACTGGTTGGAAACCTTATGATGTAACCCGACTGACCAATCTCGGCGCAGGTGAAATAAAAAATTGTATTACCAATATGCAAATGGAACGTATTGCATCAGCCTTTGGTCCAACTCAAGGAAAGGTAGTTAGACCTTCTGACGGTCGCGCGCCCAAGAAAGTTGCTTTTGTGCAGTGTGCTGGTTCGCGCGATGAAAATCATTTAGGATATTGTTCCTATATTTGCTGTATGGCATCGTTAAAGCAGGCTCAATATGTTCGAGAGCAAAATCCAGGTGCTGATATTACAATTTTTTATATCGATTTACGTACACCGGGGCTGTATGAAAATTTTGCAGCAAAAATCCTGGCTGATGAAAAAGTACACGCAGTTAAAGGTAAAGTCGCTGCTGTTGAACAGGATAAAGCTGGAGACGATGTGTGGCTAACCGTTGAGGATGCCGTGACTGGCACAAAATCAGTTGAGCGCTTTGATCTTGTGGTATTGGCCACAGGAATGCAGCCTAGCCTGGCAGAGAATTCTTTACCTTTTGATGTCCCAGTTGATGCTGAGGGTTTTATTATAGGTGGAGAAGAACGAGGTATTTTTGCCGCAGGCTGTGCAAAACAACCTCTGGACGTGATGAAGTCGGCTCAATCTGGTACTGGAGCAGCGATGAAAGCAGTTCAGACTGTGAGAGGGAGGTAGGTCATGGCCGACAAAATAGGTGTATATTTTGACGAATCGAGCCTTGGCGGCATGCTTGATATTGAGCAATTGGTTGCTGGTGTACAGAAGAAGTGGGGTGATCTTTGCCCTGTAGTCAAGGTACACCCCAAGCTGGCCAGCGTGGAAGGACGATCGTTAATTCAGGCAGATATTGATGCCGGTACCATTGATTCAGTTTGTGTTTGTGGCACTTCGCCACGTGTGGATTGGGATTTTTATGAGTTTGGACCAGCTATTACGGTCAGTCGTGTAAGCCTGCGTGAGCTGTGCGTCTTGTGTTATGATGACCCCAGTGGCCAGGCATTAGTGCCCGGTCAACCACCAGAATTGTTGCATAAAATGGCTGCTGACTATGTCAATATGGGTGTCGTCAAACTGCAAAAATCCAAAATCCCGCAAACAGAACCTTGGGAAGTTGTACGTCACGTTTTGGTGATAGGCGGTGGATGGGCAGGGCTAACAGCAGCACTTAACGTTGCTTCCATTGGCTATGACGTTACCTTGGTTGAGAAAAAGGATGTTCTTGGTGGTGCAGCTGCAGATATGTACAAGACCATTCCTATGCAACATCCATATGATAAAGCACACACCACTGGTGTGGACAAAAAAATTGCTGATGTTGAAGCATCGGATAACATCAGCGTGTTACTTGGTTCTGAAGTAGTCAGTATTGCAGGAGCACCTGGCCAATATCAAGTGATTGTACGCACAGGTAAAGAAGAACAAGAAATAGCCATTGGTTCTGTCGTGTTGGCTACTGGTTGGACCCCACAAAATACATCAACTCTGTCCCCCTTTGGTTATGGAAAGCTTAAAAACGTAGTAACATCACGCGAATTTGAAGCCATGGCCAAAAGCGGAGATATTGTTCGCAAGTCTGATGGTAATCCACCCAGTAAAGTTATGTTTCTACTGAGTTTTGGTGATAAGTTGGCACCTTTTGCAGTGCAGGAACAGGAAGCCAAGGAAGCTGCTTTGGCTGCTGCTGAAAACAAGGAAAAGGAAGAAGACGATACGCCAAAAACAAATTTTATTAAACAAGATACCTATAGGCATTTGGAATATAGTGCTGAGCTTACTTCTCTGACAGCTCTGAAGCAGGCTAATTATGTTCGAGAGTTTCTCCATAATGGTGTAGCTCTTATTGTCTATGAACACATGATGGTACCTGGTATTAATGAGCTGTATTACAAAGCAGCACAAAATGATCCTGGTATTATGATGACCAAGGGTATTGTTCAGGAAATTCGAGACGGCGGCGACGATGATATTGTGGTGGTACTAGAGGATACCTTGTTAGGTTCCAGAGTTGAAATCGAAGTAGATATGCTTGTTCTACCCACTGGCATGGTTCCCACCACAGCATTGGATCCTGTTTTGCGTCTCACTTATCGACAGGGGCCAGCCATGCCCGATCTGGATCGCTTTAGCGGATATGCAGACTCCAACTTTATCTGCTTTCCATATGAGACCAGACGGACAGGATTTTATGCAGCTGGTGCAGTGCGCCAGCCCATGACTTTGGCGACAGCTGAGACCGACGCAGCTGGTGCAGCTCTGAAAGCCATTCAGTGCCTGGAGTCTGCAAACAGAGGTATGGCCGTACACCCTCGTTCCGGTGATTTGTCGTATCCCAAGTTTAATTTAATGCGGTGTACACAATGTAAGCGTTGCACTGAGGAGTGTCCTTTTGGTGCCTTGGATGAGGATGAAAAGGGCAATCCAATGCCCAATACTTCTCGTTGTCGTCGCTGCGGTACCTGTATGGGTGCCTGCCCAGAACGTGTCATTTCCTTTGACAACTATAATGTTGATCAGATCGGTTCCATGATCAAAGAAGTGGAAGTACCTGATGATATGGCTGTGGGTGGACCGCGAATGCTTATCCTGGCTTGTGAAAATGACGCCTATCCTGCTTTGGATATGGCGGCATTGCGTGGTAAGAAATGGAGCCCTTATGTACGTATTATTCCGGTCCGATGCTTGGGTTCTGTGAATACCATCTGGATTGCTGATGCGATGTCCAAGGGAGCAGACGGTTGCTTACTCCTAGGTTGTAAGTATGGAGAGGACTACCAGTGCCACTTTGTCAAGGGTTCGGAATTGTGTAATCGACGCATGGATAATGTTGCTGAAACTTTGGGCAAACTTGGAATTGAAGCCGAACGGGTGAAGCAGATGCAGGTGGCAATTGATGAATATAATGAGCTTCCTGCTATGATTGACCAATTTGTAGAGGAAATAATCAAACTCGGTCCCAATCCGTTCAAGGGATACTAGGAGGAGCGTGTATGTCCAAAACTACGAGAATTGAGCCAAATCTGCAGTTTGTCAAAGAACTGCAGGAGGTAGGTGGGGTTGATCTCAAGAAGTGTTATCAGTGCGCCACCTGCTCGGTCGTATGCCCCATGTCTCCTGCTGAAAATCCCTATCCTCGAAAGGAAATGATCTGGGCTCAGTGGGGATTGCAAGACAAGTTAACTAACGACATAGATATTTGGTTGTGTCATAATTGTGGAAATTGTTCCGAGCAATGTCCTCGTGGGGCAAAACCTGCTGATTTGATGTCGGCCATGCGCAACATGGCCTATCGTAAGCTGGTACCGCCTACTGCCATTGGCACCTGGATGAGCTCTCCCAAATATTTGCCTATCTTGGCAGGTATCCCAGCAACAATCTGGGCAATTATCTGGATGATTCGTGCTGCCATTAAGGGCACCTTCTTCCCATTGGCAGAAGATGGCCGAATTGTGTATGATAATCTTTTTCCCGGTGATTTTACCATTGATCCCTTGTATGGCCTGACAGCAATATTTGTGGTTATTTGTTTTGGGTTAGGAATCAAAAATATGATTGATGGCTTTAAAGCAAACATGCCGACAACTTTTGTTATTGGCTATAAAAAGCCATCCATACTCCAAGCAATTATTGATACCGTACGCTATGATATTCTTCAGCATACCCGTTTTAATGATTGCGTAGATAGCTCCGAGGACAATGAACGAGTCAAAGGGCACCAGATTCTTTTTTATGGCTTTTTGGCTTGCTTTATTGTTACGGGGACAGTGGCAGCATTCCATTGGGGTGGTAAGGTTATAACCTTTATCGCGCCACTGGTGCATACTCCCATGCCCCTCTGGCATCCAGTCAAAATTTTAGCCAATATCGGTGCAGTATTATTGTTAGTTGGCTTGACCCTACTCACACGGCGTCGTTTGAATCTTGACGACAAAAAGTATCGTTCCAACTATTATGACTGGTATTTGCTGGGTGTAATTTGGGTGGTAACCTTAACTGGAATTGGTGCGGAAGTTTTCCGTCTGTCCGGTATGGCTCCTTTAGCATTTTTGACATACTATGTTCATTTGGTCAGTGTTTTTATGCTGATTGCTTATCTGCCCTGGTCAAAATTAGGACATTTGGTGTATCGCACCACAGCGCTCATTTATGCTCGTTATACAGGCCGCTTACCCATTGATGAAAAGCTCATTGAAGATGACAAAATCTTTGTTATTTAATTAAAGGAGGACACCATGTCTGAAGCTCGCAAGATTTTTCCCATGGATACTTTTGTGGCCTATCTAAAAGGTGACGAGGATGCTTCTGTTGCCGAAATGTTGGGCTATTTGACCCAAAAAGACCTTGATGACGACTTTGCTCCCTTTGCGGCTGCTCTGTCCAAAGCCTGGATTTATGAGCAACATCCGGAGCTGACCAAAATGTCCAAGGGCCAGGTCGTGGAATTGGGGCAATCAGTTTCTGTTGCACCCATGCCCGTTAAGGCCATGGACGAAATCAATGAGGTCTTTGATAAGCTTGCTGACTACAAAGGTACTATTAATGACCAGGCCGCAGAGATTGAAGATCTGAATCAGGCTTTGGCTGCAAAAGACGGTGAAATTGCAGCTCTGCAGGCCAAGGTTAAAGAATATGAAGATGAGAAAAAGGGCCAGGCTGAAGAGCTTTTTGTGACCACTGAAGCGCGTATTGTGGAGTTCACCGGCAAACTGGAAGCCTTGCTCCAAGAAGTTGAAGAAGTGAAAAAGACCGGTGTGGTAGTTGCCGGTGTAGCTGGTGCAGCAGCTCCTGCTGCTGGCGGTGCTGCTGCACCTGGTGCTCCAGCAGAAGCTGCTGCTGGCGATGATTTTGGCTTTTCAGGTGGTGCAGAAGATCCTTTTGCTGATTCCAATTGGTAAGCCAGTTTACTTTTTAAAAACCAAAGGCTTCTCTGGAAACAGAGAGGCCTTTTTAATTTGAAAAAGCGGTCAGGAGAAGGCGGATGAAATATTGGTTAATGAAAACAGAGCCCGGATGTTTTTCCATTGATGATCTAATGGCAGCGCCGCAGCAACAAACCAGCTGGGATGGCGTGAGAAACTATCAAGCGCGAAATTTTATGCGCGATGAAATGGAAATTGGGGATTTGGTGCTTTTTTATCATAGTGTGACCAAACCCAGTGTCGTGGGTATCGCCAAGGTGGTTAGGGAAAGTTATCCAGACCATAGTGCCTGGGATCCCCTTGATCAGCATTATGACCCACGTTCAACTCCAGAAAAACCACTCTGGTTTATGGTGGATATCCAATTTGTAGAAAAGTTTGCTCAGCCACTATCTCTGGCTGTATTACGAGGTA
The DNA here is from genome assembly GCA_012727715.1 of Desulfovibrionales bacterium. GTDB lineage: Bacteria > Desulfobacterota > Desulfovibrionia > Desulfovibrionales > Desulfomicrobiaceae > Desulfomicrobium. The sequence goes on along the minus strand of JAAYGN010000065.1, from coordinate 14,494 downwards.
TCCCTGGGTTGGAAGGCATGGAATTGTTACGTAAGGGATCACGCCTGTCAGTGATGCCCGTAACAAAGAAGCATTTTGATCTGATCCTGGATTTAAGCAAAGCATAGCCAGCTCTAACAGGCTAGGCGCTATGCTATTGGGAGTTTGACGTCCCAGGGCCAGGGTAAGACTTGTCTGGGAGCAAGTTATTTTTTTTCAGGTATTCTATAAATTTTTGAGCAACCTCCAGATCCTTGTTCAACGCAAGGGCTGTTTTGAGATGTTCAATTGCTTTGGGTAGATTGGCTTTGGCAAAATACGCTCGTGCAATATTATAGTGCAAATTTTCATCGTGGGGTGCCAATTCCAGGGCTTTGGAATAGTATTTCACAGCTTGATCGTACATTTTGTTCTTGCGAAGATTTATCCCAAAATCATTGAATAAATGTTTATGTTCAGCTTCAAAAGCAGCATCTATTTTTACCAGTCGTTCAAAAATATTGTCAGCTTTTTGCGTGTCCCCACGATCTAGGTAAGTGAGGCCTAAGCCAAAGTTGGCACGAATATTCTCCACATCAACATGTAAAGCATTATTGAACTCATATTCAGCGCTAAAGCCATCACCATTGGTGCGATGGCGTTCTGCTTTGGCAATAGTCTGGTTTAATTTGCGAATTGTTGGATAAACTTTTGAGGTATAAAATTCTGGCTCAGGAGTATACTGGTCCAGAAATTCATCTCTGGATACTTCTTGTTTGGGTCCAGAAGGAATATAATTGGTGTTCAGAGGCTGAACCCAAATGATGCCTTGCTCATCTTCTTCTGCATACCAGTACATGGTCTGTCGTGTTTTGCGAACAGTACTTCCAGCACCAACCTTGGCAATCTTTTCCAAAGAAAAAATACCCTTGATACGCATGCGCTGTTGTTGTGGGGTGGAATCACTCATATATCCTCCACAAAAGCTTGGTACATGGCCTGGTTATAGTCTTGGGCCATACGCACAGGGTTTGTTGCTCTGGTAATGGGGCGACCAACAACAAGAAAGTTACTGCCAGCACGAATTGCCTGGGCCGGTGTGCAAACACGACATTGGTCACCTTTGTCTGCGTGGGGCAAGCGTATGCCTGGGGTCAGAATACCAAGATCTGGACCACAGGTTTGCCGAATACCGGAAATTTCTGCACCAGAGCAAACGACCCCATCTATATTCCAATGATGGGCTTTTTGAGCCAAAGTAACGGTAACGTGCTGTAATTTTTCAGGAGAACCATGCGGGTCCCAGATTAAGTCTTGTGGTCCCAAGCTGGTGAGCAGGGTGACTCCAAAAATAAGTGGGGGAATTTGGCCAGGAGTCAAAGTCTGTGCACGGCCTTCTAAAGCCGCAGCACACATCTTTTGTCCACCGAGCAGATGAATGGTCAGCATATCCACGCCCATGGCTGTCCCTTGGGCCACAGCTCCTTGCACAGTATTGGGGATATCCATGAATTTTAAATCAAGAAAAATATGAAATCCCATATCTTTGAGCTGAGATATTAAGCTGGGGCCTGCGGCTAAATATAATTCCAAGCCCACCTTAACCCAGGAAACAATGCCCTGGAGTTGTCTGGCGAGAGTAAATGCTGACTGCGCATTGGGAAAGTCAAGGGCAACAACCAGCGCTGGAGTATTGGTCATGACAATCGCCACTCAGTTTGAAATTTCTCACGCCAAGTGTGTAAATATTTGGGGCGTGTTTTTTCAGCCAGATAAATGGCTCGGAGCTGGTCATGGGCAATCGCCAAATTGTCGTTGATAATCCAGTGGTCAAACCAAGAGCTATTGGCAATTTCCTCTTTGGCATTTTTTAATCTACGCTGGATAGTCTCTCGGCTATCTGTTCCACGTCCAGCCAGTCTTTTTTCCAGGATGCCTGGTGAAGGTGGAAAAATAAATACATAACAACCTTGCCCCATATTTTTTTTAAGCTGTCGGGCTCCCTGAACATCAATATCAAAAATAATATCGCGACCTGCCTGTAGTACGTCCTCTGTGGCTTGTTTGGGAGTACCATAAAAATTGTCATGGACCAGAGCCCATTCGGCAAAATAGCCCTGATCACGCTTCGCAAGAAAATCTTGTTCGGTAAGGAAATGATATTCACGGCCATCCTGCTCTCCAGGTCTGGGAGCTCTGGTCGTACAGGAAATGGAAAAGGAAAAACTATCAAACTCCTGAGATAAACGGCGAATCAAGGTACTTTTACCTGTACCCGAGGGGGCACTGATGATGAGCATTATTCCGGCATTATTCATCATTTTCTCCAGCCATAAAACGTTGACTGATGGTTTCTGCCTGGATGGCGGACAAGATGCAATGATTGGAATCAGTGATGATCAGGGATCTGGTTTTGCGTCCCTGGGTGGCATCAATGAGTCGCCCGGCCTGCTTGGCTTCTTCCCGTAAGCGGCGCATGGGTGAGGAGGCAGGGCCAACAATAGCGACGACCCGGCTCATGACCACAGCATTGCCAAATCCAATGTTAAGCAGCTTTTTCTTGTCCACACCTACTCCAGATTCTGAATCTGTTCCCGACACTTCTCCAGCTCTGCCTTAAAATCCACCACAAGCTGGCTGATGGCAGAATTTTGACTTTTATTACCACAGGTATTGATTTCACGAAAACATTCCTGAACCATGAAATCCAGTTTGCGACCCACTGGGCCTGATTGCTGAAAATAGCTGTCTATACTTTCAAGGTGAATATCCAGTCTGGTCAATTCTTCAGAAACATCAATGCGGTCAGCAATAATGGCCAACTCTTGCAGCATACGTTCTTCATCAATGTGGATGCCGGTATCAGCAATTAACTTCTGAACCCGTTCTTGAAGGAGCGAAAAGCGTTCAGGTGCAGTGGTTGTAGTAAGTTCTTTTATTTTTTTTACCAATACACTGAGATTGGCAAAGCGGGTGCGTAAATCATCTTCCAATGCCTGGCCTTCTATAACACGAGACGTATCCCAATCAGCCAAGGACTGTTGTAAGGTTTGGGTTAAACTTTGGACCAGCTGTTCATTATCGATACTGCCCGAATCCTTCCACAAAGGAGCAATAGCCATGAGTCGGTTGAGATCAGGAGTAAAGGGGAGATCATGATTTTGGGCCAGAGTTTGGAGCTCGGCAAACATGGTTAAAGCCTGGGTTGTATCCAGTGTGATATTTTGCAGATTGGGATCAGTGATATTCAGGCGTAAGAAAAGTTCTACCCCGCCTCGGCTGGCGAGGTGCTTCACTTCATTTTCCCAATGTTTTTGTTGGGCATAGAGGGTGGGGGGAATTTTCCATTTTAAATCCAGATGGCGACTGTTCAGGCTACGGATTTCCCAGGTTATGATCCAGTTCTCTGCTTGGGATGTTGTTCGACCATAACCAGTCATACTTTTGGCCATAATTTATCCTTTATGATGAAGACTATTTTTGTAGAGGTTGCGGATCAGCGTCAAATGGTTTTTGATTTCCAAAGTTGCATAATCCGGAAAAGTCCAAGGCAAATCAAACCAATCACCCTTGTGAAAAATAAGGGTCAGATCGGCCCAAATTCCCTGGCCCAGATAAATGCGATGGGAAAAATTTTTACCTGTGGCCAGGACCAGACGTTCTTGAGTAATATAGCCAGGATCAAGATTAAAGAGTCGAGATCCATTATGGGTCCATTGCTCTTCCAGTGCATTGGTCGCCAGTTTAATACCAGGGAGTTTGTCCATGTCCAGGGGCTGGACAAAGGAGAGCAGACGCCTGGTAATGGGGGTGCCCAACTCCTGGTCATAGTAGGACGTTTGGGTAAAGGGGATCAGGGGGGACTGATAGTCAATGGCTCCCAAAAGTTCTTCAAGTTTGGGAAGAAGTTCTGTCCAAAAGTGTTCCCATTGAGAACTGAGTACAGACAAAACAGCCTTGGCTGGCACAGGAATACGTGGAGTACTCATGATCCTTCTCCTAAAACTCCAACACATAACCCATTTTTAGTTATTTCCAAAGGAGTTACAGGGAGCAGGTTTCTACCGGGTAACGCCTGTCCCTGTACCTGGCATTCGATATAAAATTCATTCATGCCCGCACCTTTTGCTTCAAGAACCACATGCATGGGGGATACCTTGAGCAAAGTTTGCAAAAACTTGTTCTGACTGATCTGCACTCTATGACGAAGAGTCTTGGCTCGTTCTCGACGGAGATGGTTGGGTATTGTATCGGGAAATGTGGCCGCTGGAGTGCCAGGTCGTTCGGAATAGGGAAAAATATGGGCGTAAGACAGGGGCAGCCGGGTTACTACTTCTAAGGTTTCCTGAAACAAGTTTTCTGTTTCACCAGGAAAACCAGTAATGATGTCAGCGCCCAAACCAAACATAGGCCAAATATGGCTCAAGCTGTCCAGGAAGTCAAAAACCTGTTCTGGTCCATAGTGACCGCGACCCATGCGTTTTAAAATCTGTGGACTGCCACTTTGCAGGGACAAATGGAGGTGAGGGCAAACCAAGGAGCAGTTAGCCAAGGTCTCCAGTGTTTTGGGGTGCAGGTCTCCTGGTTCCAGGGAGCTGAGGCGTATACGTGCACGACCTGTCCATTGGGAGCGTAACTCATTATCAAGATGTGTTACCAAATCCCAAAGATCTATTTTGGGATGGAGATCGCGCCCATAATGACGCAGATTGATACCACACAAGGTCAGTTCACGCAGACCTGCCTGGAGCAATTGCCTGACCTCAGCCAAGATTTCCTCTGGCAGACGACTGACAGATGGACCACGAGTAGCGGGGATAATACAATAGGTGCAACCATGGGAGCAGCCATCTTGCACTTTGATCACGGCGCGTGCCCGGTTATAATCAGCAATGTGCAATGATGAAAATTTGTGGCCGGAAGTGGATTCTTGGTTCAAAAATCTTTTGTCTTGTTGTGATATGGCCAGATCAACTCCAGGCAAACTCAAGATACGGTTTGTATCTGCTTCCACAGCACAACCCAAAACAAGAATTTTGGCCTTGGGTTTAAGGGAGGCAAAAGAACGTACCAGTTTTTCCAAGTCTAAAATAGCGCGTTCAGTGACTGCACAGCTATTGATAAGTATAAAATCGGCCTGGCAGGGGTCTACAGTTTCCCTGGCGCCCCAATGCGTCCAGAGTTCACGAATGGCCTGGGATTCATACTGGTTGACCTTGCACCCCTGGGTTGTCAGATAAAAATATTGACCGGCATCAGGTCGCATCATTTTCTCCAGAGGTAAGCACAGCTCCAGCCAAAACTTGTCCGGTCTTTGCGTACACAGCGGCAATCTGCCCAGGTGCGGGCAGTGGGCGGGGCTGGTCAAAAATAATAGTCATGCCCTTGGTATGTGTTTGCACAAGAGCTGGCACAGGTTGCTGTCGATAGATGGTTTGTACCACAGTTTGCTTGGGCCACTGCTCTTGTGGAATCAGTATATTGGGCGGGGCTGTCTGGCATTGTGTACTGACAGCCTGAGCTTTGGTGCCCACCACCAGACGATTGTTTTGCATGTCTTTGGACAGCACATATAGCGGCTCAGAATAGGCTATGCCCAGACCTTTACGTTGCCCCAAGGTATAGTTCCACAGTCCCTGATGTTGTCCCACTTGTGTGCCATTGGAAAGAACAATGGGGCCAGACCCCGACAAACTGGTGTTTCGGTCACACATAAAGTCTCGATAATTACCAGGAATAAAACAAATTTCCTGGCTTTCTTGTTGGACACAAGTGGCCAGCTTTTGCTTGGCCAGGGCTGCATGTACTTGTGTTTTGGTCCAGTCTGCCAAGGAAAAAAGAATGTGCTTAAAAGACTGGCGAGGCACTCTGGATAAAAAATAACTTTGGTCCTTGGCTGGGTCTCGGCCACGAAAGAGACAAGGCCCGTCAGGGCTATCTTGAAGTCGAGCATAATGTCCTGTGGCCATGGCTTCGGCACCTAAGGCCAGCACTTTATCCAAGAGCAGACCAAATTTTATGACGGGATTGCAGGTGGCACAGGGATTAGGGGTCAGGCCTTGTGCATAGGCGGCAATAAAAGGAGCAATGACCAGTTGCTCAAACTCTTGGCGCAAATCAATAATGTGTAAAGGCAGATCCAACTGCTGACAAATCTGGGTCAAACTTTGGATCAGGGCTTGATTTTTTTGCGGCAAAAAAAGGGCATGGACGGCCATGACTTTTACCCCGGATTCTCGGAGTAAAAGCATGCTCATCAGGGAATCAGCCCCGCCACTTAATGCAATAGCTATACTCATGATGACACGGCCGACATGGGCCTACTTCTATGCAAAAGGAAATTGCAAGCTTGGCAGATGTTGTTCCAAGGTTGCTGCTGTCCGTAATACAATTCCTTCTTCCAGGTAGGGTCCCATAAGCTGCAATCCTATGGGTAAGGTAGATTCTTCACCCAGCCCCACGGGGAGAGTAAGGCCTGGGAGGCCTGCAAGATTTACGGCTGCAGTGAGCCCAATGGCCTGATGTGGTTTGTTGGATGCATGCAGAAGGGGAGCTGTCGTCGGACAAGTTGGCGCACAAATAAGGTCACAAGATGTCCAGGCGTGGATAAAATCTTGCTGTATGAGCCGACGAATTCGAGCTGCTTGATTGTAGTAGGGCTCATAGTTTGTGGATGACAAGACATGAGTACCCAGTAAAACGGTACGCATAACTTCCATGCCCAAACCTTTGGAGCGGGAGTATGTATAGAGGTCATTTAAGTCCTGTGTTTGCTGATAACGATATCCATAGCGCACCCCGTCAAGACGGGCTAAGTTGGAGCTTGCTTCAGCAGCTGTCAGAATGGTGGCTACAGCATCAACGTATGGGGTATGGGGTAAAGAAAGAGGGACAAGTTCTGCTCCCAGTGATTGGGCCAGATCAAGAACTTTACGGCACACCATATCTACTTCAGAAGAAAGATCTTGCCAATATTCAGCAGGCAGCCCCAAGCGTAGCCCCTGTAAAGAATTTTCGTTCAGACCATGGATAAAGTTGGGTACAGAAGTCTGACAGCTGGTAGTATCTTGGGGATCGTGTCCGGCCATGACTTCCAGTATCAATGCCGTGTCAGCTACTGTGCGAGTCATGGGACCGGCTTGGTCCAAGGAGGAGGCACAAGCCATAAGTCCATGGCGAGAGACACGACCATAACTGGCCTTGAAGCCCACCAAACCACAAAAACTGGCTGGCTGACGTAGAGAACCAGTTGTATCAATGCCTATGGAGGCAAAACATTGCCCACTGGCCACACTGGCAGCAGAACCACCGCAAGATCCTCCTGGGACATGGGCGGGGTTCCAGGGATTTTTACTGATTGCAAAGGCTGAGTTTTCTGTGCTTGCGCCTAGTCCCAATTCATCCACATTGGTTTTTCCTAAAATAATGGCTCCAGCATTTTTAAGCTTGGCTACACAATGCGCGTCTTGAAGAGGCACAAAGGTTTCCAGCATTTTGGAACCACTGGTCGTGGGTATGTCTGCGGTATTGATATTGTCTGCAATGGTAATGGGCACCCCCCACAAAGGCTTTTGGGGATTTGGGCCCTGAGCATCCAGGCATTGGGCTTGAGTTTTGGCCTTTTCGGTATGTTGGTAGAGCAACGCAGCAATCTGTGGCTCTGTGGTCTGGATTTGGTCCAAACAAGCAGTAAGCACTTCTTGGACAGAGACTTCTTTGGTCTGCAAGAGATCGCGAATTTTAATTAAAGAAAGTTTGGCTAATTGAGACATGGAATTTCCTTGGTCAAATATCGATGCAGGTTGTTACATAATACGGGGAACAATGAAGTGTTTTCCATCGGTTTCAGGTGCATTTGCCAAAATCTGAGCACGAGAAAAATCTTGATGCACTTCATCCGCGCGCAGTCTTCCGGGTTGTTCCACAGGGGTGTACATAGGGGAAACACCTGTTGTTTCCACTGTTTGAACTTGCTGTAAGACCCCGAGCATATCACTTATTTCTTGAGCGAGTTGCGATGCTTGTTCAGGACTGAGGTCAAAATGAGCAAGGCGGGCCAAGGCGTGAATTTGATCAATGGTTATGGTCATATAATCCTCGTTATGATGATAGCTATTGTGCGCCACGACGTTGGTTGCGCTGCTGTTGGCGTACTTCGCGGGCTTGGAGCATTGTCTTTGTGTCAGCCCGAACCATTCCTGTCTGGGTAGGTTGGAACAGAAATAAATCTTGACTGACCTTGCCACCAATCCAGCGCATGGGGGCAAGGCTCCAAGGCATACGGCTGGCAGCATGAGTCAGAGCCTGGTTGAAATCATCTGCAGAACTATGGCTACCGCCAAGCAAAGCCGTGAAGTGGACAAAATCATAGCCCAGGGCTGCCCAGAGATCGGCCTGGCCTTCATCACTTTGCTTCATGGATTGCCACAGTTTTTTTGCAGAGGAGGTTGGTAAATTGGGATCCCAGGCATCAGGAAACATGGCCAAGTCAAAATAATCTTCTTCGAGGTGCGCTCCACCCATGCTTTGGGCCCAAAGTTGTGGCCCCAAAACAAAAAGTCGGGTTTCTTCATAATAGTGCAAAAGTGGAACAAGTTGTTGCGCATTGGACAGGGAGTCAGGCAAAAAAATAGCCTGAAAGGATGGTTCTGGGTTCATGGTATTTTTATTCCCACTGGCACCCAAAACAGAAATTACTGCTTTCCCCCAAACCGGAGGATTATCGATATCATAGCTTCGAGCCATGTGGACTTGAGCCCCGGCATTGTGAACTTCATTGGTGAAAATGGAAGTCATGGTTGTGCCAAAGCGTTCGTCAGGATAAAGAATAGCATAGGATGTGACCCCGAGATCTGCACATCCTCGCACTAACGCTCTGGCCTGATCTGTTGGACTACTGAAAAAACGCCAGGCCTCCACTCCTTCATCTTCCACGCTAGGTAAAAAGGTGAGAAAATGAGTCCAGCGGTTGAGCCCCGCCACCCGGATTTGTTCCCAAATTTCTTTACGTAACGGGCCACCTATAATGGTATCTTTTCCTATAATAGCTTTGAGCTCTTCTAAAAAAGTAGGGGATTCGGTGTTAATAACTTTAACTTCTGGGGCTTGGGTTTCGACTTGACCCTCCCTCCAGGCGCAGCCCGCTCCTTTAGCAATCTGCCAGCCCACCTGAGCGTAAGGTCCTGATAAGGGTAAAAGCAGTGCAATATTTTGTCTGACCGAGCCCATTTTTTGTTCCAAACTACGTAGGCTGGCCAGAAAAAAATCTCGATTGGCCAGGGAAGTTGTACGCGCCACAGCGGACAGACTGGGCCAAACCGCAGCCCATTGTCCCTTATCTTTTTCTAATAATTTCATACCATGTGCCCAACTGACCATGGACCAGGGATATATGGATGGGTCAGCGCCCAAAGTTGTTTGCTGGACACGTTGTAACTCTTCCAAGGACAAGGATTCAGCCCAGGTCAAGGCCAAAGATTCCAAAGGATTTTTTGTGTCATCATCTGGGGCTTCTTTGTACAAATGGCCAAGAGCATCAAAAGCCAGGGCATGTTCTTTTACTGCCCAAAAATATTCGGCCAATTCCATGCCTGCCGCTTCCCGGGTAGTCCAGTCCAGATCTTGTCGATTGATGAGGTGAGCAAGATAGGAGGTGTAGGCATTGTGTCCTTGGCGAGCAAGAACCAGCTGGGCATTAACCTGATTCCAATCCCAAGAAGAAGGAGCCTCACGGTTTTCTTTTTGCCATTGGTTAAGATTTCTTTCTGCCAGCTCGTACTCACCCAATTGTACGGCACTGCCCACGGTGTTTTTCCAGGCTTCAGCGCGTTTGGGATCAGAAGGTTTGGTTTCTTCCAGATATTTGGTATATCTTTGCAACGCTTTTTGTGGGTCTTCGGTCCTGTACCCAGGCAAGGGAGTTTGAGTTTCAGAGGAGTAGGGTGGGAGGTAAATCCTTTTTTTGGGACCACAAGCTACTGAGCTCATAGCCATAACAAGTAAGAATGCACAGAAGATATGCCTTGTTTTCATAGTAATGCACAGACCTACTGGTCAGGGATTAAGGATAATAAAAAAGGCCTGGCCCATTACGGACCAGACCTTGAGTATAGGAGTCGGCAAATTGCTGTGTCAATGCCTACTTTACTTCTGTGTAATCAGCATCAACCACGTCGTCATCATCTTTTTGAGGACCAGCATCCTGGGCTCCAAAACCAGGATCACCAGCAGGTCCAGCCCCAGCGTCAGTCTTTTGGGCGTAGAGTTTTTCAGCCAACTTGTGGGACGCCTGGGCGAGTTCATCCATGGATTTCTGGATAGCATCAGCATCTTCAGACTCAAGAGTTTTTCTCAAAGACTCAGCTTTGGCTTCAAGGTCAGCCTTGAGTTCTGCATCAATATTGTCACCCAGATCACGAATAGATTTTTCTGTCGTATAAATCAGGGTGTCCGCGCTATTACGCACTTCAATGAGTTTTTGTTTTTGCTTGTCTTCTTCTGCATGGGTTTCCGCTTCCTTGACCAAGCGATCAATATCGGCGTCACTTAAACCGCTGGAAGCAGTAATGCGGATCGATTGCTCCTTACCTGTACCCAGATCTTTAGCTGAAACATTGACAATGCCATTGGCATCAATGTCAAAGGTAACTTCAATTTGGGGTACTCCACGGTGAGCTGCTGGAATACCGGTCAACTCGAAGCGTCCCAAAGTCATATTATCTGCGCACATGGGACGTTCCCCCTGAAGGACATGGATAGATACAGAGGGCTGATTATCTGCAGCTGTGGTAAAGGTATTGCTTTTGCGTGTGGGGATAGTGGTGTTGCGTTCAATGAGTTTGGTGAATACCCCACCCAGGGTTTCAATACCCAAGGACAAGGGGGTAACATCCAAAAGAAGGACGTCTTTGACATCACCAGCCAAGATTCCACCCTGGATAGCTGCACCCATGGCCACCACTTCATCAGGATTCACAGAGCGGTTGGGCTCTTTACCAAAAAAATCCCCCACCTTTTTTTGCACTAAAGGCATGCGGGTCATGCCACCGACCAAGATAACTTCGTTAATATCACTGGTTTTGAGGCCAGCGTCATCCAGGGCTTTGCGACAGGGTTCTATGGCCCGTGCAGCCAAGTGTTCACACAAAGCTTCCAGTTTGGCGCGGGAGAGCTTCATGGTCATATGTTTGGGGCCATTTTGGTCCGCAGTGATAAAAGGCAGGTTAATGTCTGTTTCCATGGACGTGGACAAATCTTTTTTGGCTTTTTCTGCTGCTTCTTTGAGGCGTTGCAAGGCCATCTTGTCCTGGGAGAGATCAATGCCGTTTTCTTTCTTAAATTCATCAACCAAATAGGTGATCACAGCATGGTCGAAATCTTCGCCACCCAGGAAGGTGTCTCCATTGGTGGCCCGGACTTCTACGACATTATCGCCTACTTCCAGAATGGAGATGTCAAAAGTACCACCGCCCAGATCGAAAACAGCAATTTTTTCATTGGCCTTTTTGTCTGAACCATAGACCAGGGATGCGGCTGTGGGTTCGTTAATGATGCGTTTGACATCCAAACCAGCAATTTTGCCGGCATCCTTGGTGGCCTGACGTTGGGAGTCATTAAAATAGGCGGGAACAGTGATCACAGCTTCGGTCACTGGCTCACCCAAATAAGCTTCAGCATCTTGTTTTAAGCGTTGCAAGATAAGGGCTGAAATTTCTGCCGGGCTATATTTTTTATCAGCAATTTGTACATAGGCGTCGTTGCTGGGGCCAGAAACAATTTTATAGGGGCTTTTGGAGACCCAGTCTTTGAGTTTGGGATCATCCATGGAACGGCCCATGAGACGCTTGACTGCGAACACTGTTTTGTCAGCATTGGTAACAGCCTGACGCTTGGCAATTTCACCTACCAGACGGTCTTGATCGGTAAAGGCAACAATAGATGGCGTGGTGCGGCCACCTTCAGGGTTGGTAATACATTTGGCTTCTTTGCCTTCCATGACATAGACACAGCTATTGGTTGTGCCCAGGTCGATTCCTATAATTTTACCCATGTTCTATTCTCCTCGTGTAACATGAAATGAAAAAAGTAGTTGGTATTTTGTATTTTGAAATTGGCCACAAACTAACGCCTAAAAAACACTTGTAAAGGGCAAGAGCCCCATTTTGTCAAAAAAATCGACAAAATCATTGTCAATGAAGTAAAAAAGCCCCAAAAATAGGGGCTGTAGTCTTTATTTTGTGCTTTCTATGGTCACTGGTGGGAAGAGACGCTCAAAAGTCGTGTCGTGTATTTTGTACATATGGGGAGAGTTTTTTTCTCGGATCAACTTGGAAGATATCCCTTGCACTGCTTCCAGGCGTAAGGTTTTGGTCTTGGCGACAATTTCAAGGACATGGGTTGGCTGGGCCAACTCTTCCCGTTCAGGGCTATCCAAGGGCAAGACTTCCACAACACTGACCTGATCCAGCACAAGAAGGATAGCCTCCATTTGTGCTTGAGTCAGTCCGCTTTCCTTTATTTGTGTAAATTTCCAGTTATCTTGATCTATTTCCGTGTCCATATCCTTTTGGTTCGAGCTTACTCTTTGCAATATTGCTTTGGCCTCAGGGGTATCCAGATGTAACTCACTAATGTCTTTTATATTCAGAGACAGCAAAGTGGTTTCAATCCAGAATTGTTCAGATAATGCGCCACCATAAGCACCCAAGTGGCTGAGGATCATACCTGGAGCAACATAGACTTCAGTACTATTGTGCATACGTAGAAAAAGGTTGCGAAAGTCCCCTTTGCCCACCAAAAGATGTAATTGTTCCGTACCATTGTGCAGAAGGGCCAAGCTCAGAGCCTGATCTTCTTTGAGTGCATAATCTGCGAGAATGCTGTGGTCACTGGAACGAAGTTCCCCGCGCAAGGTACCCAGGGCCTCAAGCAAACGATCCACATTGTGCTTGTTGGCTGGTACTCCTCCCCATTGAGGCAATTGCCATTGATTCTCCTTTTTTTCCAAGCGGATTCCCGGGCCATCAGGTTGAGTTATGGTCAGAGCATCAATAGTTTGCAAATTAAGATCCTCAGGCACAAAGCGATACAGACTGTCTGTTGTAATGAGATCTTCAGGGGGTTGGGCTGTTTTTTGATACCACAAGACGAGGACCAGAAAAATAAAAAAAGTTGTCAGCAAGATAATTTTTCGTGTGTTCATGCCTTGCTCCCCAAAGTTTGAGAAAAAATGATGCGTCTTCGTTGCCGTGACCAGGTGCGCAGCCCAAAGAGAGCGGCTATGATCAGGGATGGGAGACAATAGGTCAGAATTTTCCACACCGTCGCGCTGTGGGGAGAAAGACCAAGAATAATCCGCGATGGTGCTTTTTTCCCTCGAATCTGGATCAGTTCCGATCCATAGGCCATGGAATCAACGGTATTCATGATCAAATCAATATTATTTTGTAACAAACTATCATTAAACATGGCCGCACCACCCAAGAGTATAAGTTCTCCTGGCTGATGTTCGCGGGTCACCATCATCTCTTCCAAATCGTTGGTTGCCTCTGGATCGTCTTCAAGAGCAGGGGATGGAGCAGCCTTGGTGTTGGCAGGGAATTGGCCTGTGAGGCGGACCATAACTGGATAGGCCTTTTGCTCTCCTTGGACCGGGCTGGTCAGATTTTGGGTCAGGGTCATGGGCACATCCACCAGCCATGACTTGGGGCTGGATGTAGCCAGTACAGTGGCTGTCAGTTTATTGGTGTTCAGGATTTCTTCATCCAGACGAAGGGCTGAACCCCACATGTAAAAAATATTGTCCAAATGCGCGGTAACAGGATCATCCGCATTCATTTGCTCTTTGGTGAGAATAATCTGCATGGGTAGATTGAGGCTCATGCCCGTACCAAAAAGCTGATCAACCTGGCTTCGGGCCACGCGCACGGCGGTGTGTTGCTCGTCCATGAGCACCTTGGGCTCAATACTGATGCCAAGATCCTTTAACAGGGGCTCCAATCCTGTTGCTACGGGTAGGCGATGAATAGTGATCTGTCCTTGAGCCATGTTATAGTCCCATTGTGTGGACTGCACGGCCAAGATGGTTTTTTGGCCCGCAGCCAGAGCTTCGCGGATATCCCAGAGCTGACGTTCATTGAGGTCCATGGGGTTAAAGATAAGCACAATATCTGTGTCCACGGGCAAGAGCTCTTGATCCTGCAAAGATACGGGCCGGACTTGATATTTTTCCTGGACCAGCACTTGATGAAGAAGACCAAAGTCTTCAGTGGCAGCCAGGGCGATGCGAGGCTGTTTTTCTCTGGTCAGGCGAAACACAGCAGAAACCAGGGCGTATTCTAGTTCACTTAAAGAATCAGGGACAATACGGGGAATGATTTCTTCAGGCTTGTCCTTGTAGGCTACGCCAATGGAAGAATAGATGAGATTACTCACAGATCCGGTTTGGCGCATGGCTGACACAGAAAAAGGCTCTATGCCTTTGGCCAGCATGCGTTTTTCCAATGGGTCCATGGTGTTCACTTCTGGTTCCAGGGGG
>JAAYGN010000064.1 GCA_012727715.1 Desulfovibrionales bacterium | reverse complement strand
TGGGCCACATGTTCTAGGTATTCATCCCTGGATTCATGATTTTGCGGCCTATGGCCTGTGGTCCAGACCGGCTGGCTTGCTGGCCACCTTGGATGGGCTTCGCTTAAGGGGAGCCCATGTTGCTTTGATGGACTGCCTGGATCAAACTTGGTCTGATATTTCCTGGCCCAAGGCTCGTCCCACGGGCCAGGGGCCTTACCTGAAAACTTCCATTGCCAAACCAGCAATTTTTAAAGGTGTGCCCCGGCAATTCAGTCGCTATGGGCATGATCCTGCTGTTGTGCGTGACGCCTTGCGTGCTCTTGCTCCGATTCCAGATCTCGTTTTGATTACCACCATCATGACCTATTGGTATCCAGGGGCTGTGGAGGCCATAACCATGGTCCGTGCGTTGTGGCCCCAAGTCCCCATTGTTCTTGGGGGAGTGTATGCCAGCCTCTGCCCTGAACATGCCCAAACTTTGGGCGCAGATCATGTCTTGGGCGGAAATTTTGAAGATCCAGAAAACTGGGATAAAATATGGGGCCTAGTGGGCTTGATCCCACCAAGCAGACCACCCAATGCTGGTCTTCATCTGGCCTTGGATCTTTATGCTACTCCCAAGTTTTCTGTTATTCTTGGTTCCAGGGGTTGTCCTTTTCGCTGTGCCTATTGTGCCAGTCACAAATTGTATCCTGGTTTTCGTCAAATTTCTTTTGACGCTCTTGTGCACACAATCCAGGCAGAATACAGCCGGGGTGTGCGAGATTTTGTTTTTTATGATGACGCCTTATTGATTCAGCCTGAGAATTGGCTATGGCCGCTTTTGGACTGGTTTGTGGGCAAAGACGTGCGCCTGCATACACCCAATGCCATGCATGCTCGCTATCTCACGCCTGATGTGTGTCGTCGATTCAAGAGAGCTGGAGTGCATACTATCCGCCTGGGCCTGGAGACAGAAGATTTTGAACATCGAAGGGATAGCAAGTTATCCCGAGAAGAATGGCATTCTGCCTTGCGAGCTTTAGCTGAGGCTGGTTTTGGAGCCCATGAAATAGGAGCCTATGTACTTTTTGGATTGCCCCACCAAAACCTTGAGGCTGTTGAAAGAACCATTGGCCAAGTCTTACAGCAAGGAGTGCGCCCAGAGCTGGCCTATTATACTCCCATTCCAGGCAGTCCGTTATTTGAAGAGGCGTGTCTTGCTTCGCCATGGCCTTTGGCCAAGGAGCCCCTTACGCAAAATAATGCTATTTGGCCTTGTGTTCCAGGGGGTTATACCAGAGAGAAGGCCCAGTATTGGCGTGATCTTTTACGGAGAAGCTAAGGAAGCACTGATGACAATGTTTTATTGGTAACAACTGGTTTGGTATCAATGAGTACTTTCTATGAGAGAGTATTGATTTTCCTATTATTTCGACCGAATACAACGCGTGGATGAATTTCAGATTCGACTTCGTTCAGGGCAGGCTCCTTCACTACGCTCGGGATGACCTGAAATTGTGATGGCCATGATGGTAAATTCGATTTAGCCAGTGCTTTTCTAACCAGTTAAAATGGTATTAGACTTACGTTCCACACAAGTTTTACCAGGAATAAAAGTAGAGCGTAAAAAACGTGGGCAAAAAAAAGACAAGGGATTGGCCATAATGGTGTCGGGCAAGATGTGGTACCAGCGATAACCCAAGGCCCGATAAAAATCTTTGGCTTTGGGACCATAGCCCGCAGTCTGGGCGGCCATGACAGCTGCATCGCGTTGGCAGCGAGACTGGGACACCAGACCCAGGACATGAGGCCGAAAACCATAACGGTGAAAAATACGTCGTATCCGTTGAAACTCTCGATAACGAGACAAGGCATCAGCCTGACATAAAATCATGCCCCACAAAAAAAGACCTGCCCCTGCAAACCACAGCCAGCTGGTCCAGGGTATTTCAGGTCCCATCACGGCAATACGCCCTTTCCAGCCACTAACTAGAGCCAAAGCGCTGACCTTGACTGTGGTCAAATGTGGCCAGGGAGCTACACAGAGATAGCGGATCATTTTTTGAAAAATAAACAAGAACATACCTGGTCCTTACTACCGGATACGCTTCTTGGCTACCTGGTTTTCTCTCCCCTTATCATCCGACTGCAAACGCCAAAACCCCAGGGGCTGATTGTCTCAGGCCACGGGGTCTTGTGATAAGAAAAACCACTGTAGTACAGCGGATTATTTACTGGCTCCCCGGGACAGACTTGAACTGCCGACAGGGTGGTTAACAGCCACCTGCTCTGCCAACTGAGCTACCGGGGAATGCTCGTGAGCAAATCTTCTAGGCAAAGGCCTTTTAGATGTCAACTCTTTTGCGCGGCAGCCCGAATTTTTGTTTGGGCGACTTCCTCTGTTTTCCCTTGTTGATCCAGGGCCGTAATGAGCACATCCCAAAAAGCTGGAGTATCGGGTTTTAAGTGCACACTTTGTCGGGCCAGGGATTCGGCAATTTCAGGGTCATCGCCCTGTTCCAGATAAATGCGTGCTAAAAGATGAAAAGAATAGGCATCCTGGGGGTTGGTCGTGATGGCCTGGTGCAAGAATTCCCGAGCAGTATCACCATCGTTACGTCGAAAAGCCAGGCGGGCCAGATAGCGGCAGGCCAGGCGTTCTCCTTCGGGCAGGGTTTTGACCTGTTGGTACAACGTCCAGGCTTGATCCAAATGGCCAGCCTCTTCAGCCATGAGTCCCAGTCGGGCCAAGGCATAAATATGGTCAGGAGCAATATCCAAAATACGTTCAAAAGCCTGTTGAGCTGTGGCTGCATCCCCATCTTTCAAGGATGCGCAACCATAATTGTACCAAAGCATAATATGGCCAGGATGGCGTTCGACCAGATCTTGAAAAATGGTTCTGGCCGTGGAGTATTTATTGAGGCGTGCATAACAAATTCCCAAGGAATTGCGGGCCAGAAAATTATGTTCATCAGCAGTCAACGAACGTTTATACTCGGTGATGGCATCATAAATTTCTTCTCGGGCAAACAGGCGATCTGCACTGATATTTAAGGAAATGGAATCAAAGCAGGCAATTTTATCCCCCTGGAGCAAGGTCGCGTGATCCAGGGCTTTGCGGACATTATCCAAAATTTCCGAGCGCGTGGAGTCCAGAAAAGGAAATCCAGCCAAACCAACAATGGTATCCACTGCGTCAAATTGTTCATCCTCAAAAAGTTCATGGACCAGGCGCGCACATTCTTCTTGGCCAACATCCGGGAC
>JAAYGN010000063.1 GCA_012727715.1 Desulfovibrionales bacterium | reverse complement strand
GGTGGTTTCCATAATCCTGTCGGCCAACGTGGACTTGCCATGATCAATATGAGCAATAATACTAAAATTTCTAATGTTTTCTTGTTTGAACATTGTTATTCTGGTAGGTGCCGAGCACCTTTGCTGGTGGTAGATAGAAACAGTAATAGTTAAAAGATTTCCTGGGTTCTGTCCATGTTACAAGCCAGGGGTCCTTGGTTCAAGCCCTATCTCAACCCATAAAATATATGGACATACACTATATTTCTTGAAATATTTGAAAATCTCGAATAAAAATAGGATTCCATTACTTGTAATCAGGCTCATTTCATGTCCAAACTCAAAGCCCTTCTTTTACATCCAGACCCTAAGGTCCGGACCCAATTGCGAGACATGCTTGCCCCTGTCAAGGAAATTGCGGTGCTGGGTGAAGCTGTCTCCTCCTTTGAAGCCTTGGAAATGCTTTCCTTTATCCCTTATGATATTTTTTTCATGGGTACAGAATTACCCCATGGAGTCAGTGGCATGGAGCTGGCCGAACATCTGTCCCATGGCGATGATCCACCAGCCCTGATTTTTTTGGCCACAGAAGAAGACCACGCTTTTGCTGCTTTTGAGCTCGGTGCAGCTGACTATTTACTCTGGCCTGCCCCCCCCCATCGCTTCGCACGTACCATTGAACGTCTGCGCCCCTTGCTTCCCCGAAAAAAAATTAGCAGCCCGGTACAACCTCTCCGTGGACATGACATTTTAAAGGAAGAAACTGTACTGCTGTCTTTAGGTGATGAGGAAGAAGAATCTTTTATCAATGCCTTGCGCCAGGCGTGGGATATTAACCGCGAACGGCCGGTAGAAATTGAAAAACTACCGATCAACCAGGACGGCCGCCACATTCTTATCCCCTACACTCAAATTGTCTATATAGAAGCCTACGAAGACTACAGTTTTGTGCATACGGCTCAAGATCGATTTTTAAGTTCCCACCGCTTAAAAAATCTGGAAATACGCTTACGTCCTCACCGCTTTTGCCGTGTCCACCGAAAGTATCTGGTTAACCTGGATATGGTCACAGAAATTGCAACCATGCCCGGAGGAAATTTTATGTTGCGCACAGCTGGACGCAAAAAGATTGAATTACCCGTTAGTCGCCGCCGCATTGGTGAATTGAAAAAAATTCTCCAGCTCTAATGGCGCTTACCTCTTCCTTAAGACCATTGACCGAGAATCCTTGGCATAAATTGTACCCACAGGATTATATCCATAACCAGCATCGAATGCGGTTTGCCCATTAGGAGACTGCCATGAATACATCGAAAACAACTTACAGCGAAGAACTGGTTTTTCGCCCTCTACCCCAATTGGTTATTGACGCTAACGTCAACCCTCAGGAATTTGCCGCAGCCCAGGCCGCAGCCCAAGCTGATTATTTAGCCTACTGGGAAGACGCTGCCCACGAGCTGGAATGGTTTCACAAATGGGATGCAGTGCTTGATACGACCAATGCTCCACACTATCATTGGTTTCCTGGTGGTCAATGCAATATTGTCCATAATGCCCTGGACCGGCACATTACTACTGGCAATAAGAACAAGTTGGCTCTTATTTGGGAAGGCGAAGCCGGAGATAGCAAAAAGTACACCTATTATGAGCTGTATCGTGAAGTAAATCGTCTGGCCAATGCCCTGCGCTCCCTGGGGATTTCCAAAGGGGATCGTGTAGTCTTGTATCTGCCTCTTATTCCTCAAACCATGATCACCATGCTTGCTTGTGCCAAAATTGGTGCAGTGCATTGCATGGTTTTTTCTGGATTCTCAGCAAAAATTTTGCGCCAACGTGTAGTCGAAACCCAGGCCAAAGTGGTGGTTACTGCAGATGGATTTTATCGCAATGGACACCTCATTGCCCTGAAAACTTTAGTAGATGAAGCCCTTATGGGCGGTAGTGACAGTGTGGAAACCGTTATTGTGGTTAACCGGGCAACTTTGGATGTCCACATGAGTGAAGCTCGAGATATCTGGTACGATGCCCTTATTCGCCAGGAACGCTCCGAAGCAGCCACAGAAGTCATGCACGCTCATGATCCTCTATTTATTCTCCACACATCCGGAACCACAGGAGAACCCAAAGGCGTGATCCATGGTCATGGTGGGTATATGGTCGCGCTGCACCGCTCCCTGAATTGGGTTTTTGATATCAAGCCCACGGATATTTTTTGGTGCACAGGCGATCTGGGCTGGATTACCGGACACAGCTATGTGGTGTATGGCCCCCTCATTGCCGGGACCACCACCGTCATGTACGAGGGCCATCCCCTCTATCCCCAGGCTGATCGTATGTGGGATATTGTCTCCCGCTACGGGGTAACCGTCCTCTATACCGCTCCGACCGTCATCCGCATGCTCATGCGCTATGGACATCAATACCCACGTATGCATGATCTTTCTACCCTCCGCCTGTTGGCCAGTGCAGGAGAATCCATTTCTCCCGATACCTGGCTGTGGTTCTACAAAAACATTGGTCATTCCCAATGCCCAGTCCTGGATACCTGGTGGCAAACAGAAACAGGCAGCTGCATGATTACTCCCTTTCCTGTATCTGTACTCAAACCTGGGTCTGTGCATCGTCCTGTACCAGGCATCATGGTCGATATTGTTGATGACCAGGGCCAAGCAGTACCCACTGGGGTGCAAGGCAATCTGGTCATCACCCAGCCCTGGCCGTCCATGCTTTTGGATCTGGACCGTAACTCTCAAAAGTATCAATCAACCTATTGGCCTCTCAAAACGCATTGGTATTGGACCGGGGATATTGTCTCCAGAGATGAAGATGGCCTCATCTGGATTCATGGCCGCTCAGATGATATCCTCAATATTGCCGGACATCGCATTGGTAACGTAGAACTGGAAAATGCCTTTTTAGCCCATAAGGCTGTGGCGGAAGTAGCAGTGGTGGGCATTCCCGACAAAATAAAGGGAGAAGTAGGCAAGGCCTTTGTCGTCTTGAGACCGGACTTTGCCGTGCTGGAAGATCGCAATGAAATTATTCGTATGCTTAAAGAACATTTACGCAAAGAAATTGGTCCAGTGGCTGTGATTCGGGTCATTGAATTTGTAGATACTTTGCCCCACACGCAAAGTGGAAAAATTGCCCGCCACATATTGAAGGATCGCGAGGCCGGTATAGCCAAGGACCCAAGCCTGCTCGCTGAAAGTTGACCACCCACTGATTGAAATCGAGGGTAACAATGCGATTCATCCGTGAGAGAGTAGAATGCTTCAACAAAAAATGATCGAACGTCTCAGAGAAGCCTGCCATGAGGATGCACGAATAGTCGCGGCTTTGATGTTCGGCTCATTTGCTATTGGAGAGGGCGACGAGTTCTCTGATATTGAATTTGCGTTATTCATCCAGAATGATTCGTTTATGAGCTTCGATCAGCGTTCATGGCTAAATACAGTCAGTCCGGTTGTGGCTTACTTTCCGGATGACTTCGGCCATCACACAGCTCTTTTTGAAAACGGCATTCGCGGTGAATTTCATTTCATACGCAAATCGGACATAGCAATCATTTCCACATGGCAAGGCTACGGATGGTTTCCCTCGCTTGATGCGGCTGTTCTACTGGATAGATCGGGCGAGCTGGCACAGTATGCAAGTGCCCTTGTGGGCGGTCCTCCGAAACGTGAAGGCACGCCGCTTGTAGAAGGGATCTCATTGAACCTCATCAGCCAGATGCTTTTTGGAGCCAATCTCTTAAATCGGGGAGAGTATACTCGTGCCTGGGCTTTACTCAGCAAAGCCCATGAAAACTTACTCAAACTGGTGCGCCTTCATGAACGGACAACAGACCACTGGCCGACGCCTTCACGCGCGTTGGAAAAAGATCTTTCGGCGGCCTCGTATAATCGCTACCTCGCATGTACAGCTAGCGCAGAGTCTAGATCACTATGTGTAGCCTATGTCGAATCATGGAATTGGTGTCTTGAGTTATTTGAAAAAATTGCCAGTCCCTTGAATATCAAACTCCCAAAAACTATTATAGCGCAAGTACAAAGATTGCTCGATAAAGCTATCGCTCATTGTTAATTTGGGGGACTACATCATATGCGAATTGTTGCAAGAATACACAACAGACTTGATCAGTAATTCATTAGTGTCATACCAGCCCTTTATCACGCAACACATCAGCATAAAGTCTGGCCTGAATATATTGACGCTCAATCCAGCCGGTATAATTTTCTGACACTTTGTAGAATATACGATGCATAGCCAAATGCACAATTTCTGACGTTTTAGGTACAGCCTGCACTCTACCGACTTCAGTCTTATGAATAACAGTCGGTGAAACAATCTTCAAAACAGCCTTGTCACCTGGAATGGCTGTCAATTTTTCATCCGCGAAACATGCTCCCCGACCTGCTGGTAGATCGGGGAGGTGTTTTTGCTTCAGATTTGACTAATAATGTATAGCCTTCATGTTCATAGACAAGATTTATTGGCCACCCAACTTTCGTCCAGCCAAAAACGCCGCATAATTGGCCTGCCAAATAGCTGGTTTGGGACTGACATTTTTTAATGCCTGCAACCAGTATTCCTGAGGAAAAGAATCAAAAGGAGCAATGGTACTCAAAACACCGATCATAACCACATTGGCACTACGTCCTGTGGCATCACCCAAAGCCAAGGCTGTGTTCAACACATCCACATCAATGACCTTATACTCACCTAAAGCCTGATGCACGGCCTCCACACTGGGATAATTTTCTGCCTTGAAAAATGGTGGCATAATGGCTGTATCTGCCAAAATAATGGTCCCACCCGGGCGCAGCATATCCAAAAATCCAGGACGAAAAACTTCACTGCGCTCCATGCATACCAGACATTGGCAAGTACCAGGCATGGGCACAGGAGAATGCACCTGCCCACAGGCAAAAGTACTGATAACCGGACCACCCATTTGGGCCATACCGTGGGTTTCGCCTTTGACAATATTTTTTTGATCATAACCCAACAAGTACGCTAATTGCGTTAACACACGACCAAAAAACAAATTACCCTGGCCACCAACTCCACGCACTGCCACGGATAAAAATGGCGGCAGAGAACTCGTTTCAGGTAAAGTTACAGTTTCAGGGGGTGTCGGCAACTCCGGACAAGAGGTCAGGCCGCAGGCACTTTGATCTTTGGCTGGAGCAATAGCTCCTACAGGACACATTTGTGCACAAGCAGCATTTTGGCGCACACAACCAGAACAAATATTGTTAAAAAAGGGCAAGCCCTCACTGTCAGCCTCAATGCCAGAACAAATCAAGCACAATCCACAACGCTTGCACAAATCAGCATCCACTTCCATTTTGAGGCCATAGGCTTCCTTGGGCATTTTACGGATACAAACTCCCGTAACAACCAAGGTAGTAAAAATACCTTGTTCTGCCTTTTCCAAAGCAGCTTTCAATGCTTTTTCCAATGCTTTCTTGTCATACCCATTCACCTCCACCACATGAGCTCCATGTGCTTTGAGGCTGGCATTCAAATCAAAAACATTGGGATCTCCAGCTAAATTGGCTGGCGACGTGGGTGAAGGTTGACCACCAGTCATGGCTGTCCACGAGTTGTTCAAAATAACCTTAACCCCAGGAATATGACGAAAAATTGTATTGCGTGTGGCATCCATACCGCTATGACATTCTGTGCCATCACCTAATACCGCCAGGCATTTGCTGGCTGCTTCAGGCCTGGATAGAACATAGCCCAGGCGTTTGGCTTCACTGGCACCCATGGCCAAAGCGGTGTCCATGGCATGTAGAAAATGGAGCAAAGTATTACAACCAATGTCCCCAAAAACTGCTTCCAATTTTCCTTTTTTGCGCATTTTACCTACAATTTGTCCAAAAAGACGATAAGGACATCCGGCACAAATCATGGGTGGACGAGGGAGGCTGGTCACATCATGCTTACGAATTTCCAAATCAAGGCCAAGACGCTGAGTAATCAGGGCTGGGGTCCATTCAGTAATAGTTTCATCCACGCCCTTGCCCTCGACCTTCAGTCCCTGAGCCAAAAGAGCATCCTGAATAAAACGATAGCCATCTTCAATAACATATACAGGGCCATCCACACTGGCACAAAAACGCTCAATAAGGTTCATGGGCAAAGGATAAGTAAAGCCCAAAGAAAGCACATCAATCATTTGTCCTGAAGTGGCGCGCACTTCATCGAGAAACAAGGTATTGACCCCGTGGGTAATAACACCGATCCGGCCATCACCCTTGATCCAATTGTTCAGCGGGCTTTGTTCCACCATCTCGCGCAGGGCCGGAATACGTTTGGATCGAACCTGATCATGAAACATACGCGCCCGCAGAGGCAGGGTGATAAAATCACTCATTTTTTCTGGCAAAGGAGCTTTATCTCGTGTGCTGGTCTCCATGAGCCGGACCAGTCCTTCACTATGACAAAGTACACCAGAAGCAATAATGACCACAGGGCAATGAAAACGTCGCCCCAGATCAGCAGCAATACGGGCTGCTTCATGCATTTCCTGATGATTACGTGGTTCGAAAACCGGCAAGCAGCAACTTTGGAGCATATACCGTGGATCAACCAGGTGCTGGGTGGAATTGGGGGTATAGTCACTGGCGATATAATAAATTAAACTGCCCCGCTCAGCAGTATAAAAAGCTGAGCTGGTAATGATATCCGCAGCCTGAAACAGACCAGGAATTTTCATGGTTACTACGCAGTCACTACCGGCCAGGGTATGCCCAAAACCCACACCCACAGCCACCGCCTCATTGACAGACCACCCCACAGTAATCATGTCCTGGACCTGAGACAGCCCTTTGTCGATTACTTCAGTGCTCGGTGTACCCGGGTATCCATCTGCGGCATGAATTCCCCCGCGCACACATCCCACGGCAAAAGCCATGTTTCCCTGCATCACAACACCATGGCCATTTTTTTCAACACACAACGCCTTGACTGCGTTCATGAATCCTCCAAGAGTAAAAAATCTGCCTACATTCCAGCAGTATATAATGATAAAACAATGAGCATATCCATCTCAACCAACATTTAAGATAAATTCCTGGTAAAGGGGTACGCAAAGCCCTTTGCTTTCGCAAGCCCCGACAAGCAGCCTTGCGCAAAGATAAAAAATTTATCAATTTTCTGCTTTTGTGGGCTTGCATCTTGAAACAGAATCTGCTTGAAGAATCTTCGTATGGGAATCATGTACACAAATATCACACTCAAAGGTCCTCAAGCCAAAGATATTTTTCAAGAACTTGGGCACCAAAGTCGGGTTGCCTTTGTTGCACCCACCCAAGATGGGCTCACCATTATTTATGATCTAGACAGTGATGACAAAGGTGGGTCTGCACTGGTCGATCTGGCTGCTGATCTTTCGGAATACTTTGGTTGCCCAGCCTTGGCTGTGCAAACAGCCCATGAAGAATTATTGCGCTATTGGCTTTTTGCTGATGGAGAACTCCTGGACACATACCAAAGTCCTGCACCGGCCATGAATATGGCTGCTAGCCTTGGTGGAAATCCTGATTTTTTAGTCCAGCATTTCAATACAGATGCCTCACCAGAAGAAATTCATGAGATTTTGCACTGTTCCGACCAAGACTGTGGCCTTACCCTGGCGGCTGATCGTCATCTAGGTCTTGTGGAGCTTCTGGACCTGCCCTTATGTTCTGTGGGTTATGGATTTTGTGATCTGGATTCAGGAGAATATCCCGACGATCTGGATGAAGACGATCTCCTTCACATTGACGTGGACTAGTCGGCTACCTATTATATTCTGTCGTCAGCCTTTCTGTGCCCTGCATATCCAACTTGTCAGGATATTTTTAAATACCAAACACAATAAGTTGCATAGAAACAAATCTGGCCAAGCCCTGCTATTCCTATTTTATTTGCTAACCTACCCTTCCACAAGGAGCATCCATGAAGAAAAATATAACTCAAAAGATTATTGCTGCACATCTTATGGACGGAGAGATGATTCCTGGCCATGAAATTGCGTTAAAAATTGACCAAACCCTCACTCAAGACGCCACAGGCACCATGGCCTATTTGCAATGGGAAGCCATGGACCTGTCCAGAGTTAAAACTGAGCTTTCAGTAAGTTATGTTGACCACAACACCTTGCAAATGGGTTTTCGCAATCCCGATGACCATCGCTATCTGCGCAGTGTAGCTGCCAAGTATGGTATTATTTTTTCTCCTCCAGGCACGGGTATTTGTCATCAATTGCACCTGGAAAACTTTGCCATCCCCGGAAAGACACTCATTGGCTCCGATTCTCATACCCCCACAGCCGGGGGTATCGGCAGTCTGGCCATGGGTGCTGGCGGTCTGTCTGTAGCTCTGGCCATGGCTGGCGAAGCCTATACTCTGACCATGCCCCAAATATTTTCTATTCGATTGGAGGGAAGCCTGCAGGGGTATGCCTCAGCAAAAGATATTATTTTACATCTTTTGGGTCTTCTTTCTGTCAAGGGTGGAGTTGGTGCTGTTATGGAATATAGTGGTCCTGGCGTGAACACCTTAAGTGTCCCTGAACGTGCCACGATCACCAATATGGGTGCGGAACTGGGAGCGACCACCTCCATTTTTCCCAGTGATGAACAAACCAGGGTTTTCCTCGCACTCATGGGCCGCGAACATGACTACCTGCCTCTGCAAGCAGACCACGGGGCCCATTACGACCGAGAAATAGTCATTGATCTGAGTACCATAGTTCCTCTGGCTGCCCAACCCCACATGCCTGATCTGGTCGTCCCTGTAGCGGAACTGGATGGTTTGGCGGTGGACCAAGTGGCCATTGGCTCCTGTACCAACTCTTCCTATGCAGATCTACAGCAAGTGGCCCAAATTCTTACTGGTGAGCACATTGCTGACAATACTGACCTGCTCCTTTCTCCAGGCTCTAAGCAGGTTTTGAAAATGCTCATGGCACAGGGATTTTTGGATACTATCCTTGATGCTGGAGGCCGCCTTTTGGAATGTGCCTGTGGACCATGTATTGGTATGGGAGGTTCACCCCAAAGTTCGGGAGTAAGTGCTCGCACCTTTAATCGCAACTTTGAAGGTCGTAGCGGAACCCTTGATGGGCAAGTCTATCTGGTCAGTCCCATCACTGCTGCCTTTTGTGCTTTACAGGGAAAATTCACCAACCCCGCCACCTGGAACAAAACGTTGTCCAAACCATCGTTGCCACCCACAGCACCGTCCATTCGCCATCTCTTTTCTTTTCCTCCTGAAGACGACTCATCTGTACAAATTTTGCGTGGTCCCAATATCGTCCCCCTCACAGCCTTTGATCCCCTGCCCAACAATTTGGATCTCCCTGTTTTAATCAAGCTGGGTGATAATATTACCACAGACCATATCATGCCTGCTGGAGCTGCCATTACCGCCCTTCGCTCCAACATTCCGGCCATTAGCCGTCATGTTTTTGAACGTGTGGACCAAGATTTTGTGCATCGAGCAGATAAAGCCAACCAGGGACTGGTCCTGGCCGGTGAAAATTATGGCCAGGGATCCAGCCGGGAACATGCAGCTTTGGCCCCTCGTCATTTGGGTGTTCGTGTGGTGGTGGCCAAATCCTTTGCACGCATTCATAAAGCCAATCTTATAAATTTTGGTATTTTACCTTTAACCCTGGCCAATCCCCTGGATTACAACATACTGGCTCAAGGTGATCGTTTAAGCATTAATGTGCATGACTTAGCTCCAGCAACAATCCTGCATGGAACCTTGACTAATGGTCAAAGCATTGCGCTCCAACATGATTTGACGGCTACAGAGATAGCCATTATCAAGGTTGGCGGCCTACTCAATTGGGTCAAAAGTAAACAAAAATAATCCGGGAGAGAAACTCCCAATTCCCTGTAACCCTAAGAGAAATTCTTGGAGCTTCGTCCATGCTTGCTATTCTACGAAAAGGTGCCCAAAGCTGGGGCATAAAAATCCTCTTTGCTATTATTATTATTGTTTTTGTCTTTACCTTTGGGATGAGTCGCGTTCAAAGTACCGGTGGCAATGTTCTGGCTACAGTCAATGAAGAGCCCATTCTGGTGACGACCTACCAGCAAAAACTTCAGCGTAGTTTGGACATAGCCCGTTCTCAAAATCCTGGCCTGACCTCAGAAATTCTGATGCAGATGGGCATCAAACAACAAATTTTTGACCAAATGGTCACAGAAGAACTGCTCAAGCAAAAAGCAGCAGAATTGGGTATCACGGTAACCAAAGAAGAATTAGCCAACCACATTCATCTTATTCCTGCTTTTCACAACGAAGCCAATGTCTTTGATCCGGAAATCTACAAAAATGTATTGCGCAATAATAACTTGCAACCTGGAACCTTTGAATCTGACTTCATGGATGATCTCTTAATAGAAAAACTGACATCCTATGTTAGTGCAACAGGAAAGATGACTGAAGACCAAGTTAGGGATATTTATAATTATGGTATGACCAAGGCGACTATCTCCTATCTCATGTATCCTTGGAATACATATACAGATCAGGTTAATGCCAGTGCAGAACAGATCTCCAAGTATTATGAAGATAATAAAGTGCAATACTTGGTGCCTGCACAAGCGCAAATTGCTTATATTGAAATTACTCCCAGTACTCTTGCTGAACCTGGCCTAGTTGCCCAAGAAGACATAGAGAAATTTTATGCAAAAAATAAAGAACAATTCAAAATTGAAGAACAGGTGAATGCACGCCATCTCCTTATCCGCGTGGACGAGGATGCTGCGGATAAAGATGTAGCCAAGGCCATGGAAAAAATTACCCTGGCCCAAAATGAACTTGCTGAGGGCAAAGACTTTGCCCAAGTTGCTGAAACCTATACGGAAGATCCTTCAGGTACCCTTACAGGTGGTGCATTGGGTTGGTTTGGTCGTGGCAGAATGGTGCCTGCTTTTGAAGAGGTGGCCTTTACCTTGGAGCCCGGTCAAATCAGTGATCCGGTGCGGACCCAGTTTGGTTTTCATTTGATTCAGGTGGAAGAAAAAAAGCCAGGTGGCTACCAGGACTTTGAAGAAGCACGCCCTGTTATTGTGGAGTCCATTGCCCGGGATCGTGCCATGGAGACCCTGCAAGATTATCTTGACCAGGCTTTAGAGTTAATTTTTGCAGGTAAAAATATCCATGAAGTTGCCCAAAATATAGGGCTACAGGTCCAAGCCAAGGAAACAGCATTTTTTAATAAAGACAGAGGTCCCATTGAGCTGCCCAGTCTTTCCAAAGAAAATATAGCTGTTCTTTTTGACCTGCATGTCAATGCAACTACCCAGTCACCCATGCAAATTGAAGACGGCTACTTGCTGGCCACAAAAATTCAAGACAAAGAGGCGACTACCCGTCCTTTGGAAGACGTGCGCGAGGCCATTGTTGACATCATCACCCGTCAAGAAGCCCTCAAACTTTCCCAAAGTGCAGCGGATACGGATATTGCTCTCTTGGTTGCAGATGAAAAAGCCATTGAACATATTATAAGCCAAAAAAACTCCACCCTTGCCCAGTCTCAACCCTTTAGTCGGCAAGAGCCTATCGCTGATTTAGGGCAAAACCAGATGGCATCCCAAGCCATATTCAATGCTCAACCCAACTCTTGGCTACCTGAAAGCTACGCCTTCCAAGATGGGTATGCATTGATCAAAGTATTGGAAGCACTCCCTCCAAGCGATGAAGAGTGGGAACAAGAAAAAGAAGAATGGATACCATCCCTCAATCAACGGGCAGAACAACAACTCTTGCAGGGATTTATTGCGGAGTTACATGCAGCAGCAAAAATTACCATACTCAACCAAGCAATCCTCGCCAACTAACCACCAGGCCCGGTAGTAAAACCGGGCCTTTTTTTATACGTTGATCCACTCCACCTCAGGCAATGTCTTGGGCTGTAAATAGAGACGAACCATTCCTGCTGCTCCGCTACGGGGCAAAAATAGAGAGCCAGGATTTAATAGCCAGGGGCCCTGGGAAAGTTTTCGCCAATCACGAATATGGGTATGTCCGTAGCACACAATATGCACACCTGAAAATAGCTGCGCCACTGTCTCGCCTACAAGAGATCGTGGCCCCCAGCCATGGGCCATGCCCAATGTAAAACCAGCGCATTCCAACTCAAGCTGTGGAGGTAATGCACCACGCAATGGTGGCAAGTCGCAATTACCCTGGACTGCAAAAAACCGTGGATGGCTGTTCAAGTACGCCCAAGTTTCTTCACCCACGCAATCACCGCAATGCAATAACATATCCGCATCAAGACAGTAGGACTCAAAAATACGTTCTAACGTGGCATTGGGATATGCTAAATGTGTATCAGATATAACAGCAATAATCACGAGGCTTTTCTACGGGCCAAAGGTTTGACGACAAATTCACACTCAATCCACATCGACTCTCCAGGACCAGCTTCATTGCTATAAAATGCTTTAAGGGAAGAAAGAAAATCAAATAAAAATTCCTGAAATTCTTCTCCTCCACTAAGGCGACGGATAGCATATTCGCCAATACTCCCATCATCTTGTATATTCAAACTCACTAACGCGTAGCCAGTATGCTTTGCGGGTATCTTTTCCCACAAAGCCCGAATAGCCTGCTGTACGGCCCGTGCACGCATCAGATCATCTTCTTTGCGAGGCTTGGATATCCTTTCTCCAAGGGAGACCTGACCAGGTAAAGTGACACTGACCTGTAGGGCCGGGGGTATGAACTCAGGTGCCTGCTGACGGGTTTGCAGATTACGAAACACTCGATCACGGTAAAAGTTGATAGACTTCAAATCAAGTTCAAGCACATCGGGAAGTCCATACAAAGGGGCAAGGAAAAAATAGCCCATCGGCCCTAGATGAAGAAGAATAGACAGAGCAAAACTCACAATGGACCAACAAACAACATGTCTGTGTCTGACCTTATGCTGCATAGCATTATTTTTCAGGTAGGCACTCCTTGCGCCACCAGGACTTGTCTGGCCTCATAAACCACCAGTCCGAGACATCCGCTTGTTGAATGGCTTGAGCTAACTCACGGGCTACGTCTGTTTTTAAGCGTGGCACAGCATGTTCCAACCACTTGGCAGCATTGGGATTCCCCAAATCTTTTTCTTCTTTTAGATTGGCAATGAAATCCAGTTGATCTGCATCATTGGCCAACTGTGCTTCCAAAGTTTCTTCGGCCTCCAACTCTTTCCAAAAGCCTAAAATTTCATTGCTCAACCCAGTGCCCTCAAGGGCGTGGGTCAAAGCCAATTCGGGATTGGAGGAGTTATAAATCTTATTGACATAATTGAAGTCACCAATACGTGCTTCATGTACATCGTGAAACAGGCAAAGAAAAACAGTTTTAGCAGGATCTGCTCCTGCCCTATGGGCCAGTATGTAGCCAATCATGGCCACTCGAAATGAGTGTTCAGCAACATTTTCTTGCCCAGACCCTAAAAACTGGTAACCAGTACGAGGGGTTTTACGCAACATGCCAAGCTCAAAGATAAAATCTGCCAGGCGTCCCAGTCGTTGGTCTGTGCCAGAAGCTCTATCAGGTTCGGTATTCAGCATTAATTTTTATATATTCCTCGGTAAAATCAGAGGCCATAAGGGTGGTAACGGCATCGCCTGCCCTGAGATGCACATCAATGTCAACAAGGTCCCGACGCAGAGCTGAAGCAAGCAGGCTGTCCCAGTCAGCCTTGACTGGGGTCCCATGCTCAAAAATAATCTGTCCGGCAATACACACCTGAATCCGTTCAGGTTCAAAAACAGCCCCACTGCGTCCCAAGGCAGCCACAATACGCCCCCAATTGGGGTCACAACCATAAAGTGCTGTTTTGACCAATGGTGAATTGCCCACAGCTCGTGCAGCTCGTTGTGCGTCCTCCATGGTTTTTGCCCCGGTAATGTGGATACGCATAACCTTGGTTCCGCCTTCAGCATCCTGGACAATCATATATGCCAGGTCCTGACAGACCGTTAGTAATGCTTCTTCCAAAGCCTTGAAATTTTCAGACTGCACCTGACCTGCCAAACCATTGGCCAGAGCAAAAACACAATCATTGGTACTGGTGTCACCATCCACAGTAATGGCATTAAAACTTTTTTCCACACAGCGCACCAATGCACTTTGCCACCATTGCTGGCTCACTCCTGCATCACAAAGGATAAAACCCAGCATGGTGGCCATATTTGGACAAATCATGCCCGCACCTTTGCAAAAACCAGCCAAGCGTATTGTCTGCCCAGCAAATTGAATCTTGCGGGTCACTATTTTAGGAAAAGTATCTGTGGTCATAATGGCCTTGGCCACATCCACCAAATTGGCCTGGCCTAAATTCTTGTGTAACTCTCCTATCCCTTGTGCCCACAAATCCATTTTTAGTTGATCACCAATAACACCTGTGGATGCAGGTAAGGTCTCGTGAGAATTCAGACCAAGGCAAGCAAACATTTTTAACGTATTCCAACAATTATCCAGACCTTCTTGTCCAGTACAAGCATTGGCCTGACCAGAATTGACCACCAGCCCACGAATCCCGGCAGAATTTTTTGCCAAAATCTCCTGAGCCACAACAATAGGTGCAGCTTGAAACCTGTTGGTAGTAAAAACTCCGGCAGCCACAGCAGGAACTTTGCTCAAGACAAAAGCCAAATCAGATCGCCCTGGACGCTTAAAGCCACAGGAGGCGGTGGCAAAGGAAAATCCTGAAGGAATATGCATATGGCAATCCTTTTTGCTATCTAGTGGAGAACTTTTTGATGATCCCATAGCTGTTTCTGATCTTGCTGGTACCCTAATCATCGTTTAATTGACAACAATCAGGCCTTCCCTGGGATAATACAGCTAAGCTAATGGTATCTAATTCCTTGAACATGGCCTCTGTTGCTCGCTGCCAGGCATCTCTGGTCAGACATACTTCAGCTCTGTAGCAAAGAGTAGGATTATGCAAACAGGCCGCAAGGCTATCCGTGCTTTCCATGATCCGCACTACTTCTCCCAAGGTAATTTCATTTGCTGCTCGCCGCAATTGGTGTCCCCCTGCAGCTCCACGCTTACTGGCTATCAAACCGGCCTGTTTGAGTGGTTTCATTATTTGCTCAATAAAAGGCACAGTAATACCGGTGCGTCGGGAAATATCATTTACTCTATGCAGACCCCCATTTTCATGAAGGGCAAGATCCAAAAGGATCCGAGAAGCATACCTGGATTTTGCAGAAAGTTTCATAGTGCTCTCAACTCAGTAATTCGTTATAGTGGTTATCATTAAGTACAAAGAAAACAACGGATTTAGATTGTTAAACGCATAACTTTATGTAACCTCCTGGCTTGCAATACCTTTTTGACCAACTCACTGCAATATTGCAACTCCTGCCAACCAAGAGTATTCTTGGAATAATCATGAAACATTTACACCATGTCTCCTTAAAGGATCATTGTACCTTTCGCATTGGTGGAATAGCGAAAGATTTTTTCCTCCCCCAAAATATGGAGGAGATGGTTGACCTTATCCGCCAGCACCGAAAACAACGCCGTCCCTTTTGGATTCTTGGAGGAGGTGCCAACACCCTCTTTCCAGATGAGGAAATCACCATCTCCATTATTTCCACCAAAGAAATGAACAACTACCATCATGATGGTCAAACCATTTACGCAGAATCTGGCATGGTTCTCGATACCTGGGTGCTCAATACTATACGCCAGGACTTGCAGGGAACAGAATGCTTGTCTGGCATTCCTGGAACCCTTGGTGGGGCTCTCTTCATGAATGCTGGAGCCTATGGCCAAGAAATATCCGATCACCTGGTAAGTGTCACGGTCCTGACCAAAGACAATGAAATTCTGAAAATCCCCAAAAACCAATGCGGATTTAGCTATCGCATGGCGAGTCACATACAAAAAACTATCATTCTGGCTGGTTCCTGGCAACTCCCAAAAGGAGACGCTGTGCTACTTTTAGCCAAACGCAAAGAAATTTTAACCCAACGCCGTAAAAAACAGCCCTTAGACTATCCTTCAGCTGGTAGTGTCTTCAAACGTCCTCCAGGTGCTTATGCTTCACAGCTTATTGATCAGGCCGGTCTCAAAGGAACGCGCATTGGTGGAGCGCAGGTCTCGGAAAAACATGCTGGTTTTATTATCAACACTGGCAATGCGACCTGTCAGGATGTTCTGGAGCTGATTGAACTTTGCCGCCAGACAGTACGAGAACATTTTGGCCATGAACTGGAACTCGAACAACGCCTTTGCCCTGCTTGTCCCAATACTTGAAGTAACCTTTCTCCAGGAGTTGTGTCATGTCTCACCATTATAAATCCGACATTGCCATTGCTCAGGAAGCAAAAATGCTCCACATCCGAGATGTGGCAGCCAAAATTGGCTTAAACTACGACCAGCTGGAACCTTACGGCAAGTACAAGGCCAAACTCCCCTTTTCCCTGGCAGAAAAGGATCAATGTAAATATGGCAAACTTATTTTGGTCTCAGCCATTACCCCTACTCCGGCTGGAGAAGGAAAAACTACTGTGTCTATTGGTTTGTCCGATGGCTTAAACCGCATTGGAAAAAAATCCATGGTTGTCTTGCGTGAGCCTTCCTTGGGACCGGTCTTTGGTATCAAGGGTGGTGCCACGGGTGGCGGCTACTCCCAGCTTTTGCCCATGGAGGACATCAACCTGCACTTTACTGGAGATTTTGCAGCCATTGAAAAATCCAACAACCTTCTGGCGGCCCTTATTGACAATAATCTGCAAAGTAAGAACCGCACCTTAAACCTTGATAGCCGTACCGTACCCTGGAAACGAGTTATGGATATGAATGATCGCTCCTTGCGCCGTATGGTCTGTGGTTTGGGTGGATTGTTTCATGGCATACCCCGGGAAACAGGCTTTGATATTACTGCTGCCTCGGAAATTATGGCCATTCTCTGCCTTGCCGATGACTTGGCTGATTTGAAGCGTCGTTTGGGAGATATTTTTATTGGCTTTACCCACTCCAAGGAACCCATTTATGCCCGAGATTTGCATGCCCAGGGAGCCATGGCTGCTTTGCTCAAAGATGCCATTAAACCCAACCTCATCCAGAGTCTGGAAGGAAATCCAGCCATTATGCACGGAGGTCCCTTTGCCAATATTGCCCAAGGCACCAATTCAGT
>JAAYGN010000062.1 GCA_012727715.1 Desulfovibrionales bacterium | reverse complement strand
TTGCTGATCTGACCACTCTTGTACAAGCAAGTCAGAGCCAGGGCGTAAAAATGGTTTGCTGGGAAGAAGCTGGTACCTCGGCCTTGATCAACCCCCACCTATTACCTCATACCCAGGGCACTCTAGTGGTTATCGGTCCTGAAGGTGGGCTGGAAGATAAAGAAGTCCGGGAAATGCAAAATGCCGGATTTCAGGTTATTTCCCTGGGATCCAGCATTTTGCGCTTTGAGACTGCAGCAGTCTTTATTCTTTCCCTCTATCATTGGAGTGCTACACGCCAAAAAAACCAGATTGGCCTATAGCACTCTTGCTCAAAAAAATACGCTACGGAAAATAAGGTTAAGGTCTCAGAACTGTTTTATCCATAAAAATGATGGTTCCAACCAAGGCCGCAATAAAAAGGAGTATCCCAAAAAAACCCAACCCTCCACCAGAGGATTCTGCAACTTCAGCTTTGTCTTGATCTGGAATAATGGCTTCCAGTATTGCTTCAACATCAGTATCTGGGGCGACTTCCTCTGGTGTTACTGCTGGCTCTGCTTCTACTTGAGCCTTATCCACTGGAGCACTTCCCTTGGCTGGTTGTTGCACCAATTCTTCAGAAATAACAGGTTTGGGAGTAGGATCTTCCACTGCCTGGACAGCACCTGACTCAGCCAAGATATACCTTCCAGCCATAACCAAAAGCTCGGGATGCACTCCTAAAATCTCCACAGAGTTATCCACAGGACTGACCATGGCTCCCAACATGGAAGTTTGACCTTTGATCAAAGCATGAACCAGCTCAGGAGCCTGCTCAATGACTTTGGCATACAGATCCCACACAGCTTCTTTCTTTGTTCCCAAGATAATGACCAAGGGCACAGCAACCTTGTCTGCCAAGGCAGGATCTGAAGGAGCAATGGCCACCAGCCGGGGTTCAGCAATACCAAACAAGGTGGCAGGAGACAGTAGAACCGAAGGATCAACCACCACAGCAGCAGTAGGTACAGCATTGAGGGATTGTTCCAGAGAGTGTTTTTGGTTCCCCAAAATCAACAACTGCAGTGCAGTGTCAGAGGTAGCGGCCAGGGCAGGCCCAGCCAAAAAACAGGCCAGTACAATGAACAAGATGCTTCGTTTCATGTTTTGTTTCCTTTTTCCATAAAGTTTTCAAAAATCCTGTTGTCCTCCAAGGACTCGGATGCACCACAAAGCCTATCCTTGTATTCCTCCAGGGCCTCTTTGTAGTGGGCTGCAAGCACGTCACTCATGCAAAACTTGCAGGTAATACGCGCCACAGCTCACCGGCCCGAAATCTGTGCCCATTGCCCACAAATGGGGCAACAAATCATATCTTCATTATCGGTCATGACACCAATTGCTGGATTCCTTCCACCACCCAATGCGTATTCTCCCCGGATTCATAACGGCTAAAATGCCAGGCTTCACGGACCTGCTCTGCCGGTGCACTGGCCGAGTCTTCCCGAAGCATGGTATCAAAGAGTACCGTGGCAATGGTTTGATTACCTATGGTTTTGACCTCAAGCAATTGTGCCTCAAGGAGCAAAATTTCTGTATTGCCAGGACCTGGGTCATGGGCAGCCTGATTCTTAATTTCCTGGAAAACATCATCTGAAGTAAACTGACGTAAATCTTCCATATCCCTTTTGTCCCAAGATCCTTGCATGCGCACATAGGCAGCCTTGGCCCCTTTCAGAAATTCCTGACTATCAAAGCCAGGGGGAATTGACGAAGCCTGAGCCGTATCCTGGGCCTGAGTTGAACGTAAATGGGTCCAGGGACTATGCATGGACTGAGAGGTTGTTTGTGGACCACCAGCCCCTTGCATGGCTGGCTGACCACGACGCAATAACTTAAAAAGCAGGTATAATCCGCCGCCAATGAGGAGAATATCCATAAAACGCAGCCCGGTAAAAGCACCACCAAACAACAACGAGCCGAGCAGGCCACCCATGAGCATGCCCCCGAGCATACCTCCAAACATTCCTCGCCCGGCCATGGGTGCTCTGGGGGCACCTTGCTGAGTGGGAGCAGCTGGTGTGGATTTTTGAAATTTTTGTGAATAGCCAGGTTTGCTTCCAAAGGAACGCCCACCACCCAAACGCCGGGCTTCAGCCTCTTCAACCAAAGCAGATATAATAAGGCCCAAGCCAAGAATAATGGCGAGGGATACTATTTTTTTCATACAACCTCCTGGATCCGAATGTGATGACCATAGCCCAAAGTAACATGATTGAAAACACCGAACCAGGGTCAAAACCTCATTTAAGTGAAAAATTTCGCAAAGTACAGTGGTCAGTTATTGGGTAAAAAAAAGGCAGGCACGAAAAACTTCGCTCCTGCCAGGGAAGCCAGGTACCCGAAAACAACTGTTACCGCTGCTTCCTCTCGGATCTGACGGGGTTGGCAGCGTTTACGCCACCTGGCTTCTCTATATGTATGTTCTTTGGCGGAGAGGAGAGGATTCGAACCTCCGGTACCCGTTAAGATACACACGCTTTCCAGGCGTGCGCCTTCAGCCAGACTCGGCCACCTCTCCGCATTGAGAAAAAACTGTGTATGTCAGGAGCCTATCTTTGGCAAGTACAAAAACTGCTTCTTCTGGCTTAAAAAAACTGCTTCTTTTTATAAGCAAGTACAAAAAGCAAAGAATGGAGGTGAGCTACTCTTGCCTAGAAAAACACTGATGAAACCAAACTTGCCAGCATTGCCAGCGCATATCATGCCATCGCAAGCGTAAGTTGCAGAGCCTGCCCTGCGCTTTAGTCACAGGGATCCAGTCTTCCTTTCTGTCTGGATTCTATACCATGAATGGCACAGATACGATCCCGCTATCGTGGTCCGCAGAATGACGAAACATCACAAAAGTCATGCTGTGCGCCAGTCGTAGAGTCCACCGCGGAAGTCATCCTGCGCGTAAGTCGCAGGATCCAGTCTTTTTAATTCTGTTTATGGATTCTGCGATTTCACTTCGTGAAACGACAGAATGACGTTATGCACACCATTCACGTTATCCTGTGCTTTAGTCGCTAGCCTGCCCTACGCTTTAGTCGTAGGGTCCACCACGGGCGTTATCCTACGCTTTCGTCGCGAGCCTGCCCTGCGCTTTAGTCGCAGGGATCCAGCCTCTTAGCATCCCTGGTAAAATCAAATGATTTGACTTTTGAGCCTTGGGCAGAATAGGTTTATTTTCTTGGTTCACAAGGTTCCTTGTTCCCTAAACACCTAAGTATAAATCCTATGTCTATTCGCACTATTCATATTGCCAATGCTCTTGATTTTTCCCAGCTGACTACCCAGCTGGCCCTGCGCAGTACAGCAGAAAACACGGTAGAATCTCGGGTAGCCGAGATTCTAAGTCAGGTTCAAAGCCGAGGAGATGAAGCTCTGCTGGACTATACCCAAAGCTTTGATTGCCCTGATTTTACTGTAGGTCAGCTTAAGGTTTCACCCCAGGACATTGCCCAGGCTTATGCGCAAATTCCCGCATCAGACGCAGCCATTATTAGAGAGGCAGCAGCCAATATCCGTGCTTTCCATCAACGGCAAAAGCAAAACTCCTGGTTTCTACCAGAAGGCAACGCTGTATTGGGGCAACTGGTTCTTCCTGTGGATCGGGCCGGGCTCTACGTGCCTGGTGGGCAGGGTGGAGAAACACCCCTTATTTCCAGCCTGCTCATGAACGCTATCCCCGCTCAAGTGGCAGGGGTCCCATCCTTGTGCATGGTCAGCCCTCCGCGCAAGGATGGCACTGTAAATCCGTATATTCTTGCGACAGCCGCTATTTTGGGCATTGAGGAAATATATTTGTGTGGCTCAGCCTGGGCCATTGCAGCCCTAACCTATGGCACAAAGACTATTGCCAAGGTAGATTGTATTGCCGGACCTGGTAATATTTATGTGGCCACAGCCAAACGTCTGGTAACCGGGCAGGTGGGCATTGATATGATTGCCGGACCCAGTGAGATTGCTATTTTGGCTGATGCTTCGGCCAGGGCTTCTTGGCTGGCAGCAGATATGCTTTCCCAGGCAGAGCATGATCCTTTGGCCTCAAGTATTCTTATTTGCCCTGATGCAACTATGCTTCAAGCTGTGCGCGGGGAACTGGCCCGCCAACTGGAACTGCTCCCTCGCCATGAGGCAGCAGTGCGATCTTTGGCCGACTGGGGCGCTTTGGTGCAGGTACCAAATCTTGATCTGGGAATGGACCTTATCAATACTTTGGCTCCAGAGCATGTGGAACTCTGCGTACAAGATCCCTGGTCCTTTGTTGGGCAGATCCGTAATGCTGGAGCAGTATTTTTGGGTCATAGTAGCCCAGAACCTGTGGGAGATTATTTCGCAGGCCCCAATCATGTGTTGCCAACCCTGTCCACAGCCCGATTTTCTTCGGCCCTGTCTGTGGATACTTTTTGTAAGAAAACCAGCATTATTTGTACAAATCAAAGCTATATACAGGCTCATGGCGCCAAGATTGCGCGCTTGGCCCGTTTGGAAGGCCTGGAAGCGCATGCCAAAAGTGTTGAATACCGCTTGGAGGACATCCCATGAATATTGTTACAAAAACACAAATTCGCGAATATCCCTTGTTTTCCAGGGGGAAAGTACGCGATATCTATGAAATTGAT
>JAAYGN010000004.1 GCA_012727715.1 Desulfovibrionales bacterium | reverse complement strand
GGGCGGCCTTGCGCATTTCCCGTTGTAATTTGGCCACAGCCTGAGGGGCTTTTTTTGGTCCGGGATCGTAGTCAGCCAGGCTTTCTGCGGCCTGGGCTGATCCAGTCACTTCCTGATGCAGATCATAGAGAACATTGTTAGTTTTCTTACGAATGGACCGAGGGATAATGCCATGGTCCTGGTTAAATTGGCCTTGTAACTCCCGGCGTCGCCTGGTTTCCTGCATGGCGGCCTGCATGGAACGGGTGATGTTATCGGCATAGAGCAGGACCTTGCCCTGAACATGACGCGCGGCCCGGCCAAAGGTCTGGATCAGGGAACGCGTTGAGCGCAAAAATCCTTCCTTGTCCGCGTCCAAAATAGCTACCAAAGAAACTTCCGGAATATCAAGACCTTCGCGCAAAAGATTAATGCCCACCAGCACGTCAAATTCTCCAGCCCGCAAGGCCTGAATAATGGCTACCCGCTCCAGGGTGTCAATATCTGAATGTAGATAACGCGCCCGCACCCCCCGGGCCAAAAGAAATTCGGTCAAATCCTCGGCCATACGCTTGGTCAAAGTGGTGACCATGACCCGCTCCTGAACGTCAATACGTTGCAAACAGGCTTGCATCAAATGATCCATTTGCCCGGTGGTAGGCACCACTTCTACTTCAGGATCCAAAAGACCAGTGGGGCGAATGATCTGTTCCACCACCACACCCTTGGCTCGTTCCAGTTCCCAGGGGCCAGGCGTGGCAGACACAAAAACAGCCGTGCCAATGCGCTCTAAAAATTCATCAAAACAGAGGGGCCGGTTATCCAGGGCCGTGGGCAAACGAAACCCATAATCCACCAAAGTCTGCTTGCGGGACCGGTCCCCATTAAACATGCCCCCTATTTGGGGCACAGTGATATGGGATTCATCCACAAAAAGTAAAAAATCCTTGGGAAAATAATCCAGCAGTGTGGCCGGCGGTTGCCCAATGTGACGACCATCCAAATGCAGGGAATAATTTTCAATGCCATTGCAATAGCCCAATTCTTCCATCATTTCCAAATCAAGCTGGGTTTTTTGCTCCAATCGCTGGGCTTCCACCAACATATTTTCTTTGTGAAAATATTCCAGGCGCAAACGTAGTTCTTCCCGAATATCGCCCATGGCCCGCACCAAATTATCGCGTTCCGACACATAGTGACTGGCCGGATAAATGACTGTTTTTTGCATCCGGGATAAAATCTCACCCGTCAGAGGATTGGTCTCAAAAATACCTTCTATTTCATCGCCAAAAAATTCCAAACGCAGGGCCTGCTCATGTTTGTAGGCCGGAATAATTTCCAGCACATCCCCGCGAATGCGAAAAGTGCCCCGGTGCAAGTCATAGTCATTGCGCTCATATTGCACATCCACCAGCCGGCCAATGATGCTTTCCATGGAAATGTGCTGACCGCATTCAATGGGAATAATCATTTGCGCGTAATATTCAGGCGAGCCCAAACCATAAATACAAGACACCGAGGCAATGATGATCACATCGCGCCGGGTCAGCAAAGCATGGGTGGCGGCATGGCGTAGTTTATCAATATCGTCATTAATGGCCGAGTCTTTTTCAATATAGGTATCTGAATGGGGCAAATAGGCTTCGGGCTGGTAATAGTCGTAATAGCTGACAAAATATTCCACAGCATTTTGCGGAAAAAGCCCCTTAAATTCATTATATAATTGGGCGGCCAGGGTTTTGTTGGGAGCCATGATCAAGGCTGGACGACCGAGTTGGGCAATGACCTGGGCCATGGTAAAAGTCTTGCCTGATCCCGTAACTCCCAAAAGGATCTGATCCCTGACTTTAGTGTTAATACCCTGGCAGAGGGCCGCAATGGCCCCAGGCTGGTCCCCTTGGGGGGTAAATTCAGAATAAAGATGAAAAGGTGAACTCATGGATAGTTTGCAAAGTGTTAAAAAATTGTGCTGCGCACAGGCCTGCCCACAATTAAGCCTTGAGGCGCCTTTGTCTAGTAGATTCTCTTGTTGTACCCTGCCCAGCAACGGGCACACAAGTTGGTCAATCCAGGCTGGCCATGATCATTAACGCTATTGATAAACTCAAGGGCACTGACTACACAAAAAGCAGATAACCAGAGCACAGGGAGGTATTATGTTTTATAGCACCCAGTACACATCGGCCATGGGCAATTTGACTTTGGTCAGTACTGACCAAAGCCTGGTGGGTCTGTGGGTTGAAGACCAAAAATACTTTGCCGCCACCATTGGTAACCAGGT
>JAAYGN010000061.1 GCA_012727715.1 Desulfovibrionales bacterium | reverse complement strand
CTGTATCCACTTCTTCTCCTGCCTTGCCCGCACTAAACCCTTGGACACAGCCTGAGAAAAACCTTGAAGAAAATTCTCCTGTTTATGGAGCAATGGACAAATTTACGTCCACCAAAAAAGCCCAGCTTCTTTTTGCAGATGTGCCAGACTTTGTCCCTGTGCACACAAAAACGCCAGCCACGCCACAGGTGTTACACACAGACTCCTTGACCATAAGCCCGAGGGAAACATCTTGTTCTGTAAAATATCTTGGCCAATTGGACAATACCTATCTCCTTCTCATTGAAAATAATGAGCTGGTCCTTATTGATCAACACGCCGCCCATGAGCGTATCTTGTTTGAAGTGTTAAAAGAGCAAGGCATGCGTGGTGACCGTCAGCCCTTGCTCATACCCCTGGAATTAACCATACACCCAAGCCAAAGTGAAACCTTACAAGGATTGTGGACCGAACTCCGCACCCTGGGTTTTGAACTGGAGCTCTCCTCCTCTACGCACTTGCATATCCAGGCCATCCCCCCTCTGCTCAAGCCTGAAGCAGCACGGGAACTGGTGCAGGATATTTCTTTAGGTAAAGCCAGGTCCATAGAAGACCTCTGGTCGCTTATGGCCTGTCGAGGTGCAGTCAAAGCTCAAGATGCCTTAACCTCCGACGAAGCCCTGGCTCTTATTGAGGCTTGGAATCAGCTCAAAAACAAGGATTATTGTCCCCACGGTCGGCCGGTGACCATTCGTTGGAGCGTGGCAGATTTGGAAAAATTATTTAAACGCCGTGGCTAAAAGTGCTGGGTGGACTCCTCGAAAAATTTAAGGAGATAATTGTGAAGATTTTATTAGTTGGTTCCGGAGGCCGTGAGCATTCTTTGGCCTGGAAAATCAGCCAAAGTGCACGTCCTGTGACTCTATTTATCGCTCCAGGTAATGGTGGCACGGCATCCTTGGGCCAAAATATCGCTATCCAAGATAAGGACATTGCTGGATTGGTTGCTTTTGCAAAAGAAGAGTCCATAGATCTGG
The DNA here is from genome assembly GCA_012727715.1 of Desulfovibrionales bacterium. GTDB lineage: Bacteria > Desulfobacterota > Desulfovibrionia > Desulfovibrionales > Desulfomicrobiaceae > Desulfomicrobium. Next base: position 659 of record JAAYGN010000061.1, on the reverse strand, counting down.
TTGTTGCTGGGCCGGAGCTCCCCTTGGTGTTGGGACTTAAAGATGCCCTGGCTCAAGTTTCTATCCCCTGTTTTGGTCCTGATGCTTTTGCGGCTCAACTTGAAGGCTCCAAGGTTTTTTCTAAAAATGTCATGAACGCTGCTGGAGTACCCACAGCCAATTTTCAGGTTTTTGAGCACTATCAAAAAGCCCTGGATTATGTCCTCACCCAGCCCCTTCCTGTGGTTATCAAGGCTGATGGTCTGGCCGCAGGCAAAGGTGTCATTGTAGCCACTACCTTAGCTGAAGCCCAAAATGCTCTCCACGAAATCATGGTTGAGCGTATTTTTGGTGCGGCTGGAGATCAAGTTATTATTGAAGAAGCCCTGGTCGGTGAAGAAGCCTCTTTTCTGGCTTTTTGTGATGGCCAAAACATTGTGGCCATGCCTTCTCTTCAGGACCACAAGCGCGTGGGAGATAACGATACTGGCCCCAATACCGGGGGCATGGGTGCCTATAGCCCAGCCCCCATCGTTGGCCCCAATCAGTATGAAACCATGGCCAATCTATGCATCCGCCCCATTCTTAAGCATATGGCTGACCAAGGTCATCCTTTTGTGGGTATTCTTTACGCTGGAATTATGATGACCAAAAACGGTCCCATGATCCTGGAATACAAT
>JAAYGN010000060.1 GCA_012727715.1 Desulfovibrionales bacterium | reverse complement strand
GCACCAACGCTATACCATCTTGTCCAATATCATCCAGTCGGCCTACAAATGGACTGACATAGGTCGCACCAGCTTTGGCAGCAAGTAAGGCCTGCGAGCTAGAAAAAATTAGCGTGACATTGGTATCAATATCCATGCTGTGCAAGATTTTGGTGGCCTTAAGTCCTTCTTCGCTCATGGGCACCTTAATGACCACATTGGGCCCAAAGCCTATGAGCTCCCTGGCTTCCTCAACCATTCCTTGAGCTTTGGTGGCCATGACCTCTACACTGACAGGTCCAGGAACTAGGGTACAAATATGCTGGGCCACAGCTTTCCAGTCTGTTTTTTCTTTGGCCATCAGGGATGGATTGGTGGTGACCCCATCAATAAGTCCCAGTTCTATGGCATGACGAATCTCGTCCAGATTCGCAGTATCAACAAAAAATTGCATACTGCCTCCCCTGTGCTGCTATCCTTCAATCATTTTCAAATATTTATCGCGGCATTCATAGCTACAAAAACAATGGATCTTATCACCCTCTTTGATTCTGATATCAGAATCTTTAGAAACATAGGTACCACAAATTGGATCTTTGACCAAAATACCCTCTTTAGCCATTGTTTCCTTTTTGGTATTTTTTATTTCCATTTTCTTTTTTCGATCATTGGCAATCAATTTGTACAGAGCAAAGCCAGCTACAGCAAAGATAAGAAATTTAAACATGAAATACCTCGATAGCTAAAGTTAATTTTGGCGAATAACATCATTTTCCAGGGAATACGTGAGTAAATGCAACCATTGTTCTGGAGTTTTGCCTGCAATAGACAAATCTGGGTTAAGATACAGGAGAGGGATAAGGACAAAGGCACGTTCACAGATGCGGGGATGTGGGATGATAAGATTGGGTGTCTGGTATGTCAGGTCATCCCAAAGAAGGATATCTAAATCAATAATTCGAGGTCCCCATTTTTGATTGCGTATTCGTCCCATACTTTGTTCAATTTGTGATAAAAGGCTAAGAAGATCTTGTGGATTGAGATGAGGTGTTACTTCGAGTCTGGCCACAGCATTGACAAACCATTCCTGGTCACGGAATCCTTGGGGCTGAGTACAAAAAAATGGAGAAACAGCATCAACGCGTAAATTCTGGGATGCACCCAGTTTCTTCAAAGCTTTTTGGAGATGTCCCCGAGCATCTCCTTGATTGGAACCTAGTCCTATATAAATAGTGTGCGTTGTGGCATGAGACATATTTGAAAAATTTACCTTTTTCAGCTTGTACAGGCAAGGGGGCAAGGATAGTTTATTTCATCATGCAGGAAAAAATAGATCTTTATCTTCAATTTTTGACGGTCATTCGTGGCTTAGCAGACAAAACCATTGCCTCATACAGTTCAGATCTTGCTTTTTTTCAAGATTTTTTGACTCATCACCACGGAAGCCTTGAAGAGGTAAGGGAACATACGCTTTTTCTTTTTCTGGTCCATTTGCGACGCAAAGGTTTGAAAAATACTTCTCTGGCTCGCAATATTTCCAGTTTGCGAGGATTTTTTGATTACCTGGTTCAAGAAAAACATATTGCGACCAACCCGGCTACTCTTTTGGACAGCCCCAAGGTAGTGCGTTCTCTTCCCCATGTGTTATCCCAGAGTCAGGTACTGGATATGTTTGAAAAACCAGATCTCTCCCAACGCCTTGGATTTCGAGACCGAACCATGTTAGAACTTCTGTATGCTTGTGGCCTTCGGGTTTCAGAGCTGATTAACCTTCATTGCCTGGATTTTGATGCCCAAGCTGGATTGTTACGGGTCTGGGGTAAGGGCAGTAAAGAGCGCATCCTTCCTTTGCACGAGTCAGCTATCCATTTTTTAAACGACTATCTCCAGCATTGGCGTCCATTATTGAATCCCAAGGGTGCAGCAATTTTTTTGAATCGCTCTGGCCAAGGACTTTCCCGTCAAGGTGTGTGGAAGATGATTAAACGTTACGCCCTGGAAGCTGGTATCAAGTATTCTGTTTCTCCCCATACCCTACGTCATTCCTTTGCTACTCACCTGCTGGAGGGAGGAGCTGATTTACGGACCGTACAAATTCTTTTGGGCCATAGCGATATTATGGCCACGGAAATTTATACTCATGTGCAATCAGCCCGCCTTATTGCCCTTCACGATACCCTGCATCCTCGAGCCTAAATCCATGACGAGCGAAAAACTTACTCCTCATACTATCATCACGTGCCACGCTAATGCGGACTTTGATGCTTTGGCAGCCATGATTGCTGCCAGCAAACTCTATCCTGAATCTGCCTTGATTTTTCCCGGCACCCAGGAAAGCTCGCTCAAGGACTATTTTATTCAAAGCGCTATGTACCTGTTTAATTTCCTGTCCTTAAAAGATATCGAACCTCATGCAGTGCAAAAATTAGTCATTGTCGATACCAAACAGCGTTCCCGCCTAACGCATGTGGAACCAATTCTCGCGCAAGAAAATCTTGAAATTCATATTTATGATCACCACCCAGCCACTGAAGATGACCTGATGGCAACAATGGAAGATTGCCGTCCCTGGGGGGCCACTACGTCTATTCTTATCCATCATTTAAAAAAGAAAAACTTGAAGGTCAGTGAAGACGAGGCCACTATTTTGGGTCTGGGTATTTTTGAGGACACAGGCGGCTTTACCTTTGCTTCCACTACGGAACATGATTTTATTGCTGCTGCCTGGTTGAAAAGCATGGGTATGGATCTGGATATTATTCGTGATATTATAAGTCGGGAACTATCCGCAGAACAAGTTGCCCTCTTGTCGGACCTGATTGATTCTGCCACCACCCATGTGATTAATGGTGTAGAGATTGTGCTGACGGAAATCTCTTTGGAACGATATATGGGGGACTTTGCCCTGCTGGCACACAAGCTTATGGATATGGAGAGTATTCGGGTGCTCTTTGCCATTGGTCGCATGGGAGACCGTATCCACCTTGTGGCCAGAAGCAGAATTCCTGAAGTTGATGTTGGTGTGATTTGCACCTCCTTTGGGGGCGGAGGCCACGGTTTTGCTGCTTCAGCATCCATTAAAAATCGTACCATGTCTCAAGTAAAAGATGAACTTTTTGCTCTGCTCTACTCCCATGTAAACCCCCAATTTGCGGTGCGAGATTTCATGTCTGCCCCGGTAATTCCTATTCAGGCACGGCAAACCCTTGCTCAAGCTGCTGAGATCATGACTCGATATGGATTTAAAGCCTTACCGGTTACAGAATATGACGATCAGGTTTGTGGTATTATCGAAGGCAGTGTGGCAGAAAAAGCCATTGGTCACGGTTTGGGAGAAGAGCGAGTCACAGAATACATGCTTGAAGATTTTCATAGTGTAACCGAGGAGCAAGATCTTTATGAGGTTATGGAAATCATTTTAGGGCATCGCCAACGTCTGGTGCCAGTGGTACGCGAAGCCAGACTTGTTGGGGTTATCACCAGAACAGATCTCATCAATATTTTAGTCCAAGAACCTGCCCGGATTCCTGAAGCCTATTTTTCAGGCAAGCGCCAGGAACGCAATATCCGGCATCTGCTTATGGAACGTCTTCCCCAGCCTATTTTGGATGTGCTCCATCTTGCAGGTCAAGTTGCTCTTGATCTGACCATGGAAGTTTATACTGTGGGCGGGTTTGTGCGCGATATGCTTTTGGGCATTGCCAATGATGATCTTGATCTGGTGGTGGAAGGTGACGGCATAGTCTTTGCCACTGCTTTAGCCAAACATCTTGATGCTCGCGTACGTACCCATCTTAAATTTCGCACCGCGGTCTTGATCCTTCCGTCAGGACAGAAAATAGATATTGCTACTGCAAGACTGGAATACTACGCCTATCCAGCAGCCCTGCCTGTAGTGGAATTATCTTCTCTAAAAATGGATCTCTATCGTCGAGATTTTTCCATTAATACTTTGGCTGTGCATTTAAATCCACCCTCCTTTGGAAGAATGGTTGATTTTTTCGGTGGCCAGCAGGACTTAAAAGATGGTATAATCAGAGTACTGCATTCCTTGTCTTTTGTGGAAGATCCAACACGAATCATCAGAGCTATTCGCTTTGAACAACGCTTTCAATTCAAAATTGGCGCTCAAACCGATCGTTTAATAAAAAATGCAGTCCGCTTGAATATCTTTCAAAAATTGTCCGGAGTGCGTATTCGTCATGAGCTTCAATTACTCATGGAAGATATTGCTCCTGTAAAAGGGCTTTTGCGCATGCGGGACCTGGGACTCTTGCAGGAAATACATCCCCTGCTCCACTTCCCACCAACCAAAGATGCGCTTTTGGGAGAAATTGAACGGGTCATTACCTGGTACACCCTCCTTTATCGAGAACCAGCACCTCATATTTGGACTATTTATTTTTTGGGATTGACCTCTGGGTTAACCACAGAACAACTCATGGTCCTGACCAGTCGGCTGCAATTTGTACCCAAAAAGGCTGAGTTGGTGGATATAATCCGAAAACAATTGCGGGTGGTAAGCATGAAACTTGGCCTTTGGGAGAAAAAAAAGGGTACTGCTGCGGACTTATACGATATTCTTGCCCCCTTACCCCTGGAAGGAGTCTTGTACGTCATGGCCAGGCAACGTAAACAAGATCTTAAAAAAGCCATTTCTCATTTTTTGACCAAGCTGCAGGATGTCCATATCTCCATTTCCGGATCAGATCTTATTGCCATGGGGGGTAAGCCTGGCCCTGACTTTGCCATTATTTTACGAGCAATAAAAAAAGCTGTGTTAAATGAAAAGGTCAAAAGCAAAGAAGAACAATGGACTATGGCTCAGCGTATGGTGACCTCCCTCGCTAAACAATCTTCAATAGATCAACGTTCCTTAGAGAGATGACAAAATATGGATAGTATTATTTTATTTTTAACCCTTTCTTGACCTCATAGGCGCAATTCTTTAACACTTTTCTGACTTTAGGACTTAAATAATCACCTTTTACCAACAATTGGAGGAAGTATGTACAAACGTCTTATTTTTGCTGTTGTGGTTTGTTGCTGTTTTGTGGGCAACGCTTTGGCCAAAGACGTGGTCGTTGCTGTGGACGCGACCTACCCG
>JAAYGN010000059.1 GCA_012727715.1 Desulfovibrionales bacterium | reverse complement strand
GGACAATGATCCGGACAAGGGCAAACTCACAATGTGGCCCAGGCTTGCCAGGTCGCTACTGGTAAATCGGGATTGACCGTTAAACAGAAAATTATCCAAAGACAGGTTGCCTTCCAGGTCCAGCACAGCTTGGGGCAGAGTCGCCCGGGCCTTGGAAAGGGTCAGGGTATTTTTTTGTGTTTTGGCGGCCAGGTCCAGACTCAACGGTTCCTGATTTATGCTGGTCTGCATGGCCAACGCAGATTGCGGACTTGAGGGCAGATCCTTGATTGTGGTTGTCAGGGTTGTGGGACCAAGATGGAAATTTTGCACCTTAAGCCCTGGCAACTGGCCTTTTAGGTCCAGGTCAAAGGAGGAGAAACTGCCCTGAGCCTCGCCCTCCAAGGTTGTGCCAGCCGCCAAGTGTGCTGGCTCGATATCAATTTTGGGCATGGTCGCTGAAAATTTGGCAGCAAAAGATTGGTCTTGGGGCTTTATTTCCGCATGAGCCTTCAGGGACAGGTTCGGTTCAAGGGTGAAGTCATGGATGGTGATAAGTTCTGGAGTAACCTGGAATTTTGATGACAGGGCAAGAGGTGATCCCAGAATTTGCTCCACAGCGGGGGGCAGGCCAGTAATATCCTTTGTCTGGACCTGGAGTTGGCCATCCAGGGTTTGTTCCTGGAGGTAAACATGGCCTTTGAACTGGGAGCGAACTTGTCCGGAGTAAATCTGGTCATTTATTTTGAGATTTTGGGCCATAAGGGTGGCTGTGCTTTCCAGGGCTTGACCAAAACTTCCGGTCATATTTAGGGACAAGGCCTCACTTTCTATCAGGCCTTGGTGGACGTGGACTACATCATCATGGCCGCCCATATCCAACGTACCATTCCACTGCCCCAGACCCTGACCTAAATCAGGACCAATGGTGCTAAAGGCAAGTTGGCTTTGCCATGAGCTGTCTTTAAAAGGCTTTACAATACGTGCCTGGGCCTCCAACGTTTCCAAAGACATGTCTTGTATCATCCAATCAGAAGCTAAAACTTTGCTAACAATTTCTGCCTGATGGGCATCAAGAAAGATCTTCCCATTTATGGTCGTAACGCCAGCCACAATTTCTGGTGGCAGCAGCGTGGATAGATCACCGGATCGGGCCTGAAAAAAGGCTTGCAGGTTTTGTGTTGCTTGGGTCCAGGTCGCGTTTACATCCAGCATGACTGCGGCAGTTTTGATCTGAGCCTGAGCCAGGATTTTGTCAGTAAACATGCTGCCATGGCCAGAAAAATAAATTTCAGGATCAGGCAGGGGAAGATAGCCAAGACCAATTTTACCCAGTTTTATATTTCCCTGTATTTCGATCTGCTGTGACCGGGTATCAAGGTGTAAGGTGCCCCTGGCCTTGGCTTCGGCCAGATCAGCAAGGCCAAGGTCCAGGGTTACGGGCCAGGCGGTCAAAGGACCATGGCCTTGAAGGTTGATGTTCAGCTCACCATCAAGACCCATGATATGTGCTATCAGTCCACCAGGGTCCTCATGACCTTTAAGATCAAGCTTGAGTTGTTGTTTTTTGGGATGAAAATTGCCACGCAGAGTCAGATGATCTTGGGGGCGGTGAAAATGGACCACATCCAAAGCCCCTTGAGCCATGGAGGTATCCATGGACAAGTTGCCCTGGATGCCCAGCTCGGCTCTTTGTCCCAGAGCGGCCTCATTCAGAACAATATGCTGCAAATCAAGATGCAAGATGGTGACCGGAGGAAGATACAGGGCAGGGCTTGAAGATGATGACGTAGGGTTGTCCGATCCAGGAAGACGGTGCAGAGCAATGTGTTTTATTCCGACCTGATCAAAGTGGATACGTCCGCGCAGCAAAGGAAGAAATCGGGGCGTGAGATGGACTTGGCGTAGCTCCAGCCAGGTGCCCTGAGCGTCGTTTAGGGTTAGGTATTCCAGGCTCCAGGTTTTTCCCAAATCCAGATTATGCAGGTCCAGGGAAAAGTTCTCTGAGGCAGAAATGCGGCCGACCAGATTCAACAGATGGTCACGGCCAGTTTTGGTGCCCAAAATGAAGACGCTGCTCACCAGCCCCAAGACCATAATTATGGCCAGGGTCAGCAGAAATTTTTTAAACAAGGATTTTAGGCCGAATAATTTCAAAATGCTTGCCCCAAACTGACGTAAACCTGAAACGGGGAATCAATGGTACCCCGTTGATCCAGAGGTATGGCCACATCAAAACGAATGGGCCCAATGGGGGTGAAATAGCGTAGTCCTGTGCCTACACCCCAGAACAATTTGTCCATATCATCCAGATTATGGTCTTGCAGGGCCGTGCCTGCGTCACAAAAAAATACAGCTCCAAAATCTTTATTAATACGCCAGCGCAGTTCTGCAGAAAAGTCGATGGCACTGATGCCCCCCAAAGGTTTGTCATCATCGTCCAGATCCCCGGCATATTGATAGGCATAACCACGTACAGACCCGCCTCCCCCGGCATAGAGCAGGAGATCTTCAGGTACACTGTGACGACTAGCACCAGCCAGTAAAGAGTAACGTCCGCGAGTGGCCAGAATCAGTGATTTGTCTGTGCGCAAAGGCCAATAATGACGGCCCGTAAGATTCCAGGACACAAAAGACGAACGGCCCCCTTCCATATCTATAAAGGGTTCCAGGCGAGCAGCCACTGTCAGTCCATGGGTGGGGTCCAGGGGCTGTTCTACATTGGACCATTCCGCAATGAGGGGGGTAGAAATAAGATTGAATTGGCGGGTGGATTCTTTTTTTATGCTGCTCAAGCGATAGGCCAGGCCAGCACCAAGGCTGAGTCTGGAAAAATTTCTGCGTACAATTCCAGATAGATAGACATTGGAAGACTCATAGCTATCTGTGTCTTCATATTCATATTTGGCCAAAAGATTTAAGCTTTGATCCGGATGTCCAAAATCAGGAAGAATCAGAGAGGTACTAAGTTCCTGATTTTTTTCTGCTAATTGTACAGCTGCTTGGTACTCTTGACCAGCACCCAGAAGGTTGCGGTGGGTCCAGCTGGTGCCCAGGCCCAAGCCCTGATCCGAGTAATACCATAAACTGTACCGCAAGGTACGATGCGGACTTTCCAGCAGGTCCACCAGAATGGTCACTGGGGAGGCATCATCAGACAGCTCTGTTTTTATGTACACAGATCGAAAGAGGCCAGTCTGGATCAGTTCGGCTCGGGTGGTATCAACTTTTCGGATGTCAAAGTCAGCCCCTTGGGTCCAGGCCAGTTTTTGCATGACCAGGTTTTCTGATACAGTTTTCAGGCCCGTGATGGTGGTCGAGCCAAATACAGCTTTGCTTTCAGGTTGCACAGCTAAATGGACTGTAACTTGCCCGGTGGCGTGATCAGCCACAATTTTACGTTGCCCCAGGGTGGGCGAGGGATAGCCGTTTTCTTGCAAGGCGCGTAAAAGATCATTTTCCACATCCTGGATCAGACGTGAATCATAGGCCTGACCCTTCTTGATGGGTTCACAAGATGTTTGCAGCAGGCTTTGCAGCGTTTCATTGGGGGGATCAATGACCAAAACTGGCTCAGCAAAGGTGAATTGGGGGCCAAGGTCAATAGTAAAGGACACTGTCCAGGGAG
>JAAYGN010000058.1 GCA_012727715.1 Desulfovibrionales bacterium | reverse complement strand
GTTGTACGAAAAATTTCACTGCCCAGATGTTCTGGCACCCAATCCCCAGCATAGTCGTCATCAAAAACAGAATATCCATAATCTTGAAAGAGCGCGACCAGGTTATTGGGAAAAATACGACAGACCGTGAGCTCCAAAGATTTGGTATTGACATATTCCACCGCAATCTGACCTGCGCCATCCTTGGGCAGGAACATGCCTCGAGCAGCAAAGTCCACACTGGGTTCAAGATTGGGCATGGCCAAAGAAGTGGTAAAGGGAGCGGTCAGGGTCGCCCCATCTTCAGCCGTGAGTCCTTGCATGAGGGCCAGGCTATACATGGAGCCAGGCTGAAAATTTCCATTGATGGTCGCTGTGCGGCCATGACTGGAGACAGTAAAATCAAGGCCAGGGGTGATCTGAAGGTGTTTGCGCAAGGAAGCAGCTGCTACAGAGGTGGAAAAGCGTAGCTCGATGCTGGTTTGGCTTTTGCTGGCATCAGCACTGATATCCACTAGCCGTAGCTCAGGGTCCAAATGCACAACAATTTCCTGAGTATATTCCTGGCCCAGGGAGAGGTTGGAGTGGGTCATGACCAGGGTTGGCGAGACTTTAAACAGTAAAGACCGCTTGTCGTTGGTTTTGCGGATAGGGGCACTGCGAAAGGTCAGGCTGGAAGAAACCCAATTGGTGCGTAAATCAAGGTCAATGGCTGTGCCATTGGCTTCTTCCAGGCTGATGGCTGATAAGAAATTTTCAGGGTTAACAGCACTATTAAAACGCACCCGCCCTTCCAGCTCAATCATGTCTGGACCAGTAGCAGATGGGAGCTCGTCCAGGGTACATTCCTGCAGGGCAAAGGCGCCTGTAGAAAGACTTTTGCTGCGATCACCACTAATAATTTCATCTGAAAAGACTGTGGCATTGAGGGTTACAGTGTAGTGCATGTTCAGGGGCAGGGATTTTTGTGCCAGAAACTTGAGTAGATAGGGATTGCTCCACACCCATTGTCCAGGCACCGGAGGTGAGATTTCTGCTGGACTTTCCGCTTGCAGCAGCTCCTGGGGCACTGCGGAGGTAAATTCCAGGCTCAAAGTGGTGCGCATGGAGTTATCCAGGCTTAATTCTGAAAGAGCGAGGGGTTCCGTTACAGCAGGAGTCTCTTCTTGCTCTTGCACCAAGGGAACATGGGCTTCTTTTTTGCCTGACCATAAAAACTGACCAACAATAACCAGAGACAAAAGAATAATGACAATGTTTTTGATGTGGGACGACATGGGCAGCTCACTTTTTATAGGTGACGCAAATAATATGACTTCCTCACAGGAGAGGGGTAAAAGAGTTTGTTCTGATTTCCCTACAAGAGAAAGCAATACAGTGAATCAGGTGCGAGAAAATTTTATGTTTTGATAATATATTTTTGCACAGGTGCCTAGATCAAAAATAGACCTTGGTATTTCCTTACTCACCGTGCCCCAAAGCCAGTGACAATGGTGCGTATGGTTTTGACCACAATGAGAATGTCCAGCCACAGGGAAAAATTTTTAATATAGTAGAAGTCATACTCTATCTTGACTTGAGTATCATCAGCATTTGCAACGTATCCTTGATTTACTTGTGCCCATCCGGTGATTCCTGGTTTGACTGTATGGCGGTACGTATAAAAAGGAATTTGTTCGTCAAATTGATTTGCAAAGGCTCGTTGCTCTGGGCGCGGACCAATCAAGCTCATTTCCCCTTTAAGGACATTAAAAAATTGCGGCAATTCATCAATGCGTGTTTTGCGTAGAAATTTACCTATACACGTTATCCGAGGGTCATTTGTTTGAGCAAATTGAGCTCCCTTTTTTTCAGAATTTGTACACATGGTTCGTAGTTTAATAACTTTAAAGTCTTTATTTCTTTGTCCAACCCGTTCTTGGATAAAAAATATGGGCCCCTTACTTTCCAGTTTAATTGCAATGCCCGCTATCAGCACTATGGGGAGCCAGCAAGGTAAAGAGAATAAAATAATGATTGTTTCAAAAAATCTTTTCCAGCAGCTATAGAAACTAGAGGGCAAAAGTGTTCCAAAAATATTTTCTGATAAGTGTTCGATTTTTACCCGTCCTGTCAGAGATTCGATCAATTGCTGGGTATGAAAAACTGGAATTCGGGCCAAGGTGCAGGCAGCTAAAAACCGTTCCCATTCATCAGGCAGGTCTTCGGTGTACAAGTCTGCAACCACTCCATCATAACGACGACCCTCCAAATCTGGCCTGGTCAGAATTTCGGTAATAGCCTGGGGACTATCCACCAATTCACAAGCCCGGCCAAAGGGCACTATGGCCAGCTTGGGTTTGCGATAGCGTTGGCCCAGCAAAGTGGCAATAAAAGCCCACACAAAAGCTAAGGTAAAGGAGTAGAGCAGGACTTGTCTGGCATAGGCTTTCTCGCGCAAAAAGAGAAAAACAGTAAACATCATAAACCAAGAAATGGTCAATGTTGGCAAGATAAAGGACAAGGTGCGCGTTCCGGGAAAGCGTTTAAACTTGCGCAAGGTCCAATAGGAAAAGGTAAAGGCAACGGTATTGGCGATAAAGGCGTTAATTTGGGAATCTTGAATGCGTGACGGAAAACCTAACCACCACCAATGGTACAAGCTGGGCAGGGCGACCACAAATAGCCAGCCTAGAATAAATTGAAAGGTATAGCTGAATACAATGATTTCATACCAACGTGAGTGGCGTCGCTGAAAAGAGTTATGCATATATCTATCCTGACAATTTGTTTTTGCACACAGACAAGGAAGCAATCCCTAAAATACGCAAACCGTTATCAATACTAGCCTAAGTGTAGTTTTTTATCAATTTTTTTAAATTCTATCAATTTTTTATTGCCATTTAAGTGCAACGTATACTATCTTCAAAGAAAATTTGTTAAGCAAGGAGGATTAAGGCATGAAAAAATTAGCTAACATTGTGGTGGTCTGCGTTGTAATTTTCTTTCTCACTGTTTTTCCGGTTATTGCTTCCGGGCTTATTGATCTGAATACAGCTTCTGAGGCAGAGTTGACCACGCTTCCAGGCATTGGTCCAGCCACTGCGGCGAGTATTATTGAGTATCGTGAAGTAAAGCCCTTTTCATCAGTGGAAGAAGTGTTGGAAGTCAAGGGTATTGGTCCTGCAAAATTTGAGGCTATCAAAGATCTTGTTATTGTTGAAGAGGTCAAGGAGTAGGTAGATAGCCCTATAATTTTCATGATGCGACGTAATTTAAAAAGATAATTACAAAAATGGCCCTGTTATAGGGCCATTTTTGTATGACTAGCATAAAAAAAATCGAAATTTTTTACCAGGCACTTCCATCGGGTATGAGCCATTTATGCCTGTCTCCATTTTTTTCAAAAAAATTTGAAAAATACATCCTGTTATCTTGTTTGTATAATTTTAGGATAGAGCCGGGTCTCCTCTTTGTTCCTTTTAAGATATTGACCCTTGGGCCAGCTTAGGAGACACTTTTTCATAATTTTTAAGGATAAAATATGCGCAAAGTACGTATTATTGGAGCTGGACTGGCTGGATGTGAAGCTGCTTGGCAATTGGGCCAAAGGGGAATGGAGGTAGAGCTTTTTGAAATGAAGCCCTTGGCCTATTCTCCAGCTCATACCAGTCCCTATTTGGCCGAATTGGTTTGTTCCAATTCTTTTCGATCCATGGACCCGGAAACAGGTATCGGTCTTTTGCAATTAGAAATGGCCGAACTGGGCAGTTTGATCATGCAAGTGGCTCAGGATGTAGCCGTGCCCGCAGGCAAGGCTTTGGCAGTGGATCGAGAGTTGTTTTCCAAAGAAATCACCAGGCTTGTTACTGCACATCCCAATATTAAGGTGATCTACCAAGAAGTGCAGGCTCTGGACGAGGTTGCTGATGGCTCCTGTCCGGTAATTTTGGCCGCAGGTCCCTTGGCTGGAGCTCATCTGGCCAATGATCTGGCCCGGATAATTGGCCAGGATAGTCTGGCCTTTTATGATGCCATAGCTCCCATTGTATCTACGGACTCTGTAAACATGGATGTAGCTTTTTGGGCTTCGCGTTATGCTCCAGAAGACAAGGATTATCTCAATTGCCCCATGAATAAAGAGGAGTATTTACGTTTTGTGTCCGAACTCAAGGCCGGAGACCGGGTTTTGGCCAGGGATTTTGAAAGTCAGGCTCATTTTGAAGGCTGCCTGCCCATTGAAGTTATGGCTGAGCGCGGGGAGATGACCTTGGCTTTTGGTCCCCTCAAACCTGTCGGCCTGGTGGATCCTCGTACAGGAACCCAGCCCTTTGCGGTAGTGCAACTGCGCAGTGAGAATTTAGGCAAAACAGCCATGAATCTGGTGGGATTTCAGACTCGCCTGACCTATGCTGAGCAAAAACGTATTTTTACCATGATTCCAGGGCTAGAGCAGGCAGAGTTCTTACGTCTGGGCAGCATTCACCGTAATACCTATGTTCGTGCTCCAGAGGTATTAACTCAGTATCTGGAGCTGCGAGCCAGGCCAGGTGTTTACTTGGCCGGACAAATCAGTGGGGTGGAAGGCTATTTGGAATCAGCAGCCACAGGACTGTGGCTCGGGCTTTTTTTAGCTGGAAAAATTGCCTTGCCCCCTGTGCAGACAGCTCTGGGAGCATTGTTGGGGCATTTGCGTACTCCGGCCAAGAATTTTCAGCCCTCCAATGTGCATTTTGGTTTGATGCCAGACTTGGGATGCAAAGCACCCAAAAAAAAACGTAAGGTCTTATACGCGACCAGGGCCAGAAAGACGTGGCAACAATGGTATCAGAAGGTTGAAGAGTAGAGCCATGCAGAACGCAGACAAAAGAGTGATGTAACTCCTCCTTTGCGTTCTGCATGGCTAGGGTTTTATTTATTCATCCAGCCTTGAACAGTTTCCGGATACTCTTTTAAGAAACGCTGGGCGTTTTCTTCGGGTGAGCCTCCTTCCTGGTTCCAGGCCATGACCATTTGCAACTGGTTGGGGGAATCCCACTTAAAGTTGGAGAAAAAGGTATGCACTTCAGGCAGATCAGCCTGTAAGCCCTTGCGGACAATAGCCTCGATCATTTCCTCGCCACCTAGCACGCCCTTGGGATCATCCAGATATTTGAGGTCCCATTTGCCAAACATCCAGTGGGGGGACCAACCTGTAACCACGATCCATTGTTCATTTTTTATGGCATCGGCCAGGGCCGCAGTCATGGTTGCCCCACTGCCTTCCATGAGTTCCAAAGAAAGGCCGTAATCCTCTACAGCTTGCTCGGACAACTTCATTAACCCTGCTCCAGGATCAATACCGATAATGATGTTTCCAAATTTGTCTGCATGGGCATTGAGTTCTTCAATGGAATTTATGGGTACATACGAGGGGACTGCCCAGCCCAATTTGGCACCACCAGTAACGACAGACACTCGCTCCACTTTATCCTGAACCTTGGCATAATAGTCAGCATGGGTCACAGGCAGCCAGGCCGTGAGGGTGGCATCTACATCGCCTGTGCCCAGGGCTTGCCACATGGCTGCTGCGGCCACAGGCAAGGTTTCCACGATATAGCCCATTTGTTCCAATGCGGCCTGAGCCACGGCAGTACTGGCTGTAGCGCAATCCCATTCCACATAAGCAATGCGCACTTTCCCCTTGGTGGCCATGGCTGGTTGTACCAAAAGCAAAAGTACAGCTAAAGTAAGTAGAAGTTTTTTCATACAATCCTCCTTGATTATTTTTGTTTGGGGGTACCCAGTTTTTGCAGTACCCGGTCCAGGATCATGGCCACAATAACTATGGCAATCCCTGCTTCAAAGCCTCGACCCATTTGTAATCTTTGAATCGCTTTCCAGACTTCGCCACCCAGTCCCTTGGCCCCAATCATGGAGGCAATAACAACCATGGATAGGGCCAGCATGACTGTTTGATTAATGCCCGCCATAATGGTTGGCGCAGCCAAAGGGAGATCAAGTTTAATCAAACGTTGCCAGCGGGTTGCGCCAAAAGCTGCGGAACATTCCACCAGTTCTGCTGGAATCTGCCGGATACCCAGACAGGTGAAGCGAATGGCTGGAGGCATGGAAAAGACCACTGTAGAAAAAATAGCTGCGGTTTTACCCAAGCCAAAAAAGGGAATAGCTGGAATGAGGTACACAAAAGCAGGCATGGTTTGCATAATGTCCAGGATGGGCATGACCATGCGGTTGAGGGCAGAGCTGATGGCTGAGATAATACCCAAGGGTACACCAATGATCAGGGCACACAAAGTAGAAACTACGACCAGGGCAATGGTACTGATGGTGGCAGTCCACAGGCCCATGTTCCAAATCAGGGCCAGACCCAGTGCACTGCCCAGACAAAGTTTTCGATCTTTGGTTCCCAGCCAAAGGCCGATAACAACTACAGCTATAAATCCTGGAGCAGTCATGGCCAACAGGGTGTTTTCCAGGGCCTTGAGCATGACTTCAATAATATCAGCGCTGGCCTTGGTAAAAAAAGCCAGATGCTCAACCAAAAAGTCAATCATGGCTTCAAGAGCATCGCCTATTGGTAGTCTGAAATTTATCATACTATACCCCCTCGTTCAGCCAGAGCCGCCACCAGAGTACCGCGAACAATAACCCCCAAAAATATGTTGTTTTCATCGGCCACCGCCAGGGGATAAGGCAGGTCAGCCATAATATTGAATAAATCCTGAGCAGGAGTGGACGGATTGACGGTTTTGATATCCGTGCACACTACACCATCTGAAAGATTGTCTTTACCTTGGGCCGCCAGATCTGCTGCGGCATCAGCAGAAATAATACCTACTAATTGGTGGTTGTGGTCCACTACAAATAAATGGGCAATGCTGTGTTTACGCATTTTGCGCAGGGCTGCCCGTGGACCATCTGTACGCAAGTAGGCCACGGCTTCACTGCGTTTCATGAGCGATTCAGCCGTTAAAACCTTGGTGATATCTACGTCTTGGACAAAGCGGGCCACATATTCTGTGGCTGGATTGGTTAAAATTTGTTCTGGTGTGCCAATTTGCACAATGGCCCCATCCTTCATTAAAATAATGCGGTCTCCCAATTTCAGGGCTTCGTCCAGGTCATGAGAAATAAAAACAATAGTTTTACGCATTTTTTGTTGCAGATGAATGAGTTCATCTTGCATATCACGGCGAATGAGGGGGTCCAGAGCACTAAAGGCTTCGTCCATAAGTAAAATATCTGGAGATAAGGCTAGAGCCCTGGCCAGGCCAACGCGTTGTTGCATACCGCCGGATAGCTCGCGTGGATAGGTATCTCCCCAGCTTTCCAGGCCAACCAAAGATAACGCTTCACGGGCTTGTTGGAGTCGATTGTCTAGGGGCATACCTTGAATTTCCAGTCCCAGAGCTGCATTTTCCAAAACTGTGCGGTGGGGAAATAGGGCGAAATTTTGAAAAACCATGCCCAGTTTTTGCTGGCGAACCTGGCGGAGTTCGCGCTCATTCATGGTCAAAATATCTTGATCATCAATAAAGATAGATCCAGCTGTAGGGGTAATGAGACGGTTTAAACAGCGGACCAAGGTTGATTTGCCGCTGCCAGATAAACCCATCACCACCACAGTTTCGCCTTCTTGTACGTTGAAACTGACATTATTTACCCCCACACCATGGCGAGTATCGGCCATGATCTCCTCTTTGCTCTTGCCCTGAGCCAGCATGTCCATGGCCTTGCGCGGATGGGGGCCAAAAATTTTATAGAGACCTTGTACACGTATTTTTATCATCCAATCTCCTGGGTTACAGTTTAGAGGCTGTGGATAAAAACAGCCCATTTTTTAAGCATCGGTTAGTTTACGGAAAAACAATGACCAGAAAAGGGGATAAAATGGGGATTTATCGGGTATGTGGTTGTGCCCGATACTACAGAGGGGGATGTTGTTGCAGGAAGGTGACCAGGGAAATACCAGCTCCTTTAAGACCTAATTTATGGCGGATATTTTTACGGTGGGTCTGAAGAGTTTCAAAAGAAATAGATAATTCATCAGCAATGGCTCTGCCCTGCCAGCCTTGCTGGATTAAACGGCAAACATCCGTTTCCCTGGGAGTGAGCAGCGTGGATAATTGTAAAGGTCCAGAGTGAACGTCACTTAAGTCTGCAATTTTATCTTGGAGTGCGGACTTAAAAGCCTCGCGCACCAGGACAGAGTCTTCTTTGACCAGACGATCCACAGCAGGCAAGACTTCTTCACGGACTTGCTGCACCAGTTCTTCTTTGAGTTCCTGCTTTTCTTCTTCTACATTCAGCAAGACTTGTTTGAGGGCGATATTCATACCCGCCACAGCTTGGCGTGACTGAATCAGGTCTTTTTCCAAAGCCATATGCCGACGTAGATCCCTGAGCATAATTTGGTATAATTGTACTCCCCGGGTGCTGAGACAGCGTATTTTACATTTTACAGGGATTTGGGTGCCGGTTTTATTGATGGTGACCAGGGAGGTGCGCCAAGATGTTCCTTCTTTGAGTTTTTCAAAGGCGCTGAGGACATTTTTTTGATCCTTGGGATCAATCATGGGTAAAAAGTTGAGGCTGGTTAAGGGTTGATCAGGTCTGGGAGCGTACACTCGCTGGGCTTTACGGTTAGCAGCCAGAACATGGAAGGTATTGTCCACCAGGATGATGGCATCCCGAGCATCGTTAAAAACAGCATTAAAGACTGCATAATCCAGAGCTGGAGTTGGTGGTGAGGGATCGTCTGTAGCGGCTTCTTTTTCAAGAATACCCAAGGTGGGAACTGGAAGCACGCACACAACACATGCATCATCAGCACACAGAATCTGGGGCAAGGGAGCCAGATGTACCAGGATTCGTTCACCCTTTAAAGCAGGTGGACTACAGATTTGTTCTTGGGCCAGGCTGCTGATTACCTTGTCTATACTTTGTTCATTCAAGCCTAAAATCTCAGGCAATGACTGTCCAATAACTTGTGCCCAATATTGATGTTTGCTGTGGACATGGGTCACCATGCCTTGTGCGTCACAAAAAAGAAATGAGAGTAACATACGTTTACGGTGATGACCGGGATTATAGCGTGCAGAGCATAAAAATATACTTTTTCAGATGTGTTTTTCACAAATAGTAATTGTATGTTTTTCATGTTCATTGACAAGGGTCAATAAAAGAATCAAATGGTCCAGAAGATTAGTATGACAGGCAGTGGTCAAGGGTATACCGTACACGTACAGTAGAGAAGCTGTCTGCCTAGGTATTGTTTTCTTACCTTTAACCATTTTTTTTGAGGAGTGATTCTAATGATTGTTGGTATTCTCAAAGAAATCAAGGCTCAGGAAAATCGTGTATGTATGACCCCGGCAGGGGTGGAAGTGTTGCGTCAAAACGGACATGAAGTTTTGGTAGAAAAAAATGCTGGTGTTGGTAGTGGCTTTCTTGATGATCAGTATATTGCTGCGGGTGCGATAATGATGGATACTCCTGCTGAAGTTTTTGCCAAAGCAGACATGGTCATGCATGTTAAAGAACCTCAGCCTTCAGAATTTTCCATGGTACGTCCAGGGCAAATTATTTTTACTTATTTGCATTATGCAGCAGATGAGGAATTGACCCGTGCCATGATGAAGTCTGACTCCATATCCATTGCTTATGAAACAGTGGAAGGCCCCCATGGTGGATTACCTCTGCTCAGTCCCATGAGTGAAGTTGCCGGCCGTATTGCAGCCCAAGAAGCTGCTCATTTTTTAAAATTTGTTCATGGTGGACGCGGTGTACTCATGGGCGGAGTGACCGGTGTTGCTCCAGCCAATGTATTGGTTCTGGGTGGCGGTATGGTTGGTGCCAATGCGGCCATTATTGCTGCGGGCATGGGCGCACAAGTCCACGTTTTGGACATGAACTTGGATCGATTGCGTTATCTTTCGGAAATTATGCCTAAAAATGTTATCCCCTTAATGAGCTCACCGGCCACAGTGCGCGCTTTGGCCAGAGAGGCTGATGCTATTATTGGAGCGGTACTGGTGGTAGGAGCCAAGGCACCCAAACTGGTGAGCCGAGATATGCTTAAGGAGATGAAACCCAAAACTGTATTGGTGGATGTGGCCATTGACCAAGGTGGTTGTTTTGAGACATCTCACCCCACCACTCATGCTGATCCTGTTTTCGAACTAGATGGAATTTTGCATTATTGTGTGGCCAATATTCCTGGTGCTGTGCCCATGACCTCGACCTTGGCTTTGACCAATGCCACCCTGCCCTATGCCGTGCAAATTGCTAACAAAGGCTGGAAAAAGGCTTGTCAGGATAATCCTGGTTTGAAAAAAGGTCTAAATCTCATTGGTGACAAAGTTGTGCACAAGGGCGTGGCCGATGCCTTTGGCTTGCCCTATAGTCCTGTTGATTCCTGCCTCTAAGATATTTTTTCCTTGAAAATAATAACCAGGGCAGATTTTGTCCGCCCTGGTTTGATACTGCTCACGATATCCTAAGTATTATTTCATGATTTTGCTGGCGTAAAAAAGCGCAAGCGAAGGGCATTGCTAACCACGGTCACAGAACTCATGGCCATAGCTGTTCCAGCCAGCATGGGGTTCATGGTTGGTCCGCCAAAAAG
Organism: Desulfovibrionales bacterium; assembly: GCA_012727715.1. Classification (GTDB taxonomy): domain Bacteria; phylum Desulfobacterota; class Desulfovibrionia; order Desulfovibrionales; family Desulfomicrobiaceae; genus Desulfomicrobium. The sequence goes on along the minus strand of JAAYGN010000058.1, from coordinate 2,188 downwards.
GTAGAGCAGGCCCATGGCCACTGGAATACCAATGGTATTAAAGGCAAAGGCCCAAAACAGATTCTGCCGGATATTGGTCATAACCGCCCGGCTCAGAGATAAGGCGGTCAGCAGGCTCTTTAAGTCTTCACGCATCAGGACCACATCGCCGGACTCCAGGGCCACGTCCATGCCACTGCCCATGGCCACGCCCAGATCCGCTCCAGCCAGGGCCGGGGCATCGTTAATACCATCGCCAACCATGCCCACAATTTGTCCTTTACTTTGTAGTTCTTTGACTTCTTCAGCCTTACGCTCGGGCAAAACCCCTGCAATGACCGTCTCAATACCCAATTTTTGGGCCACAGCCTGGGCAGTGCGTAAGGTATCTCCAGTCAACAGCACCACATCAAGACCCATGTTTTTAAGAGCCTGGATGGTGTGGGGAGCATCATCACGGATTTGGTCACTAATGGCCATGAGGCCAGCCATTTTTTGGTCCACAGCCACATGGATAACCGTGGCTCCGCTTCCTTCCAGTTTTTCACGCTGGGTGCGCACGTCTTGGGTCTCCAGACCCAGGGCAGTCATGAGCCGCTCATTGCCAATGGCTATTGTATGACCATCGACCAGGGCGGTAACACCCTGACCCGGTACAGCGGCAAACTCACTGGCTTTGGCCACAGGAGTAGGGGCGGCATCGACCACAGCGCGGGCCAGAGGATGTTCGGACAAGGCTTCTACTGCCGCAGCCAAAGCCAGCATTTTCTCCTGGCTCACGGAAGCTTCAGGAGCCATCCACATACTGGTCAGGGCCGGTTTGCCCACGGTCAGGGTTCCGGTTTTATCAAAAACCATGGTCGTCAGTTCACCAGCCCGTTGCAAAGCCCGGCCAGATTTGATGAGCACTCCCAGTTGAGCACCACGGCCAGTGCCAACCATAATGGAGGTCGGCGTGGCCAGACCCATGGCACAGGGGCAGGCAATAACCAGTACAGAAATGGTGATGCGCAGGGCAAAGACAAAGCTTTCAGCACTTAAAAAATACCAGCCAAGACCTGCGAACAGGGCCAGGACCATGACTACAGGTACAAAATAATAGCTGATGGTGTCCGCCAAATTGGCAATAGGTGCTTTGGAGCCCTGGGCGTCACGGACCAGGCGGACAATTTTGGCCAGCACTGTGTCTTCGCCCACATGGGAGGCCTGCATAATTAAGGCCCCAGTGGTGTTTAAGGTCCCGCCAAAAACCCGGTCCCCCAGGGTGCGGCGTACGGGCAAGGGCTCACCCGTGAGCATGGATTCATCCACATGGCTGTCCCCGTCCACCACCTCGCCATCCACAGGCAAACGCTCGCCAGGGCGAATGCGTAGTCGATCACCGGGCTCAATTTCTTCCACAGGAATTTGTCGGTCGCCCTGGTCAGTGACCAGGGTGGCAGTGTCTGGAGCCAATTGCATCAAGGCCCGTACTGCCCCGGTGGTCCGCGATACCGAGCGGGCTTCAAAAAATTTGCCCAGGGAAATCATGGCAATGAGCACACCCGCTGATTCGTAATACAGGTCCATGGCTCTATTCACAGCATCCAGGCCCAGCCAAATTTCCACTGTGTTCCACAGGGAATAAACCAGGGCCGCTCCAGTGCCCATGGCCACCAAAGAATCCATATTGGGAGCTTTGCGCAGCAGGGCTGGAAAACCCACCAGATAAAAATTTCGTCCACTCCAGACAATGGGCAGGGTCAAAAGCAATTGGGCCAGGGCAAAAGTGCCGGGACTGTACATGGGGTCCAAGAAACGGGGTAAAGGCATGCCCCACATATGGCCCATGGATAAAATAAGCAGGGGCAGTGCAAAGGTCATGGCCAGGAGGACATCACGTTTTTTTTCTGCCAAACGGGCTGCAATGCGGGCTTCTTCGGCACTAGCCGCTTCTTTACGCGGTAATTCTGTGGTAAATCCGGCATTATGAATGGCCTGGCGCAACTCACGTTGAGAAACTTGGGCCGGATCAAAAACAAAATGTCCTCTTTCTGCGCCCAGGTTGACACTGGCCTCAGATACTCCAGGCAGACGGGAAGTGACGCGTTCAATGCGACTGGAACAGGCTGCGCAATGCATGCCACCAATGTTCAGGTCCAGGGTCATGTCGGTTTTGGGTGCTTCAATACTAAAGCCCAGGCCGCGGACCTTGTCCAAAACCGGGTCC
>JAAYGN010000057.1 GCA_012727715.1 Desulfovibrionales bacterium | reverse complement strand
GTGGAAAAAATCATCATTGCCAATGATTCCATGCAACGAGCCCTGCCATTTTTGCCTTTACAGCGCCTGGATGGTCTCAAAAAGACGGGACAGGCTTCGGAAGGAGGGCGCGAATAATGAAAAAGATACAATTTTTTATTGGTTTGCTTGGCTTGGGTGTATTTTTATTGCTGCAATGTGTTTTTGTCGTGGAGCAAACAGAACGGGCTATTTTACTACAACTGGGAAAGCCCATTGGAGACGCCAGTTATGGTCCGGGCCTGCATTTCAAACTGCCCTTTATTCAAAATGTGATTTTCTTTGATTCCCGAGTGCTGGAGTACGACGCGCCCATAGCTGAAATTATCACTTTGGATAAAAAAAATATGGTTGTGGACAACTTTTCGCGTTGGCGCATTGTTGATGCCCTGACCTTTTATCAAACTGTGCGCAATATTCCCGGCGGATTGTCTCGTATTGATGATATTGTCTATTCACAAATGCGTGAAGCCTTGGGTCGTTATACCTTTACGGAAATTGTCGCCACAGAGCGATCAACCATCATGGAGGAAGTAACGACCAAATCCAACGTGCTCCTCAAGGAATACGGTGTGCACATTATTGACGTACGCATCAAGCGAACGGATCTGCCCCAGGAAAACCAAAACTCCATCTATGGCCGCATGCAAGCCGAGCGTGAACGGCAAGCCAAGCAGTATCGTTCTGAAGGCCGGGAAGAGGCGACCAAAATTACTACTGCTGCTGATAAAACACGGACCATCATGTTGGCCGAAGCCAATCGCGAAGCCGAAGCTCTGCGCGGTGAAGGGGAAGCTGTGGCCACGGGTATCTATGCCCAGGCCCTGGAACGTGATCCCGAGTTTTACGAATTTGTGCGCACCATGGATGCCTACAAGAAAACCATGGCTGGACAAACCCAATTTGTCCTCACGCCGGACAGCACATTCTTCAAGTATCTGCAATAACGTGCTCTTTTGGGTATAAAAAAACGTAAAGGTCGCTGAGTCCAACATGGACTCCGCGACCTTGTACATGTGGACGAGATTTCTCCACTCCTGCCGCACTCCGTTGGCAGTCGGTCGAAATGACAAGAAGGAAAAAGGCTTTGGTCGAAATGGCAAATAGTTGAACGCCAATATTGTGACTTAACGATATTTTTTCAAATAGCGACAGCCATTATCGACTCCAATATACTCTGAAGAGAAAATCTTGGTATAACCCGCGGATGTCATCCCGAGCATGGCCGAGGGATCTAGGAATGCCTGACAAATACGTCATTTCCATATAAGTGGGGCTTGTCCCAAGTATTGAAAAACTCTGCATGCCTTACCGTTATAGAAATAACGAAACGCTTTAATCAGCGCATTCCCGCATCGACCCCATATCAGCATGGATGACAAAAGTGAGCCCCTTGCCTAGTATGGCCCAAAAGGACGAACATATGATTCATCGCAATTTAAAATCCTGCCTGCATGATTTAGAGCGTTCCGGCCAATTGATCCGCATTACCTCCCCTGTTGACCCCTATTTGGAAGCAGGGGCCATTCAGCGCCGGGTATTTCAGGCCAAAGGGCCCGCTCTTTTATTTACCAATGTCTTGGGTACAAATTTCCCCATGGCTGCCAATATTTTTGGTACTCTGGAGCGGGTCAGGTATATTTTCCGTTCCACTTTGCACCGGGTCGAGGCCATGCTGGCTGTCAAGGCTGATCCAGCTCTAGTTTTAAAAAAGCCCTATCTTTGGCCCTCCTTGGCTCTGGGCGGATGGCATACACTACCCAAGACCGTATCATCAGGTCCCATCATGTATGGTCGAACCAAGGTAACCCAACTACCCCAGCTTGTGTCCTGGCCCAAGGATGGCGGACCCTTTATCACCCTGCCCCTGGTGTACACCGAAAGTCCCAGCAAGTCAGGCTATCTGGGTTCCAATTTGGGCATGTATCGTGTCCAACTTGATGGGAATAACTATGAGACAAATCAGGAAGTGGGCCTGCACTACCAGATTCATCGCGGCATTGGCTATCACCACGCCGAAGCCATTGAACGCAAGCAAGCCTTGCCGGTCAATGTCTTTGTGGGTGGACCGCCAGCCATGACTTTAGCGGCCATCATGCCTTTGCCTGAAGGCATTGCAGAAATTCTTTTTGCCGGTGCCCTGGGCGGCCATCGCATACCCATGGTCCGTCAACCTCAAGGATTGCCCATTTTGTCTGAGGCTGATTTTTGTATTCAAGGCTTCATTGATCCGACATGTCAAAAGCCTGAAGGACCTTTTGGGGATCATCTGGGCTATTATAGTCTGGAGCATGATTTTCCAGTCATGCGCGTGCAACAGGTACTGCACCGACAAGATGCCATCTGGCCCTTTACCACTGTTGGTCGCCCCCCTCAGGAAGATACCATGTTCGGAGCTTTTATCCATGAGTTGACCGCGGAACTGGTCCCCCAGGTGTTTAGTGGTGTGCATGAGGTCCATGCAGTGGATGCGGCTGGAGTACACCCACTCCTACTGGCTGTGGGCAGTGAACGCTATGTGCCCTATGCCGGAGAGCGTCAGCCCCAGGAGCTGATTACCAACGGTTTGTCTTTACTAGGGAGCACCCAAACCTCTTTGTCCAAATATGTGCTTATGGCTGCACGGGAAGATGACCCAACCCTGTCTTGCCAGCAGGTGCCAGAATTTTTCTACCACGTCCTGGAACGGCTGGACCTGTCCCGGGACTTGCATTTCATCACCCGCACGACCATGGATACCTTGGATTATTCAGGCATCAGCCTCAATCAGGGCTCCAAAGTGCTTTGGACGGCGGCTGGCACTCCCCAGCGCACCTTGAGTATAGAACTGCCCAAGTCTTTACCCTTGCCCCAGGGTTTTTCTGACCTGCATTTTTTTGCGCCAGGTATTTTGATTCTTTCCGGCCCAACCCACAACCAACCTCGTGACATGCAAGATCCAATTATGGAGCAGCTGTGCCAGGCTCTGAAACAAAGCCAAAACCTGGATGGCTTTCCCCTTATTGTTGTAGCAGATAATGCTTCCTTTACCGCTGCTTCATGGACAAACTTTTTGTGGGTGACTTTTACTCGCTCTGATCCAGCTACCGACACCTACGGCCTGCATGGTCAGACCCATTGCAAGCATTGGGGGTGTACTTCCATGGTTTTGGATGCCCGCCTGAAAACCTATCATGCACCGCCATTGGAAAAGGTGCCAGAAATTGAAAAAAAAGTGGATGCCCTTGCCCTGCCAGGTGCTCCCCTATATGGAATTATTTAATTTGCACATCTAATCAAAAAGGACAAACCCATGCGTACACGAATAGTAGCTACCCTTGGACCAGCTTCTATGGACATCAATGTTATGCGGGAAATGGTCATGCTGGGAGTGCGGATCTTCCGGCTCAATTTTTCTCATGCCGATGCGGCCCATTTTGGACCTGTCATCCAAAGAATTCGGCAAGTTGAAGCAGAAACAGGCGTCAATGTCACTGTTATGGGTGACTTATGCGGCCCCAAAATCCGCATTGGTGAGGTCAAAGGTTCTCCTTTGCAGTTACGCAAAGGCGCTTATGTCGGCCTTGGTGCACCAGGTATGGACAAGGAATGTAAGCAATGCGCCAGTGAAGCTGATATTTTTGTCAGCCTGGATGTACCCGAACTTTTGGAAGGCTTAACACAGGGTATGCCCGTATCCTTGTCCGACGGTATGCTCCAATTTGTGGTGCACAAAGTCCTGGTGCCAGACCAACTTTTTGTGCTGGAAGCCTTAACTGGTGGTATCTTGACTTCCCACAAGGGTATTGCCTTTCCTGGCAAAACGTTGAAAGTGGCAGCCATGACTGAAAAAGATCGCAAAGATCTCCATGAAGGCCTGGATATTGGTATTGACGCAGTGGCTCTGTCCTTTGTGCAAAGTCGAGAGGATATTGACGACCTCAAGGCAGAAATCACTGCCCATGGTACCTGGATTCCTGTAGTGGCCAAGGTGGAACGTAGAAATGCCGTAGATAAATTGGATTCCATCTTGGAAGCAGCTGATGCCATTATGGTCGCTCGCGGAGATCTGGGCTTGGAATGTAGCCCAGCAGAGTTACCCATTATTCAGAAAAAAATGCTTCGGGCCTGCCGCCATGCCCAAAAACCAGCCATTGTGGCCACACAGATGCTCTTGTCCATGGTTAAAAATCCCATACCCACCAGGGCTGAATCCACAGACGTGGCCAACGCCATACTTGATGGGGCAGATTGCGTCATGCTTTCCGAAGAAACAGCCATTGGCAGCTACCCAGTGGAAGCGGTGCGCTTTATCAATGAAATTGCCCAACATGCTGAACCCTATTATTTGGAACGTATCAATGGGCCTTTTGTGCCCAAGCCAGAAAAAAATCCTCCAAAATTTCTGGCCTATTCTGCTTGCCTCATGGCCCAAAACGCGGATAGCGCGGCCATTGTCTGTCATTCCACCACTGGAGCTACAGCTCGTTTTATCAGCTCTCGTCGTCCGGCCCAGCCTATTTTCACCATGACTACAGATGAACGTGTCATGCGCTGGATGAATTTTTTCTGGAACATGACCCCCATAAAAAGTCCTGCGGAACCACGTAGCCATCAAAAACGAGCTGAAAAATTTGTCCAGGAACATCCAGGCTTTAAATCTGGAGAAAACATTGTCATTGCCAGTGGCCAGGCCACTCCAGGCTTGGGCACGGTCATGACCAATGAAATTAAAATATTTTATAAATAGACTCAGCCGTTGAAAACTTTTATTATGGCCAGCCCGGTACCCATGAGTGTCGTCTGTAGCCAAGAGTACTGGGCATGGCCCTTATGAACAACCAACCAACTCCCCCATCCTCCGGGTCTGTGACAGACAGCTCCAGTGCACAGGCGACTCTAAAAAGTAAAAACCCTTTGCGTCGTCTTTATGACTGGACCTTACATTGGGCCACCACACCCTATGCCTTGCCTGCTCTTGTCCTTTTATCCTTTGCTGAGAGCTCTTTTTTCCCTATTCCCCCTGATGTGCTGCTCATGGCCATCTGTTTTGCCGTGCCTAAGCAGTGGTTGCGTCTGGCTTTTTGGTGCACACTAGCTTCTGTGGTCGGTGGACTGCTGGGTTATTTTATTGGCTGGGGGCTGTGGGACTTGGTGGGTCAACCCATTGTCCGTTTTTATCACGGGGAAAGCGTGGTGGAGGCAGTGCGGATTTGGTACCATGAATTTGGTTTTTGGGGTGTTTTTGCCGCCGCCCTGACCCCCATTCCCTATAAGGTCTTTACCATTGCCTCGGGCATGATGCGCTTTGAACTCATGCCTTTTATTTTTGCCTCCATCCTGGGTCGGGGACTACGCTTCTTTATGGTGGCTGGCCTGATTCGTATTTTTGGTAAAACTATCAAGCCCTTTTTAGAAAAACATTTTGAACTGGCGGTCACCGCTTTACTGGCTGCCGCTGTCCTGGGTTTTGTGGCCATTAAGTGGTTATAAAGTAATCCTCACCTGATAACATCCAGAACTTCTGATCTGTTTGTCTGTATCAAGGGGTGTTAGGAAAGTACTGATTAAACCGAAACAAGTCATTGCGACCGCGAGGAATCGAAGCGGGAAGCAATCCTGAATCATTGAATTATCAGTAGGTTATAGATTAGCGAAGCGCCACGTCCTGCCACACTTCGTTCGCAGTCAGTCGCAATGACAGAATGAATCAACACCTCCTTAGGTATTTCATCCAGCCAAAGTGATGGTAAACCGGCCGTCTTGTGCGACGCGCATTCAATCCTCTTCATCGGCCTGGTGAATGTGACCGATAACAATATCCATCAGCTCGCTGGTGATGGCTTCCTGCCTGACCCCGGAAAGGGCCCGTCCCACGTCATCGAGCCGCTCATCCACCGACTGCTCGGCCTGCTGCATGAGCGCCAACCGGGCCGCATTCTCCGTCACCATAGCTTCGGCAGTAGCACGGTACAGGCTGGCAAACAGATACTGGCGCAGCAATGCGGACAGCATTACCAATGGTGATTCTTGAAAATCTGGCAGGGATCTGGAAGGCCAGTGACGCGCGGGACGCAACAGCCGTTCGTCCAGCGGTAGCAGCTGACGGATGGCTGACTGGCGAGTGCCCTGCTCGGCACGACGGGTATAGGCCAGCCACACGACAGTTTCCACCAGCTGGTCGCAGCACAGCTGCTCGATACGGGTGACCAGTTCACCAGATAGCCTTTCCAGACCACTGACCGAAGCCGGTGGCAACATAGCCGGTGTAGGAGCCAGGCCGCCATTTTCCAGCGCAGCCTGCATCTGAGCGCCAACACAAAGGAGTTCAACCTGTTGTTGTACAGGTTGCCGGCTGATGAAGCCAGCAACATCAGCAGCCAGCTGTTCGTTGTAGTTGCCACACAAACCGTGATCCGAGCCAAAGACAACCAATATCTGCCTCAGGCTGTCTGTGACGCGTGGTAATTGCTGGCCGCCCATGCGGTAGGCAAAGGCAGCCCAGGCCTGCGCCAGCCCGGCCTGATACTTCTCAATGGCCTGAGCGGCCTGCTCGTAGGGCGCAGCATTGATGGCCGACAGGGTTTTCATGGTCCGCACAATGCCACGAATGCTGGACAGGGTGCTGTTCTTGCGCGACAGCTGTTCCAGGGTCTGGCTCATATCCAATCTTCCAGTGCAGTACGGGCAATGGCTATCAGTAGTTGTTGATCATCTCCGCTCAGTGATTCATTTGTGGCAATCTGCTGTTGCAAGGACTGCAACTCGCGGTCGCGGCGCACAGATTCACGGATGCGCTGCATGGCCGGCATGACCCGGTTTTCGCCATACTTGTCCAGCAGGCCCTGCATGGCAGCCAACAGGATGGTCAGTTGCTCCAGCTCGGGCATGGGGTCACGCTCCCCCTGACGCAGGGAGTGGCGTACCGCAGCACCACGCCTGAGCCGAACGCGGGTGGTGTCATCCAGTCGGGTACCAAAACGGGCAAAATCCTCCAGTTCTTCAAACTGGGACAGGGTTACCCGCAGGTTGCCGGACACGGCCCGCAAGGCGCGGTTTTGTGCCTTGCCGCCAACGCGGGATACCGACAGGCCCAGGTCAATGGCCGGAAAATGGTTTTTTTGCACCAGCCGGGGTGACAGGTAAATCTGCCCGTCGGTAATGGAAATCAGGTTGGTAGGAATATAGGCGGACAGGTTTTCCGCCTGGGTTTCCACTATCGGCAAGGCAGTAATGGAGCCACCGCCAAGCACGGGTGCATACTGGCCGGAACGCTCTAACAGGCGGGCATGCACAAAGAAAATATCACCAGGATAAGCCTCACGCCCAGGTGGACGCTTGAGCAATAGGGACAGCTCGCGATAGGCTCGGGCATGGTGGGTCAGGTCGTCCAACACCAACACCACATCACGACCCTGGGCGGCAAAATATTCGGCCATAGTCATGGCTGCATAGGGTGCGATATAGGCCAGTCCCGGAGTTTCCTCGTCACCAGCATTAATCACTATGCTGCGCGGCAGCATGCCGCCCTGCTCCAGCGCATGCAACACGTGGGCTACCGCATCCCCTCGCTGGCCAATGGCGCAGTACAGGCAGATGGCATCAGTACGTTTTTGGTTGAGCAGCATGTCCACTGCCAGAGTGGTCTTGCCGGTCTGGCGATCCCCGATGATCAGCTGGCGCTGGCCCAGCCCGATAGGAATGGCGGCATCCACGGTTTTCCAGCCCGTTGCCAGGGCCCTGCTGATGGGTGCCCGTTGCAGTACGCCAGGAGCCGGCTGTTCAATGGGTCGCGTGCTATGTGCGGCCAGTTCGCTCTGTCCATCCAATACCCGGCCCAGCGGGTCCAATACGCGACCCAGCAGGGCTTCGCCCACGGGCACGCTGATGACCTTGCGCGTCCGGTAAACCGCTTCACCGGGACGTACCTGCTCCGACGGCCCCAGTAGCACCACACCCAGTCGGTCCGGTTCCAGATCAAACACCACGCCCTGCACGCCATTATCAAACATCAACAGCTCGTCGGCCAACGCCCGGGCCAGCCCACGCACAGTGGCCACCCCATCAGCCACCGTGGTCACCGTACCGGTTTCGGTCAGCAAAGGGCCGACAGCTGGCAACCGTTGCTGCCGCTGCTGCCAGTCTTTTAGTGCCCTGGCAGCCAGCTCACCAGCTGGAGGTTGCACGGCAGACATGTTCAGGCCTCCCCGGCAGTGCGTGCATACTGCTCGCGGAATTCACGAGCCAGTTCTTCGGCATAGCTGTCCAATGTCCAGCTGACCTCGACACCGCCCACATGCACCATCACACCAGGCGACTGCTCAAGACGGATGCGGAAGTTGACTACCGCACCCACGAACAACTCTTGTAGTATGTCAATGACCTGCTGACGCGAGTCGTCCGGCAGTTCATAGCGGGTGCTGACTTCGATTTCCTGGCTGGTACCTGCTGCTTGGACCAGCTCGCGAGCGATGCTTTGCAGCTGGCGGCGCAAATGGCGCAGGATCAACAGCTCGAATTGTTCGTCCGCCAATTCCTGCACCATGCGCTGGCTGGTGGCCAGCAGGGTGTCATGGGCGGTCAGTTGCAGGTGACGCACAAATTCCTCCCGCTCCCGCTCCAGATAGGCCTGCCATTCCTGGCGTTCATGCTCCACTTGTTTGCGGGCACGACGCAGTATCTGCTCGCGCTGCTCGGCGGTCTGTTCCAATGCACTGGCCACGGCCTCTTCCTGGCCAGCCCTGGTCTGGGCAAGACTGCTCAAGTACTGTTGCTCGGCAGTCTCCGCCTTTTCGCGGGCCAGAGTAGCCTGCTCCAGGCGGCGGGCGATCTCCGCTTCACGAGCGGCAATACCGTTCAGGATGGGCTGATACAGAAAACGCTTCAACAACCAGACCAACAACAGGAAGTTGCCGACCTGGGCCAGCACGGTTATCCAGTCAATGGACACCTGACTAGCCTCCTGCTGCCGCGCGGACCGCATCCCAAAATGGGTTGGCAAAAATCAAGATCAAGGCCACCACAAAACAATAAATACCCGACGACTCGACCATAGCCAGGCTAACAAATAGTGTCCGGGACAGGGTCGGTGCAGCATCGGGCTGTTGGGCAATGGCACTCATGGCAGCAGCGGCCACGCGGCCCTCACCCAAAGCGGCACCAAAACAACCGATGGCAACAGTCAGGCCCGCCGTTAAGATGGATATCAGGGCAACAAGGGCAAGCTCACTCATGGATACTCCTTCAAGACTTGGTTGCTGACCGGCCCTCCGGGCTGGCCAGGGCTGATGCAATGTACACAGCAGCCAGAATGGAAAAAATGTATGCCTGGATCAGCCCAGTAATGAGTCCCAGCATCTCCATCAGCACCGGGAAGAAAAAAGGGGCCACACCCAGCAAAATGGCTGCGATTACAGCACCGCTCATCACATTACCATACAGGCGGATGGACAAGGAGATCGCCTTGGAAAACTCACCGATCAGGTTAAATGGCAGCAGCAACCAGGTAGGCTGGATAAACTGGCGCAAATAATGGCCGAGACCCTGGTGACGGATACTGAACACCGGCACGGCCAGCAATATGGTAATGGTCAGTGCCACGGTGGTGGACAACGAGCCCGTGGGTGGCTGGAAGCCTGGTACCACCAGCAGCAGGTTGGATGCAGCAACAAATAAAAATAGGGTCCCGGCAAAGTACAGCACCGGCCGAACGGCCCGGTCGGTTACTTCACTGACCTGCTGTTCAATGGCCTTGACCACCACTTCCAACGCACCGCGTAGCAGACTGGGCGGTGCATCTGGTTGCAATTTTCTGCTAACCAGCAGGGAAACACCGGTCAGCACGGCCATAACCAGCCAAGTAAAGACCAGTGTGGCATTGATGTCCAGCGGACCCAGGCTGAATATTATGGTGGCATCAGGTGTTAGTTGCATGTTTTACTCCTTGTGTGGCCGGGGTACGTTTGGCACGTCGCGTCACCAGGATGCGTATCAGCATAAAGGTCAGAGCAAAGCCAAGCAGAACACCCAGCGGCTGTTCGAGGCGCAGCAGCAGCAAAAGTATGCCCAGCAATAGTGCCGAGCGTAGCAGAAAGCTGACCAACAGCCAGAGCCCAGGTTGCGCCGTGCTCAGTGCCCGACTTATGCCCCAGTCCAGCCCCATGAAAAACAGCAGGCTGACAGGTATGCCGGCCAGTGCACCAACCAGCAGAGCCTGCATACTCAGGTCAATCATGATCTTCCTTTTGCACGGCTTCCGGCTCGTGCTCCTGCTGCACAGCCCGATTCTCGCCAGCTATCCATTGTACGGCAAAGACCATACCCAGCACCAGGCCACCCAACATCAGGGCAATGGCCCAGGAAAAGTCACGCGGAACGACCCGGTTAAGCCATAGGCCCAGCAGGGCCCCGCCCACCGCCGGCAGGGTAACGGACCAACCAATGACGCCAAAGGCACCCAACCCGTGCAACGGACTGTAGCGGCTACGCCGTCCTCTTTTTAGTTGACGTGCTCGGCGTCGGATGCTGGCCAAAGCCGGATCTTCAGGTTCCGTCACAATGCTATCCTCAATTCAGTCAGGCGACGCACCATACTGGCCTCCAGCCGGGACAGTGCGGTACGCGCTTTGCGTTCTTCTTCATCCAGTTCACTGAACGCTTCGGCAACCAGGACTGCCAGGCTGTCCAGCTCATCCCCTTGCACTGCACGCTGGACCATCACGTCCACCCGTTGGTCGTGCTTGACCAGCACTCCTTGGTCAATGCCGAAAAACAGCTCGCGATCTGCTGCATCGCGCAGGATGAGCACCGAGGGACGCAGGGTACTGACCAGGTCCCGATGCCGGGGCAGCAGACCAAAGGCACCCTGCTCGCTTTCCGCATAAACATGACGGGCCTTGCCCCTGTACAGCAGGCGCCCGGGCAGATGGACGCTGACCTGCATCAGTTGTTCAGTCATGGACTGCCTCCCCGGCCTGGTGCAGGGCACCCAACATGTAGTAATGGGTTTCGCTGTCCACAAAATGCTCCTGCTGCAGGATCCATGCACAGCCATCCAGCGTCTCTTCAATGCCCACTCGCTGTCCAGGAATACCACTGAATACCTCGGTGGTGTGGAACGGCTGGGTCAGGAAGCGCTCCAGCCGACGTGCCCGGGCGACAATGGCCCGGTCTTCGGTTGACAGTTCTTCCAGGCCGAGCATGGCAATAATGTCACGCAATTCTTCGTAGGCCGCCAAGGTACGGCGCACCTCACGGGCAATGTCGTAGTGGCGCTGGCCCACCACCGAAGGCGTCAGCATCACCGAGGTGGACTGCAGCGGATCCACCGCTGGATACAGCCCTTCACTGGCCCGTTTGCGCGACAGTACCACCGACGCAGACAGATGAGAAAAAATATGCGCGGCAGCCGGGTCGGTAAAGTCATCAGCGGGCACATACACTGCCTGGATGGAGGTAATGGCGGCATTGCGGGTGGAGGTAATGCGTTCCTGCAGGCTGGCCAGTTCCGTGGCCAGGGTCGGCTGATAACCGACCCTGGAGGGCATGCGTCCCAGCAGACCGGACAGCTCGGAGCCGGCCTGTACAAAACGAAATACGTTGTCCATCAGCAGCAGCACATCCTGCTGGCGCTCATCCCGGAAGTATTCGGCCATGGTCAGGGCCGAGCGGGCCACCAGAAAACGCACTCCCGGGGCCTCGTTCATCTGGCCAAAGAGCATGACGGTGTTATCGCGCACCCCGGCATCACCCATTTCACGGTACAGTTCTTCCCCTTCGCGAGAACGCTCACCAATGCCACAAAACAGGCTGACACCACGATGATGCTGGACAGTGTTGTTGATCAGCTCGGTAATCAGTACTGTCTTGCCGACCCCTGCGCCACCAAACAGACCGGTCTTGCCGCCCCGTTCGATGGGGGCCAGCAGATCAATGGTCTTGATGCCCGTTTCCAGCACTTGTCCGCGGACCACCCGCTCGGCCAATGGCGGCGGCTGTCGGTGGATTGGCCAGTACTGCTCCGCATCTGGCGGGGGTAGTTCGTCAATGGGTTCCCCAAACATATTGAGCATACGTCCCAGGACTGCCTCACCCACGGGCACCCGGATGGGTCCACCAGTGGCCGTAACCGACATGCCCAATCCCAGCCCACTAACCGGTGCCAGGCTGATGCAGCGCACCCGGTCACCACCCAGCAGGGCGGCAACTTCCAGAGGCAGATGATGGGCATAGAGCAGCTCCTGGATGCCGGGCACCCGACCGCTAAAGGCGACATCCACTACGCCGCCGCGAATCCGTACCACTTTGCCCTGTTCTTGTTCTTGCGACATGTTATCAGGCTATCCGTTACCAGTAATAGGCGTTATCCTTGCAGCTTGGCGTTTTCTAAAAATGTTATCTTTCCTGGCTGGAATAAATGGCCAAGCCCTTGCGTAACAAAAGTATTGAGACCAGCCCCTAAGGTACACTGGGTCAAATTATTGTTATGACGAGATCATTGTCCACGTCAAGAAAACCAGCCTGAACCATGGTATTCCGCAACAACACCACCCCGCCCTGTAGTACCTGCTCAAGGAGCTACCCGAAAAATCCATTCCCTTCGTTGTGAAAGCAAAAAACCTGGACCTGCTGATTATGGGTGCCATCTTCCAAATAAGGTTATTTTATTATGTGTGCCATGGTCTGGAGACAATACAAGGGGATTACTGATATTTTTTGAAACCCTTTTTAAGACACACAAAAAAGGCGGGTATAAGCCCGCCAGCATTTCATCCTCTAAAACTTTAAGCTCAATTATTTGACCTGAAGCCGTCCTTGTTTATAACCAAAAGTCACATTAGTGTTTTTGGACTCACGATATTTATTCCAAAATCTACGTATTTTTTTTAAATGATTCAAATTTGTTCTAAAATTAATAGATTTGCTGGAGACAATCTCTTTGATCTCATTTTCAGTTTTCTTGTTGAAAAGAGAACTGTCTGGATCTTTAAAAAATTTCCGCATTTCAAAGTTAATAAAGTCAGTTCCTGTCATATCCCGGTTATAGGACGAAACAATTCGAATACCCTCAGCTCCTTCGTCAAATCCTGGATACAAATTTTTAATTGTACTAAAAAACTCATCAATAGTAGCTTGATCCAAATACATAAAACCTCCGTATCAAATAATAATTATATCTGGGGCCTACTTAGTGTTTAGTTAGGGAAGTGCTGAGTAAAACGTCATTTCACAAAAAGAGCCTTGTCCCAAGTATTGAAAATCCAACACCTCATCTTGGACTTCAGCCTGCCTGGGAGTGGCGTAACCGGTTAAATCAATGTACAACTTAGGTTAGCAAGCAAAGCTTTCCTTCAACTTCTTACTTTTTCTAGGTCTAAAACACAACGCCAGATGACTAATTGTCAACCTAGCTGACCATAAACGTAAAAAGTTCTCAACAAAGAACATTCACAGATTGATCATCATCCATAAATAACAGTCCTCCCTATGCCCCAAAAATGAATTACGAATGCACCCCATAAGGATATCTGGCCCAGGCTTTCCAACTCCTTAGATAGTCCCAAGGCCTGAACCATGGTCTCCACCCAACAGGGCAGGCTGTGATTATTCATGAACATGACCTGGTACTCTATACAGGCCCGGCCCACTTTTCTGAAGACGTATCCATATTCAAAAAACCAGATTGGCAGACCTAGCCGAAATATTTTGGAAAGAATCATTGCCTAATAGGAAATATTGAGATTTCAAACTTAGGAGCCAAGGAAGTTTCTTTGTTGTTATAAATTTATAATATGCTAGTATTATAGATAAAACTATCCATCTGTTACTTTTTTTTAATATTTTTAAAATTAAATATCGTTTATTTTAAAAATATCCATTGACGAAACAGTATCGTTATGAGAAAATGCAAAAAAAGGGAGGTACTCATGGATTGGACAGCATTATTTCCTGGTAACTCAGAGGCCCTAAAAAACTTTAAAAACTCTTTTCAAGTCACAGCAGATTCTTTTGAATCATGCCGGGTGACTATTTATCTGCATGAGGCAACAGAAAAAGCCATCAGCAGAATTCTTGAGGTCAATCAAAGTCTTTCCATAAAAAAAATTTTGGATCACGCGGCTAATGCCATTCACGACGATTTTCTAAAATTCGTGCACATTTC
>JAAYGN010000003.1 GCA_012727715.1 Desulfovibrionales bacterium | reverse complement strand
GATACAACAAAGGCTTTGGGGCGTCTGGCCAGATTTTGGCGGGAGCAGTCCCAAGCATGCGTTATTGGGGTAACAGGCTCGGCTGGGAAAACAACGGTCAAGGAAATGTTGACCAAGGTGTTAGCCACTGCAGGGCCAACAGGTAAAAATTTTCGGAATTTGAACAACCAAATAGGTCTGCCCCTGTCGATATTAGAAATGAGTGGGCAAGAGGACTACTGGGTTTTGGAGTTGGGCATCAGTGAGCCTGGAGATATGGATGAACTAGGATATATTTTGGCTCCTGATGTGGCTGTGGTGCTCAATATCGGCCCTTGTCATTTGGCTGGGCTGGGGAGCGTAAAGGGTGTTGCCGAAGAAAAAATGACGCTACTTGATTATCTGCGCCCTCAAGGCTGGGCTTGTTTAAATGCTGATTATCCGGAGCTTGTTCAGGAAAGCAAAAAGAAGAGTGTGCCGATGACGTTTTTTTCTGGCACAGGCCTGGATGTAGCCTACACGTGCCACAAGCGTATGGATCAGGGCAAAAATGTGCTCTATCACATTGCGAGTCATGGCCAGCACCATTCTCTTCTTGTACCGGGTCATCTTCATATTAGTGAAAATATTATGGCAGTCATTGCCGTGGCCCAGGAGTTGGGCTTGGACCTTGAGGCTGTGATCCAGGGTCTTGAAGAGCATGTCCCAGTGGTACAACGTTTTGTTACCAGCCAGGTTGGAAAGTGGACCTTTATTGATGACACCTACAACGCCAATCCCATGTCCATGTTTTTGTCCATTGCCCAGGCGAGGGATTTGGCCCAAGACCAACGCCTTGTTTTGGTCCTTGGAGATATGTTGGAACTTGGGTCTGAGGCTTTGCATGCGCATCAGGAGTTAGGGCAAAGAGTCGTTGCCTCCAAGGCATCCCATTGTTTTTTTTACGGCCAACATGCTGTGGATGTGCAATCAGGCCTGACTGGCTATACGGGTGAATTTGTAGCCGTCACCTCGGCTGAGCAGATTTTGCATGCCTTGGCCATGTTTCAAGATGAACCAGGGGTGCTCCTGGTCAAAGGGTCGCGTAGCTGTAAAATGGAAAATTTGTATATGTTTTTGGAAAGGAACTGGGAATGATTTATCATCTTCTCTACCCCTTAAGCGATCAGATCAGTATTTTAAATGTCTTTCGCTATATAACATTTCGATCTATCTACGCGATGCTGACCGCTCTTGTCCTTTCCATTATTATTGGACCCTTTTTTATACGCTGGCTACACAAGGTAAAATTTGGCCAATACATCAAGGAATGTGGCCCAGACCACCAAAGCAAGAGCGGCACTCCAACCATGGGTGGTCTCTTATTTGGATTTTGTATGCTGACCAGTGTGTTACTTTGGAGCGACCTGACCAATAAATATATCTGGCTGACTATTTTGGTGTTTTTGGGTTTTGGTGCAGTGGGTTTTGCTGATGACTATATCAAAGTGGTGCGTAAACATAACGATGGTCTTTCGGCGCGAACCAAATTGCTGGGACAAGTAATCATCAGCCTTGGAGTGGTATCTTTACTGGTAGCCTTTCCCGAATATTCCAGCCAGCTCATGGCTCCTTTTTTCAAGAATTTTCATCCTGATTTGTCCTGGTTTTATATTCCCTTTGGCATGTTTGTCATGGTTGGTGCGTCCAATGGGGTTAATCTCACAGATGGGCTGGATGGGTTGGCCATTGGACCGGCTGTAGTTACAGCGGCCTGCTTTGCTGTTTTTATTTATGTTGCTGGGCATATAAACTTGGCCACTTATCTACAGGTGGCTTATGTGGCTGGGGTGGGTGAAGTGACGGTCATTTGTGGAGCCATGGTCGGGGCTGGTCTGGGATTTTTATGGTTTAATGCCTTTCCTGCTCAGATTTTTATGGGTGATGTGGGTAGTTTAAGTATTGGGGGAACCCTTGGATTTATTGCCCTGTTGTGCAAGCAGGAGTTACTTTTAGTTATCGTCGGTGGCCTTTTTGTGATCGAAACCCTGTCCGTGGTCTTGCAGGTGGGATATTTCAAAATGAGCGGAGGAAAGCGTATTTTTCGTATGGCCCCCCTGCATCATCATTTTGAAAAAAAAGGGGTGCACGAGTCCAAAATTATTGTTCGTTTTTGGATTTTATCCCTGCTTTTAGCAGTTATGGCGCTGGGAACGCTCAAACTTCGGTAGGTCATTATGCGTGAGTTTGTACATGCAGACCAGCTCAAGGGCCATCAGGCTGTTGTTGTGGGCGCCGGACGATCAGGCATCGCGGCCACGCGTTTATTGCTCAAGCTTGGAGCACAAGTACGTCTTTTGGAGCAAGGATCAAAAAATATCCAGAGCTTTGAAGATGATCATTTGGTGCAGGTTATCCATGGTGAACACAAGGCAGAATATTTTTTGGGAGCACAGCTTGTGGTGTTAAGTCCGGGTATTGCCAAATCAAGAGTGCGTTCACTCATTCCCCAAGATGTCCAGGTGATTTCTGAACTGGAGTTGGCAAGCTGGTTTGTTTCTAAACCCATGATTGCTATCACCGGAACCAACGGCAAAACCACGACCACCACTTTGGTGGGGCGGATTTTAGAGCACAGTGGGCACAAGGCTTTTGTGGGCGGCAATATTGGAACTCCGTTAAGTGAGTATTTGCTTGATCATGATCAAGCAGAGGTGCTGGTATTGGAGGTGTCCAGCTTTCAATTACAAAACTCCCCCTCTTTTCATCCCCAGGTGGCAGTATTGCTGAATTTTTCACCCAACCACCTGGATTACCATGAAAGCATGGCAGAATACCTTGAGGCCAAGCTGAGCATGTTTGCTCGTCTGGATACCAGGGACCTGGCTATTGTACCTTTAGCCATGCGTCAGGAACTGGAAGGCAGAAATTTTACCCAGGCTTCACGAACGTATTTTGTAGGCACCAACCGTTTCCAATGCCCAGGACTGCCAGGAGCGCATAACCAAGAAAATTTGGAAGCAGCGTATCTGGCCAGCCGTTTTTTTGGTGTCAGTGTGGATGAGGCCCAAGCAGCAGTCAGGGATTTTGCTTCTCTGCCCCATCGTTTGGAAACAGTGCTGGAATATCAGGGTGTTATTTTTGTAGATGACTCCAAGTCAACAACCATTGACTCAGTACTGGCAGCTATCAAGAGTCAGGACCGCCCCATCCATCTTTTGGCTGGTGGTATTTTCAAGGGTGGAGATTTACGGCTTATACTTCCTGTGCTTCAGGAAAAAGTTCGGGCCATTTATCTTTTTGGCGCTTCCAGGGAAATTTTTGAAGAAGCCTGGCAGGATTTTGATGGTTCCCTGACCTGGGATGCAACTTTGGAGGCAGCAGTAGTCAGGGCCGCAACTCAGGCTCAAACAGGCGATTGCGTGCTGTTGTCGCCAGCAACAGCCAGCTTTGACTTGTTTGCCAATTACAAAGAACGAGGACGCGCCTTTCAACAATGTGTTCGGCGATGGGCAGGGGAAAAGTCATGCGGATAGCTGTAAAAAATATTCCACAGCAAAGTCCGGGCTTTGACTATATCTTGCTGGGTGCTGTGATTTTACTGGCTTCCTTGGGATTGCTTATGGTCTTTAGTGCCAGTGGCATTGTGGCAGAAAAGTTGTTTGGGGATAAGTATGCCCTTTTTTGGAAACAGACGACCTTTATGGGTCTGGGTTTTTTAGTACTGGTCGCCGCCATGCGCACCAATATGGAGTTTTTTTACCAGCACACATATTTGTGGCTGTTGCTGGTTATTATATTGCTTTTGCTTACAATTTTTTCACCTCTGGGGAATAAGGCCGGTGGAGCCGCACGTTGGCTTAAGTTGGGGCCCATATCAGTGCAGCCCCTTGAGGCCGCCAAGATCGCACTGGTTTTTTATTTGTCGTATTTTTTTGCCAATAAACAGGACAAGGTGAAAAGCTTTAGTGTTGGCTTTCTTCCACCCATTATGATGACAGGGCTACTTTGTATCATCTTGATGTTGCAGCCTGATTTTGGAGGGGCGTTATTTTTAGCTGGACTCTTGTTCCTACTTTGTTTGGTGGGAGGAACCCGGATTATTTTCTTGGCTTCAGCTCTTATGTTGGCAATATTTCCTGTCATCAGAATGGTAACGCATTCTCCATATCGCATCCGTCGTGTGGCCTCGTTTTTAGACCCCTTTAAAGATGCTCAGGATTCTGGCTACCAATTGGTGCAGTCATTTTATGGCCTTGGTTCTGGCGGGTGGCTGGGCTTGGGGCTGGGTGAGGGGAAACAAAAACTGTTTTTTCTACCTGAAGCCCATAATGATTTTATCATGGCTGTGGTGGGTGAAGAACTGGGATTTTTAGGTATCTCGGTCATTATTATTTTATTGGGAGTTGTTATTTGGCGGACAATATCCATCAGTATTCACCAAGACACCTTGCAAGATCGTATTACTGCCTTTGGTATGGGTGCAATTATTATTCTAGGCGGGCTTTTAAATATTGGCGTGGTCTTGGGCGCCATTCCTTCCAAAGGCGTGCCCATGCCTTTTTTTAGCTATGGTGGCAGTCACCTTATTGGTGCATTTTTTTGTTCTGGAATTTTACTCAACCTGTCCCGAAAGGTACGGCCATGAAACGCTTGATTTTGACCACTGGCGGAACAGGAGGCCATATTTTTCCAGCTCTGGCTGTGGCCGAGGCCGTGGGACAACAAGAGCCTGACTGTCAAATTCTCTTTGTGGGCGGGGATCGTGGTCCGGAACGCCGTTGGGTTGAACAGGCGCACATTCCTTTTGTGGCCTTGCCTGCCCGAGGTGTGCTGGGGCGGGGTATAAAAAGTTTGGGTACTGTCTTTTGGCTGACCAGAAGTTTTTTTAAAGCCTGGAAGCTGTTGCGAGAACAAAAGCCAGACGTGGTATTGGGTCTGGGGGGATACGCTGGTTTTACCTGTACTTTGGCGGCAGCATTTATGGGTATTCCCACCGCCATTCATGAGCAAAATAGTGTGCCAGGAGTAACCAACAATATTTTGGCCAGGTGGGTAGATCGAATTTTTGTCAGTTTTTCAGATATGGATGCCCCCCGTTTTTCCGGGCAAAATGTTGTGGTCACCGGTAATCCTATTCGCAGTACCATTGGTCAGCTTCGTGATGAAAAGCGACTAGCTGGACGGAATATTTTGATTTTGGGAGGGAGCCAAGGAGCACAAGCTTTAAATGCGCTCATGCTTCGGGAGCTGGAAGCTTTTAAAAGTCGAGGCATACAGATTTGGCACCAGACCGGGCGAGAGGAATTTGAGAAGATTCAACAGGTGTACGCAGAGAAATATCCTGAAGCGCGAGTCAGTGCTTTTATTGATGATATGCAAGGTGCGTATCGTTTTGCAGATTTGGTCATTTGTCGAGCAGGCGCAACTACTTTGGCCGAAGTAACAGCTGCTGGGAAAGCGAGCATTTTAGTACCTTTTCCCTATGCCATCCATGATCATCAGCTCAAAAACGCCCGTTATTTGGAACGAGCTGGAGCAGCCTTGGTCTTTCAGCAGAGCCAATTGGCAGAGTTGCATTTGGCCGCAGCCGTGGAGGATCTTTTACATATGCCTGAACGTTTGGCCAAAATGGGACGATTGGCCCGGGAACTGGGCAAACCCGATGCTGGTAGCAGTATTGTGAAAGAGTTGGTCGATTTGGTCAGGCAGAAAAAGCACAGTGTGTAGCAAAGAGATGAGCATGAAGTCCAAGATTAAAAGAATACATATGGTTGGTATTGGCGGGTCGGGCATGAGCGGCATTGCTGAGGTACTTATTAATCTTGGCTATGAGGTTTCAGGATCAGACTTGGTGCGCAGTGCGGTTTCTGACCGTTTGCAGACTTTGGGAGCACATATTTGTATTGGGCATAGTGCGGAGCATGTGGGCGATGCTCAGGTGCTGGTGCGCTCCACTGCCATTAAAGACAATAATGCGGAGCTTCTCCAAGCACAAGTATTGGGGATTCCCATTATTCCCAGAGCAGAAATGCTGGCCGAGCTGATGCGTCTCAAGGTTGGGGTGGCTGTGGCTGGAACACATGGAAAAACGACCACAACGTCCCTGTTGGCAACTATTTTTGTGGCTGCTGGTTTTGATCCCACTGTGATCATTGGTGGTCGATTAAATGCCTTTGGTGCCAACGCCATGCTTGGGCAAGGCCGGTATTTGATTGCTGAAGCGGATGAATCAGATGGCTCCTTTTTATGCCTTTTGCCCCGTTTGGCTGTGGTCACCAATGTGGATGCCGATCACTTGGATTATTACAAAGATATGGATGAGATCCACGATAGTTTTGTCTCTTTTATGAATAGCGTGCCTTTTTATGGGCTTAATGTTGTTTGTGGAGATGATCCGGAAATTCAGTCTCTGTTACACCGTGTGCGCCGACCGGTGCTGACCTATGGATTTGCAATGGATAATGTATTGCGAGGAGAAATCATTTCCTGTGAAGCTGGTTCCAGGTTTAATGTATATCGGGATAATACTTTCTGGGGCGAAGTTGCGTTGGCTCATCCTGGTCGGCACAATGTATTAAATGCCTTGGCAGCCATTGGTGTAGCCATGGAGGCAGGCATATCCTGTACAGATATTATTGCTGGACTGGGTACCTTTGCAGGGGTGGGGCGACGTTTTGAATACAAGGGCACTCGAAATGGTGTCCTGGTCATTGATGATTATGGTCATCATCCCACAGAAATTGCTGCAACTTTGGAAACAGCTCGGGCCTGCTATCCGGACAAGCGATTGGTGGTAGCGTTTCAGCCCCATCGTTTTTCCAGAACCCAAGCTCTTTTTGGCGCATTTTCCAAAGTGTTTGAGCCTGTGGACCAATTGTTGTTGACAGAAATTTATCCTGCCAGTGAAGCCCCCATTCCAGGAGTGAGTGGGCAAAGTTTGGCTCAAGCCATTCGTCAGGTGAGTAATACTCCGGTACGTTTTTTTGAAAATTTTGAGGCCCTGGGTAGTGAACTTGAGCAAATTTTACAGCCCAATGATGTGTTTTTAACTTTGGGGGCCGGAAGTATTTGGACCGTGGGCCAACAGTATTTGGATAATGAAGGGTAAAAAATGGCTGTAGCAACCATTGACAGAAAAATTCGCAGAAATGCCTATAGAAAAACTGAGTTATGCAGACCAGTGAGCACTGTGGCTGTTGCCGGAGACCTGGCCCTGGGTTTGGGGCGAGTTGTGGTGGTTATTCTCCAATGGACCGTTGGCCTTAGCGTTCTGGTGATGATCAGCCTGGGTATCTTACTGAGCTACCGCTGGGTTACCAGCCATGAATTCTTCCGCTTGGAACAGCTGCAAATTGAAGGGGGACAGCGCCTTAGCTCGGACGAGATTGCTGAAATGGCCAACATTCATCCAGGCCTGAACTTACTTGAGGTCAATATCGCTGATGTTCAGCGTCAGATAGCTGCTTCCCATTGGGTGGAAAGTGTTTCTGTGACCAGGGTGCTGCCCAATGGGCTTATTGTGGAAATAAAGGAACATCAGCCTTTCTTTATGGTGCGACGGGGTGACCGTTTGTTTTATGCGGATGCTTTGGGTCAGCCCATAGCTGCTTTGAGTGTTGAAAAATTTGTGGCCTTGCCCCTTTTGGATCAGGAAGATGGGGTACCTATTGGGGCTGGGATTCATGAGCTTTTTGCTGAAATTGCTCGGAATACTCTTCCCTTTGGTATGCAGCAAATCGCCTGGGTGCGCCAAGATAGCCCAGAGCAGTTTACCTTGTTTTTAGAGGATCCACAGGTGCTCATTCAAGTAGATGGAACAGACTTACCATCCACTTTAACATCCCTGACCAAGGTTTGGGTTGATCTGGCGGGACGCAATGAATTGCATAAAGTGAAGTCCATATTTGCTATGCCTAACCGGGCCTGGCTGAAATTTTATACTGAAAAGATGCTATAATATAGAGACCGATGCATATCGGGAGGTGAAAAAGATGGGCAAGTCTGAACTAATTGTTGGGTTGGATATCGGGACAACCAAGATTTGTGTTGTTGTTGGGGAAGTGGGTCTTGATGGCGTGGATATTATTGGTATTGGCACCAGCCCATCCACAGGTTTGCGCAAAGGTGTGGTGGTCAATATTGAACAAACAGTGCAATCCATCAAAAAGGCATTGGAAGAAGCCGAACTGATGGCTGGCTGCGAGATTCGGGCTGTGTACGTGGGAATTGCCGGGAGCCATATCAAGGGTTTTAATAGTCATGGGGTCATTGCTGTCAAAGGTGGTGAGGTCACGGCCCGTGATATTGAACGGGTGATTGATGCAGCTAAAGCAGTGGCTATTCCTTTGGATCGTGAGGTCATCCATATTTTGCCTCAGGAATACATAGTGGATGATCAAAGGGGTATCGTTGATCCCTTGGGCATGGCTGGGGTGCGCCTGGAAGTAAAGGTACACATTGTTACGGGTGCTGTGACCAGTGCACAAAATATTGTCAAATCTTGTCACAAATCAGGGTTGGATGTGGAAGATATTGTGCTTGAGGCCTTTGCTGCGTCCAAGGCTGTGCTTACGGATGAAGAGCGAGAAATTGGTGTGGCCCTGGCTGACATTGGTGGCGGCACTTCAGATATTGCTATTTTTCACAGTAATTCCATCAAGCATACTGGAGTAATTGCCTTGGGTGGAACCAATCTGACCAATGATATTGCCTTTGGATTGCGTACCCCTACTCAGGCCGCAGAAAAAATAAAAATTAAATATGGTTGTGCATTGGCAGAATTGGTGCATCAGGATGAAATTGTAGAAGTGCCTAGCGTGGGGGGACGTGAACCACGCAAGCTCAGCCGACAAGTATTGGCAGAAATTTGTGAGCCACGTATGGAAGAAATTTTGGCGCTTATTGACCAGGAATTGATCCGTTCCAGCTATAAAAAGCTCATTGGAGCTGGAGTAGTGCTGACAGGTGGAGCTTCACGCATTGAAGGTATGCAGGAATTGGCAGAGCAGGTTTTTAATCTGCCCACCAGAACCGCTGCTCCTGCTGGAGTGGGAGGGCTGAAAGATGTGGTGGATAGTCCCATGTACGCCACAGCCGTGGGCTTACTTCTGTATGGAGCAGAAAAGCACGGCAAGGAAAATAAGATCCGTATTCGGGACAAAAATATTTTCTATTCTATTTTGGCTCGCATGAAAAAATGGTTTGTGGATATTAGCTGATTGTCATTCATGAGAAGAAAAGGAATAATTGTTCAACAGGTCTGATGTTTGGGGTCAACGTCAACGTTTGGGGGAAGTATGGATTTTTTGGAAATTGAACGCGAAGATAATGCTTTGATCAAAGTTATCGGAGTGGGCGGAGGTGGTGGTAACGCCATCAATAACATGATCAAGTCCGCCATGCAGGGGGTTACCTTTATTGCTGCTAACACAGATATGCAGGACTTGAAGCACTCCCAGGCAGAATACAAAATTCAGCTCGGAGACAAGCTGACCAAAGGCTTGGGCGCAGGTGCCAATCCTGATGTGGGACGTGACGCAGCTTTGGAAAGTCATTCCCAGATTCGCGATGTGCTTGGGGATTGCGACATGGTTTTTGTTACTGCAGGCATGGGCGGTGGAACTGGAACCGGAGCAGCGCCCATCATCGCCCAGGTGGCCAAGGACATGGGTGCCCTTACTGTGGCCGTGGTGACCAAGCCTTTCTTTTTTGAAGGCAAGCGCAGGCAACAGCAAGCTGATCGAGGCATCAAGGAGCTGCGGGAAATTGTGGATAGTATTATCACCATTCCCAATGATCGCTTATTGACTTTGGCTTCAAAAAAAGCCTCTTTTATTGAGATGCTGGCCAAGGCTGATGAGGTACTTTTACAGGCCGTAAAGGGTATTTCTGATCTGATCATTGTTCCTGGTCAAATTAACTTGGATTTTGCTGACGTTAAGGCAGTGATGGAAGAAATGGGATTGGCCATGATGGGGACAGGCATTGCCACGGGCGAAAGCCGTGCCCGCGAAGCTGCCTTAAAGGCCATAACCAGTCCACTTTTGGAAGATGTGACCATTGATGGGGCACGTGGAATTCTCATGAACATTACCTGTAGTTCTGAGTTGACCATTGAAGAGGTCAGTGAGGCTGCCAGTATTATTCATGAGTCAGCCCATGAAGATGCCAAGATTTATTTTGGGACTGTTTTTGATAATGAATGTGGTGATGAAATGCGCATTACAGTTATTGCCACAGGTATTCAGGATAGCGGTTCTGGCCTGGAAAAAGGGGGCAAAATCACCTCATTTAAAACTGGATCCACAGCATCACGACAAGAACAGGGAAGTTCCATGGGACGTCCGCGCACCCGAAATATTACCTTAAGTGAGCATACAGATTTAAATACTCCAGCCTACTTGCGTGCGGGCAAAGGAGACCTGCTGTCAGGTGAGCAACAGCTGGAACCGAGATTAAAGCGGGTGAATGGCCCTGATGAACCTGAATTTTTGTTTGATGAAGAAGAATTTGAGATTCCTTCGTTTATCAGGATGCAAGCAGATTAATCGGGTAATTTTGTACTGTCTTGCTGGGAGGAGGGATGCGTGTATTATGGTCGCGATATCCCCAAAATAAAGGAATGGGGGGGGCGGCTTCCAGTAGCTCTTGTTTTTCCAGAGCGCTTACAGCATGGCCTCTCTACCTTGGGATGGCAGACAGTTTACCAACTTCTTGGTTCCCAGGAGGAGTTGGCTGTTGAACGTTTTTTTTGGGATCCTACTTCCCCGAGGCCCAGGTCTTTTGACTCCGATCGTGACCTGGGCCTCTTCCCCCTTATCCTTTTTAGCCTCAATTTTGAGGGTGATTTTCTGACCACTCTGACCTTGTTGCGTGGTGCAGATATACCTATAGCAGCTCGGCATCGTCCAACATGGCCAATAGTTTTGGCTGGAGGACCCATTACCTTTTTAAATCCCTTTCCCATCTTGCCTGCTTTGGATGGAATTTTTGTGGGAGAGGCGGAAGCAGGTCTGGATTTGGTCATTAAAAAAATTGCTGTAGCCTGGATTCATGGTCAGGAAAAAAAACAGGTTATGCAGGATCTGGCCGCACTACCTGGTCTGCTTATTCCAGAACACAGCAAGCAAGTGGTGCAGCGTCAAGTGCATGTGGATCAGACCACTGGGCTGGTTTCTCCAGCATATTCCTGTTTTGTAAGTTCCCAGGCCCAGTTTCGAGATATGTTTTTGCTGGAGATCAACAGGGGATGTCCTTATGGATGCAGATTTTGTGCGGCAGGCAGTATTTACAAGCCGCCCAGACAGGCGCAAATGCAAACCTTGCAGGATATTGTTCTCCAGTGTGCTCCGCATAAAGTTGGGTTGGTGGGCACGGCTTTGACTGATTGGCCCGATCTTTTGCCTTTTTTGCAATGGCTCCACCAGCGCAAGATGAAGTTTTCTTTGTCCTCTTTACGAGCTGATGGATTGACAGAAGAGCTGTTGGGATTTTTGCGTCATACGGGCACGCGCACATTGACCCTGGCTTTGGAAGGGGCAAGCACCCGGTTACGCTTGGCCATGAATAAAAATTTTTCTGAAGAGGCTTTTTTGCAGGCAGTAGAACGCATTAGTCGGCTGCAATTTAATAGCTTAAAATTATATATGATTATTGGCTGGCCAGATGAAAATGAAGATGACTGGCGAGAACTTGATCTGTTTTTGGAGCAGGTAGATGCTGCTCGCAAACGCGGACAGGGCCAGCGGAAAAAGGGAGTTGATCTCATCTCCTTGTCCGTTAGCTGCCTGATTCCCAAGGCGTGGACTGCCATGCAATGGGCAGGGATTCGTGATG
>JAAYGN010000256.1 GCA_012727715.1 Desulfovibrionales bacterium | reverse complement strand
CATAGGTGTAAGTCCCATCTGGGTGGATGGTCAGGGTGCCGTACTTGCCTGGCACCACTGTGCCTGCACCGCTATTGTCTGCTACTGGTGTAGCCGAACCGCCAGCTGTAGTAGCAGTAACGAAAGTGACCGGCACATCGGTCATCACGTTGTCCGGGTCACTGTCGGCTGTTGCATCGTCCTTGACGTTGCCGGCGGCGGTGGAACTGCCGCCCACACCATCTTCGTACACGTTGTTCGTATTGGGCGTGGCCACTGGCGGGTCGTTTTGGGCAATGACCTTGACGGTAATCGTGGCATCACCCGTCAGTTCGCCGCCATAACCCTGCTTGTCGTCGTCGTTGGCATCGTTAAAGCGGAAGCGCAGGTCAACCGGGATTTCCGTGCCATGTGCAACACCATTATTCTGGGACTTGTTGGCGTAGGTAATGGTACTGGCAACAGCATTGACCGAATCTCTATCAGCATCGGAATTAAAGGTGATAACCATCTGGCCACCAGCATTGGTGGTGATGGTGGCGACCGCTGTACCGCCTACAGAAATGGTACTGCCAGATACGGAGACCGTACCGGTTGTATCAAAGCCCAGCACGTCATCACCATTCAAGGCAAAACCTGTGCTGCCATCACTACGACCAATGGTCAGAGTGGTGCCAGCGTAACTGTCCAGACCACGCTCCAGCTCGGTATCAAAAATGGTGACTGTACCAAGGGCTACCGGTGTACCAAGCACGTCCTGATCGTCGGAGGTATTCACCCCTTCGGTAAACACGCGCTCTGTGGTGGTGTCGGCAAAGGTCACTGTTGGCGCATCGTTTTCTTGCAAATAGCCAAAGTTACGGTCTGTGCTAGTGCCGCCTTCGGTCAGGCCAGTCACAGTAATGCTGCCAACAGGTGCAGCAGTACCGCCATTGCTATCCCAGCGAGGCTTGAGGATATCCTGATCTACGCCTGCGACATTATGGTTAAACTCGTCAGGCACAGTAATGGTGTAATTGCCCACTGGCAAAGCGCCAAAACTGTAACTACCATCAGCAGCGGTCAAGGTGGTCAGGGTCTGGCCGTTCAGTGGGCCACTGGTGGCAGTGAGGGTAACAGTGACCCCAGCAAGCATTTCTTCACCTGCGTCAATAGCACCATTCTGTAATATGGTGTCATCCCAGACCGTGCCACTGATGGTACCAAAACCAGCCGGGTCTGTGTTTCTATAATCATTTACACCGCCCGCTCCAGTCCGTTCATTGGCATCATCACCAGGCAGGGAGGTCCACTTTACTTCGGCATCTGTACTGGCAGGTGTATCCAGACGGTCAGCAATATTGACTTCATAGGTAACAGTGATGCTTTCCCCCACAGCCAGGGTATCAATACTGTAGTTGGGTGCACCGCCTTCACTATTATCTATAATGCCCGTGTTTGGGCTGGTGGTGCTTGGTACAGTAACTATTGTTGCACCAGCCGGCAAAGTATCGGTCAGGGATACATTGTTGGCCGTGGCATTGCCGTTGTTAGTGATGGTGATGGTGTAGGTGACAGTCGCATTGCTATTTGTTGTTGGATCGGCATCGGCATAGGTGACATTAGTCACTGCCTTGTCAATGCTGATTTCCGGTTCAACAATGGTCAGCACCACATCACCGGAAGTGGCGGGAGTGCCACCAGAGGTAACCTCATAGTTGACGTTCAGGGTGCCACCCTTCTGGTTGCCCACGATGTTGTCCACCCGAGCATCAAATTCAATAATAATGTACTCGGCATCACTGTCGCGGTCTGGATTATTCAGATCACCCAGGTCAAATGCTCCACTCGTAAGATCAATGCCTACACCTTGACCATCGCCAAGGTTTACAGAACTTGGATCATTGCCTGTAACATTGGCACCGGCTAAGCTTGCTATACTTGAAGTAACCCCATCATTAGAAACAAAAGCCACTTTGGCATCGCCCACATAGCTTAATCCCTCTGGCAAGTTGGGCGTGATTTTGACTCCTGTGCTTTGACTTTCCGGCAGTTCCACCACCATGCGGATACGCACCACCTCGCCAATGGAGACCGAGGCAGTGCCTTTATCATCGGTGGTTACAGACGCATCAGAAGGATCACCGGTACCATCCGGGTATGAGGTGGAATCAATGGTAATCTGGGGGTCAGGCTTGCCAAAGGTGACAATGGCGTCAGGACGCTGGGAGTATTTATTGAGACCAGTACCGATGGCACTATCATCTGCCGTGTCATCAGCAACACCGGTACGCTCACTGTCAGTGGTTGTATTGCTGATGGCATTACGGTCGCTGCCATCCCCTGGTATGGAGGTCCAGGTGATGGTGGGGTCAATTTTGAGTTGCTGGCCAAAAGGAGTGCCAGGTTCTACCTGAGCCTTGAACTTAACTGTAAAGATCTGACCATTGCCCAGATAGTCAATGTCATAGGCAATGCTGTCAGCACCAATACCAGCACCAGTAATTATGCCCGGTGTTCCACCGGTAATTTCCGCTGCCTGGGTCAGGGTCAGATCCCTCAAATACTGATTAGCAATGGCATTGAGCGTCTCCATTATCTTGACGTCATGAGCAGCATAGCCGGAGGTATTGGTGACTGTCAGAGTGTATTCCACCTCGTTGTCTGCTGTAACCGTTGTTTGGTTTGCAGTCAGGGTGGCCGTCAGTTGGGGCTCACGAATGGTGACGGTGGCTTGACGGTCCGTTGCGGGAGAGGTTGCATCGGTGAAGGTTGCCGTTACCTGACGTTCGGCTCCTGCGGCCCCGGCAACGTTAATATTCGTGTTGAGCGCCACAGCGCGGAAAGTTAGAGTAATAGTTTCATGGCCTAGATCATCGTCGGTATTGATAATATTGCCCAGATCAACGGTGAAACTGTCGTCAGCAACAGTGAGGTCACCGGCTATTGTCCCTGTTTCCGCATTGATATCAATACCCTTGATACTAGAAGAACCATCAGACGTAAAACCAGCATATGTAACGTCTACTTGACCATTCGAACTAATGCCACCAACGCCTGTGCCAGATGCTCCACCAACACTGACCAGCCCCAGACCACTGCCCAGGTTAACGGTAATTTTTCCATTCTCGGTCGTTGCTTCAGCAAGATTGATAGTGATTTGATAGTCGATGTACTCACCCACAACGGCATCAGCGGTCTTGCTACCTTCAGCTGGAACAGTGGTGTCAGCATGATCCGGTGTGGCGGTGATGATCAGGTTAACCGCGTTGGCACGAAAGGCAATATTGGCCGATTCTTCGAGTGGTGTAGAAAGGAAGTTCACTGATGCATTTTCAGTGTTGGTAAAGCCAATCAGCTGTGCATTGCTAATGCTATTTGTATTGGGATTGATGGTTGTTTTTATCGTTGCTTCGTACGTGATATAAACGATATTGCTACCATCAGCGACAGCATTGCCATCATCGCCCTTGCCGCGGCCCAGGGCGCCGTTATCGCTGTCAATAAAACGGATACCGTCTCCATTTTGCAAAGCAGCCAGAATGGCCGCTTCATTGCCGGAAACCGCTGTGGAGATCCAATCACTACCATCTTTGATTTCTACATGGGTAATCTGGGTACCGTCTCCTTTGTAGAACTTGAGGGTTGAAGCATCCGGAGTCAGGTTGGGATCAAGAGCATCCTTCACCTCTACGTTGAAGGCGCCTCTAGCTGAGGAACCCTGGTTTTCCAGTGCAATAATAGCGGTCACCTTGTCGTTGGCATCAAAGCCGGTGGCATCGCTGGCACCAATAACGGCAATATTGGCATTGGTTAGTGCACTACCCGGAGTAAATTCGGTATTCACCGCACCGGTCTGTGTGTGGTCCTTATTGATATAGCCTTTGTAAACATGCACATCAGCCTGTCCCAAAGTGATTTGGTTGATTGCCGCAGTGTTACCTGCAGCGGCCTGGGAGCTACTGTCCTGATGCGTGCCTTGAGCAGTCAGGTGCAGGCGGTCAGCCATAGGCTGATCTGTAACCTGCGCTGAAAAGACTACCACTGCCTTGCCTGGAGTGGAAGTAACCGGGCCGGAGTCGCCAAAAGTAAAAGTAATTTTATTGTTGTCACCAACAGTAACACCGGTCAGAGCATTTACTGTGCTATCAGAGTGAAAGTTCCAGTGGTCCGCATCCGGGGTATTGGTATGAAGGTTATCTTGAAGAAGTGCCCCGGCGTCTAGTCCAAACACCGGCATGGGCAAATAGGCATCCAGTTCCAGGTTTTCAAAGTCACCAATGGGCAAGTCATAAGTCAGCTTGTAAGTCACCAAGTCCCCAGGAGCGAGGGTCATGTTGGTGAGGTCTATACCGGAATAGACAGTCCCATTTCTGGTAATGGAGTCAATTTCCAACTTGACTGATCCGGCAGGCAGAGAGACCGCCTCGGTGGAGTCATCGGTACGTCCGGTAAAACTGTCGCTGCCGTCTTCACGCTTGAGAATATCCACCGTTACAGTGGCCTTGTTATACAGAACATCGCGTTCCTTCAGGTTTTGATTGATAATGCCTTCATCAGTATTCAGCGGGTCATCGGTGCGGTAGTCTTCCTCAACCGTGGCTTTGAAAGAAATGGTGGCCGTAGTGGCACCGGTTCCAGCTGAGCCATCAGTGGCCCATGCGTTTTGATTTCCCTGGGTGCTGCCGTCGGTAGTGTTCACCAGGCCACCTACCAGTTGCTCCAACGTGGCCGAATTGTTATCACTATCCAGTTGTTTGGAAAGTTGAAAACGAAAATGCGTTTGACCATTGGCATTTTGTGTTTCCAGGGCACTGTCAAAATCAGTCAACGGGACCCATGTTGTGCCATCAGCGCTTAATACTTCTACGTTGGCAGGATCAAAGTCCACAACAGTTGAGTGGGCATTTCCCGCGGCATCTTTCCAATGTATTGTCAGCGTGGGTGTGTAATCTGTGTCAAAAGTCAGGCCATCGGGCAGTTCATCGGTCACGACCACGCTGCCTGTACGGAAGAAGTCGGATATATCCACTTGCAGACGATATTCCAGACTATCACCAGGTTTGACTGTACCCCCACCTAAAGAAGAGTCGTTTTTGTAGATATCTTCTTTAATAACCTGGACAGAGCGAACAACCAGATTTGTAACAGACTCCACTACGTCAACAGCCAGCTGATCCTGGTCACCATCAAGCGTGGAGTCCTCCACACCAAACCACTGCCCACCTTTGACCTCAACGCTGTCTGCAAAACTGATTGTGGCTGATTCGCCTGTGTCTGGATCAAGGATATCCGAGTCATTTTGAAACTTTTCCGTGACATAAACAGGCACGGTAATAGTGGTTGCTGT
>JAAYGN010000056.1 GCA_012727715.1 Desulfovibrionales bacterium | reverse complement strand
GTATAAAAAAACCCTTGAAAATTTTCTTTCGCAAAACATGTAGAGTAAGCTTTGGAAAATTCTCAAGGACACCACAACATAAGCCTTGAAAAACTGAGCTGCTGGGATTTTTATCTTGTAACTTCAGGTACAAAAATAGTTGCGTACTGAGCCGGTAATAAAATTTAGGGTGACGCTGATTAATTCTGTCATTGTGAGGAGCGTAACGACGTGCGGCAGGACGTGGCGCTTCGCTAATCTATAACAGTGATAAGTCGAGGATTCTGGATTGCTTCCCGCTTCGGTTCCTCGCGGTCGCAATAACTTATTTCGATTTAATCAGTGCTTCCTTAGATAATTTCTCGAATTTTTTTGCGGACCACTTCCAAAAACTGGGGATACGCTTTTTGGACTGGAGTGGACAATTCCATGGACCAATCACTAATAGTTAAGGGCTCCATACCAATAACGTCTAATTTGGGTTTGTTGCCTAAAAGCTCGGCCATTTTTAAAGAATCCAGCATATCAATATCATGGAGAGATAAACGTTGTTCCTGATTTTCACGTAAATGTTCTTCTGTAAAAAAATAGATGGTTCCTGGCTCTTTACCCGCCTTCACTGCATCCAGGACCAATATCTGTTTATACTCCTGAAAAATATAGAAAATATCTTGGGTAAAGGTTCCCCCATCAAGAAAATCAACCTGATCTCTGTCCCACTCAATTTCATGCTCTAAGGCACGAATGGCATGAATCCCCACGCCATCATCGGTTAATAACACATTCCCCACCCCAAGTACCAATAACTTTTTCATGCAGATCTCCCTCTGCTTTTTACTTCGCGTCAATGGAAAAGAAAGCTCTATGAGTCAAAAAAAAGGGCCGGTTTCCCGGCCCTAATGTGCAATTCTTCTATAGGTTAGTCAATATTGATAACGTGTTCTTCACCGGTTTCAGCGTGCAGCACGTGCACAGCACAACCCAGTCACGGGTCAAAGGAGCGGACAACCCGCCCCAGGTTGACTGGACTTTTGATGTCCGGAACAGGCACACCAATCAATGCTTCTTCTACTGGTCCACGCTGTCCCATATCGTCACGGGGGTTGGTGTTCCACAGAGTAGCAGAAACGATCTGATAATTGGCAATCTTTTTGTCTTTAATCTTCAAATAGTGCAATAGAGCACCGCGAGGAGCTTCGGTAAAACCTGTCCCTTCTCCGGTCTCTGGAATTTCTGGCAGAACATAGGTCTCTGCTCCAGGTTTGCACTCCTTGAGCCATTGTTCAATGGCTACAGACACACGCCAAGCTTCTTCAGCACGAGCGACATGGCGACCCATAATGGAAAAAGCCTTATCACCCAGATCGCGGAAGTTTTTCCCTTCAATGCCATACAGTTCCTTGAGGAGCTTTTGG
The DNA here is from genome assembly GCA_012727715.1 of Desulfovibrionales bacterium. GTDB lineage: Bacteria > Desulfobacterota > Desulfovibrionia > Desulfovibrionales > Desulfomicrobiaceae > Desulfomicrobium. The sequence continues at coordinate 24,843 of JAAYGN010000056.1, read as the reverse complement.
CCAACAGGGCTGAGTTCGGGGTTACCTACCCATTGACGTGCCAAAGGACCACCCTCGCAAGGACGATCTTTGTAACGAGGAGCCTTAATAAAACTATAAGCACCTTCTTTGTCAGGATTGGGGTTGGTTTCACCAACACTGTAATGAAGACCACCTTCACCGGAGTAGTCAAAAAAGGAGTACTTGACATACTCTTTGATCAATTGTGGATCAAAAGGCTCGTCCTTGCCATCAATATACACGCCTGGCTTCATGAGGAAGTTTTTGTTGTCGTCATCCAGGGGGAAGGCACCAAAACATATGGCATTCTTCCAACCAACGCCAACTTCAAAAAGATCCAGATATACAGAACCCAAGGTATAGATCAAAGGCAGATATTCTTCGAGAATAAAGGCCTGCACCTCTTTAAATCGAGCTGCATATTCTGCCAATCTTTCAGCACTGGGGATCTCAGTTGCGCCACCGCCGACCATACCTTGAACGTGAGGCATGCGTCCACCAAACATGGCGACCATTTCATGACAAATACGACGAACTTCCAACGCCTTGAGGTACTGGTTCAAACCATAGGTATTGGTAGCTTCGGCCTTGGCTGCATCTTTAATGCGATCAGTTAAAAGATCGGTATTGGCATAGCGCGGGACAAAAGGAGCCACGTCTGGTCCCTTGACATAGTCAAGAGCTGCCAAATGATAAAAATGCAGAATGTGAGACTGTAAATAGTTGGCGCCAAAAATCAGGTTACGGGTGATGCGACCATTGGTGGGAACTTTAACACCAAAGGCTTCATCCTGGGCCATGACTGAGGCAGTACAATGAGAAGTTGGGCAAACGCCACAAATACGCTGGGTAATCTGAGAAGAGTCTCTGGGATCACGACCAATAAGAATCTGCTCAAATCCTCGGAACATACCTCCAGAGCATTTAGCATCGACCACCTTGCCGTCTTTGACCTCAACTTCTATTTTGAGGTGACCTTCGACCCTGGTTACCGGATCGATGGCAATTTTTATTTTCCCGTCACTGGCGGGAGCAGCTGTTTGTGCCACGTTAATCCTCCTTAATTATTCCGCTACATAGAAAGGAGACTTTCCATCTGGGAAGTCCGGTTCCACACAGCCGATACAAACGGCATTTTCAACACACCAGTTGATGCCATTGTTCCAACGACGCTCGTAACAGTCGGCATAAGTAGATGGACCCTTACAGCCCAGTTCAGCTCTGCAACCAGGCTTGGTAAAGATTTCTGCAAAATTAGAGTTGTCATAATCATCCAAGTATGGACAATTTTCATGAATGTTTTCGCCAAAAAAGAGCATTGGGCGACCTTCATCATCAAGTTCTGGCAGTGGATGCTCTTTAGGATTAAGCACATGACTCCAGGCGGCAACCAAGGTACCAACCATCCAGTCTGGATGAGGCGGACAACCAGGAACATTCACCAGCAATTTGTCTATCTTTTCATCGGCAAAAAAGTCTCGCACGCTTTTTGATCCTGTCACATTGCCCTTGGCAGCAGGAATGCCGCCATAGGCTGAACAGGTACCAGCTGTCACTGTGGCCAAGGACTTGGGAGCCAAGTCTCGAATCATTTCGGCCATGGTGATTTCTCTATGCTGGCCATTGGCATCGGTCATTTCACCAACAATGCAGTAACGACCATCTTTGGCCGTAGGAATAGCCCCTTCAACCAATAAAAAGAAGTTTCCTTTAAATTTTTCAGCAACTGCATACATGTGCGCAAGTGCAGTTTCACCCTCACTATGCATTACCGTGGGATGAAACTCCAAGCTGATCACATCCAGCAGAACCTCTTTAATTCTGGGATGAACAGCATTGAGCAAGGACACAGAACAGCCTGTACACCCCTGGCCCTGGATCCAGATAACCGGTGCCTTTTTAGCGCCTTCGGTCATGGCATGCAGGATACCGGGATGATAAATCTGGGAAATTCCCAACCCGGCTACACCTGCTGAGCACAGTTTGACGAACTCACGTCTGCTTAAACTCATAACCCCTCCTTCAAAAGGTAATAACGTACGACCTTTGTTTCCGAATAAGGCTATTAGCACGAGATTTTTTTATATGTCAACGCAGTTTGCATTGAAAATCTCGATTCACACTATTTATCAAGGAGTAAAAAGAAAAAATGCACGCGTATTTCTTTGAAAAAAACAAGCTGTTACTGACAAATATTCATATTTATTATATCCAGGTCTTTATTAACGAACTTTTGTTACAAAAATACAGTGATTTTAATTTTTTTAAGACTAAAATATAATTTATACAGATATAATCAAGCCATACCACAGCTACTGAGAGGAATTCTCATTGCCAATAAAAAAACTATGTATAAATACATTTTATATCAAAAATAGTAGAAATTTTGAATTCTTATGCAAATACAAGGCGCATATAGTCAGAGTAATTGGATAGTCTTCATAAAACTATGAAAAAGTTATTATAGGCAATAATGAATAAAAATCATAAAACATCATTTTTCTATGCAAATAATGCACAGTTAAAAAATGAGCGCGAGCATCTTTTCCCCCTCATCCCTCGGTCTGCCGAACTAAACCTCAAACTATTCACTATGCACATCCTGCTTCCTCTTGAGACCTGGCCCATGTCTCATAATTTTTTGAACCTGCACTAGTCACTAAACCACTCTCCCCACCAAAGCAGGGCCAGTGTAATAAATCTTAGGTCTTGGACATGCCGGTTCCTGTCATTGACCTTGGCGCAGAGCAAAAAAAAGGACCAGCTTAGGCTGGTCCTGCATGGGGTAATGGTGAAATAGACCTTGGGTTATTCAACCTGAATGTCTATGGCCTTGCGCTCAACCTCTTCGGTCTTGGGCAAATGCAAATTGAGCATGCCATCTTTAAAAACAGCCTTGATGGCCTCGGGGTCAACATTGTCGGGAATGGTGAAACGGCGCACAAAGGTGCCCGTAAATCGTTCCACACGGTGAAACTTCTTATTTTTTTCTTCTTTTTCAGTCTTGCGTTCACCCTGAACAGTCAAGACCCCCTTTTCCACCGACACTATAACCTGCTCCTTTTCTACTCCGGGAATATCCGCCTTGATCAAAAATTCCGTATCTGTCTCGGAAATGTCCACACGCGGAGTCCAGTCGCAAGAAGCCAGACTCTCTTGTCCGCTGCCTAACCAACCACTGGTTTTTTTGTAATGATCAAAAAAATCTTCCATTTCTCGCCAAGGATTCCATCGCATTAGGCTCATAAGCAACCTCCTGTTATCCTTATAAGTATCTACAGCTGTCCAGTCAGCGACTTTCAAATCAGCTGTCCCAATTTACAGCTTAAATGATAAGATCTCTTAGCCAACAGTCAAGAATACCTTGGAAACAGGAGACAAGTTGAAACTTAAACCTGAGCAATATAAGCCGCCAAAGCCAAAGCATAAAATTTAGACTGATCTGAATCCCCTCGCGAAGGCACTACCAATGGATATTTGGCTCCCACAACCACGCCTGCAATGGGTAAATCCATAAGACTGGTTACCGCTTTATACAAAACATTGCCCACCACAATATTGGGGGCGCAAAGTATATCCGCATACCCAGCCACAGGATGATCAACCCCCTTGGCCCTGGCTTTCTCCACAGATACAGCCAGATCCAAAGCAAAAGGCCCCCCAACAAGAGCCGGACCAAAAAGATCCATCCGAGCCAGCTTGGCTAACATATCCGCATCTTTGCTTGAAGACATGGCGTTATAAGAAACCTTTTCTGTGGCTGAAAGAAGAGCCACCTTGGGTGCTGATATGCCCAGTTTAACAGCCACTTTTACCGCATTATTAATAATATCAATTTTACGCGTTAAGGTAGGGGCAATATTAACTCCTGCATCGGTAATCATAAGTAGGCGTTTTTCTCGTGGATGGGGGAAAAGACCAACATGACTTAAAAGACCCTGCTCACGGTCTTTTCGTCCCAGCACAGCGCGCAGCAGCATATCTGTCTTCACTGCCCCTTTCATCAAAAACTGGGCACGACCTTGGCCTAACAACTCTAAAGATAATTGTACCCCTTGCATGGGATCTGGCTCATGAAAACACTCCCAAGGTGAAAAATCAATGGATGCCAACTCTGGCAGTGAGACCATGCGCTCCAAATCACCAACAAATAATGGAGTAGCCAACCCCTGTCGGGCTGCCTCCAAGGCTGCTAAAACTGCATTGGTCTCGGCACAAGCAGCTACAACGACACTCACAGGGTTATGCCGGGTGCGCACTTGTTCAACCATAGCATCCAGAGAAGTCAGTTGTTTTTGCGTCACAGATCCCCCCGTGTCAGAGCAATAAGCCCAGTCCGACTTAAGGACACAATCCCATGAGAAGCCAAAATTCGGATCAAACCCGCCACCTTACTGGCTGGAGCCGCCAGTTCAGCAGAAATGGTCTCATTGCCCATATCAATAACATTGGCTTGAAAAACCTCAAAAATCTGCAAAATCTGACTTACTGTAGCCTTAGTAATATGTACTTTAATCATAACCAGCTCGCGATCAATGAGCTCTTGGCCTGACAAATCTTCAAGACCCAATACAAAATCCTGTCCTTCAAGCTCCCTGGTTACTGCCTGGATTTCATCAAAGCCCACCTCAACGCAAATGATCATACGAGAAATATCTTCTTGCTCCGTTTCTCCACAGGAAATAGAACGAATATTGATTCCATACCGTTCAAAAATAGTGGCCACATGGGCCAGTACTCCTGGTTTATTTTGCAACAGAAAGGAAATAGTGTGACGCATAAAAGCCTCCTGCAAAAAACCGTTGTATGGTCTAAAAATCCTACAATTTGTGTAAACAGTCCAGCAAACTGGGCAGATCCACGCCAAGCATAAATTCGTCCAAGGGCAGTTCTTGCAGTACTGCTGCCAAAGCTCCCCGTTCATGGGCGCATCCCACCAATTGGGCTTCCAACTCGGCAATGGGGTGAATCCCAAAATAGTCTCCATGGAGGCGAACTGCTGTAATGTGCCCTTGTCGTACATCCACATGGGCTTCCACCACCCCCCCCGCAGTGCGCAGCGTATGGGAAAAGCTATACTTCGGCGATGTGCCAAAATTCCACTGCCATGTCCCATAGCGTGTGTGTACCAGGGAGCGAATTTCAGAAATCTCCTCTGCATACAATGGGGTCTGTGCCTGGCCTTGTGCTATCTGGTGCATGACACGTTCAATAAAGGTCTCTACATCCATGGGTTGTGGCAAGTGGCTGGAAATATTGGTTACACGTTTGCGAACACTCTTGACCGCCTTGTCGATATATTTGGCTGGGTGAACTCGCAAAGCACCACTTAAATCAGCGATCTGGGATGAGAAAAGCAAGGTACCGTGATGCAAGACCCGGTCTTTTTCCAGACGCTGGGCATTCCCGGAAATTTTTTGTCCGTTAATAACCAGGTCATTTCTGCCCTCAAAATCACAATTTACACCCAAGGACCGTAAGACCTCCACAATGGGCTGGGTAAAACGATGAAAATCCAATGCTTTTTTTTCATATCCGTGCTGGATAAAGGTAAAATTCACATTGCCCAAATCATGGAATACGGCTCCGCCACCAGTTAAACGCCGAATCACCGGCAGGCTGTGTTCACGGACATATTCTTCATTGATCTCAGCCAGAGTATTTTGATTACGCCCAACAATAATGGATGGCTCATTACGCCAGAGCATAAAAATATCTTCATTTCCATGTCGGAGCAGCCATTCTTCCGCAGCTAAATTAAAAGCCGGATCTGTCTGCGAGTTATAGAGATAGCGCATGGGCACCCCTGACAGCAAATATTCACTCTTTTTATCAAAATTTCGTTGAGCTTATCGAAAATTTAGTCTTTTTTACCAGGTCAGTTTTTACTGCTTTTTAACCTGCTGACATAAAACTACATACCCATATTCAATCGCCCCACGTTTCACATTTCAAACCGGGAACCCGGTTAAATTTTTTCAGATCATGGGTAACAAGGGTAAAGCCTTGCGCAATAGCTTGGGCAGCAATGAGCATATTCACGTCGCCTTCAAAGTGGAACTCTTCGGGGAACAGAACCCTTTGCCTCTCGTCCTACTGAAATAGATCGGCTTACTGCATGACGTCTTTCTTACTCACCTCATCTCCCTTGATGGTGAACGATCTCGGCTTTTGCCGTCAGGGAAACCCCAAGTACTTTGGTAATCTTCATGATGGTGTCAAAGCGTGGCTTTGCGCCGGGGGTGAGACTTTTGTAAAGGCTTTCGCGCTCAAGCTATGCGCTTGTGACCTCAAAATAGCTCAGGACACAATCAGTTCAAGAGATCATTGACATACATGCTTATATAAAATTTTGATTCTTCGTGCCCCATTTCAACTAAAAGTGTAAGCCCGTCGCTTTTTCGGTCATAACGCCAAAACGATTCAACACTCATGACTTTTCCCTGGTCAATAAAACCCGCCTTCCTGAGCTGCTCTTGATAGGATTGCATAAAACTGGAGTCCAGAACCGTATAGACATAGCTAGTTACCTCATATCCTTCTTCAGGAAGCGCAACGTAGTCATAGGGTACCGGTACCCCATTGAGCACCGGGACAGGGAAATCCTTGTCCGGTATCTCGATATATAAAGCAGCATCACTGGAGTCCTTTTCATTTTGCAGCCCCAAGTTAGGCTTGGCGTCATCCGCAAATACCAATGCCACCGAAAACGCAAGTATTGTCAAGGACACGAATATCATTGTTTTTTTCATTCCGCAGCACTCCTTTGATTGGGTTTCGTCATAGCTTCAGGTTATGATGGCACCGATTTTTCTCGTATGAGAGGTAACAATGTTTCACTTTTGGCATCTAAAATTATTACTGCATAGACTTTGTCATAGCGTCCACCGTTTTTTGCAGCGTCGTATCCTGATCTGTTATTCATAAACAAATTTTAGCAGAAGGGCCAAAGGACTTCCGCCTGTTTAGTTCCTCAAGAAAAACTCTACTCTTGGATGGTACTCCCTTGGGAAGGTTTACACCCCTGACCTCTAATTGCTTTTGGACTCTGGCCAAGCCTTGAGTTCCTTTTCAACCACAGGCAAAATGCCCTCGACAATCTTGGCTACTCCCTTGGCGTTGGGATGCAAGCCATCATCCAAAAGTAGGGCTGGGTCGGAGATCACCCCTTCCAAAAAAAAGGGATACAAAGAAAGCTTGTACTTCTTGGCTAATTCAGGAAAAACACGCCCAAAACCGCGTTGGTATAATGGCCCCCAATTGGAAGGTGCTTGCATACCTGCCAAAATAACTTTGGCTCCGACTTCGTGAAACTTGACAATCATGGCTTCAAGATTTTTACGCATGGGTTCGGGTTTCAGTCCACGTAACCCATCATTGGCTCCAAGTTCGAGGATAACCAGGTCAGGCTTGTCCTCCAGGGACCAATCGATACGCGACAGGCCATCGCTGGTGGTATCACCGGAAACACCAGCATTGGTCACCCGCACTGCATAGCCTTGATCCTGTAATGTTGTTTCCAATTGCGCGGCAAAGGACTGTGATGCTACTAAACCATAGCCAGCTGTCAGACTATCACCAAAGGCCAAAATATGCACAGGAGACTGGGCACAAGCTGGGGATACCGGCAAGCACAAAAAACCGGTTAACACCATGAAAAACAACGGAAAATATGACATGTCTTCTCCTTCTATAGTTCTGAAAAATGTTCACTTGACGCTAACTGCCGGGGCAGGAGCGGTCAATGTTTTGCAAGGTGTAAATTTACGTCTGGGGCAAGGGGAAACCCTGGCCATAGTCGGTCCATCAGGATCAGGTAAAACAACCCTGCTGATGCTCATGGCCGGCTTGGAACAACCCACCAGCGGTCATATTCACATGGCAGGGCAGAACCTTTCTCTTTTGGGAGAAGATGGCTTGTCCCGTTTTCGCCGCAACCATTTGGGTATTGTCTTTCAGGCCTTTCACCTTATCCCCACCATGACTGCCCTGGAAAACGCAGCACTGCCTTTGGAATTTGCCCATCACCCCCAAGCCCAACACAAAGCTATGCAGGCCCTGAAACAAGTGGGCCTGGAAGCACGAAGCAAGCATTATCCTGGCCAAATGTCTGGTGGAGAACAACAACGAGTAGCCTTGGCCAGGGCCTTTGCCCCTCAGCCATCCATTATTTTAGCTGACGAACCCACAGGCAACCTCGACCAAAACACCGGGCTTAGAGTCATGGACCTTCTCTTTGATCTGCAAAGACAAAACAACATCACGTTAGTCATGGTCACCCATGACCAAGGTTTGGCTCGTCGTTGTCAGCGGACAGTGACCATGATGGCTGGGCATCTGGAGGAATAATGCTTCAAGACTTGTACATGGCCTTGCGCCTTTGCCAAAGAGAGTTACGCACTGGACTCCATGGGTTTGGGGTCTTTCTTGGTTGTTTATTTTTAGGTGTGCTGGCCATAAGTGCTGTGGGATCTCTTGCTCAAGCCCTGGAACAAGGACTCAACCAGGATGCCAAGGCTATTTTAGGTGGCGATATAAGTGTGGCTGTAACTTCACGAGATCTTAGCACTGAAGAACATGCCTTTCTCACTTCCTTGGGTACCGTGAGCCGGACTCTCTCCACTCGCACCATGGCCAGAACAGCCAAGACCCATGAAGAAAATCCCCAAGCCATTCTGATCGAACTGAAAGGAGTTGACCAGCACTATCCCTTGTATGGGCATGTGCAAACAGACAGTGGTAAAAATTTGCAGCAGCTATTGTTCACAGAGCACAGTCTGCCTGGAGCACTGGCCGATGCAGAATTCTTCCATAGATTAAACTGCGAAATTGGCGACACCATTGTTATTGGTAACCAGTCCTTTCGCCTCCAAGGAGTACTGACCAAAGAACCAGACAAAAGCATGGAATTTTTCACCCTGGGTCCCAAAGTCATGGTTACAACTGATGCCTTTCAACAAACAGGACTGGACCAAACAGGAAGCCTGTTTCGCACCAATTATCTTTTGCAACTTACCCATGAAGATGCCCAAGATATTGCCCAGAATATCCGCGACCAATTCCCAGAATCTGGCTGGCGCATCCGAGATTACCACCATGCCGCTCCTGGTATCCGGACCATGCTTGAGCGCATGAACATTGACCTGACCCTGGTCAGCCTGGGGGCATTACTCGTTGGCGGACTTGGGATTGCCGGAGGCGTGCGAGGATATTTGGGTGGCCGCCTGAAACATATGGCCACCATGAAATGTCTTGGGGCATCTATTCGAGTCTTGTTTGCTTCATATCTTTTGCAAATTCTTATCCTGGGTCTGGTCGGCACTGGTGCAGGTATGCTTTGTGGAGCTGCGGTACCTGTGATTACTAGCCGTTTTTTTGTTCAGACTCTATCCATTGAGCTTCAGGCCGGACTCTATGCCAAGCCCCTGATGCAGGCATTTCTTTTTGGAGTACTGACGACCCTGGCCTTTGCCTTGCCCCCACTTTTTCGAGCCATCTCCACTCCACCGTCAGGAATTTTCAGAGGATATATTGATCAAAGCATGGATCGTCTCCCCAAAGCTGCCATTTTTCCTACCACTCTCATCTTTATCCTGCTTCTGGTCATGGTTTTTTGGTTTTCTGGCCATGCCCTCCTGTCTCTTTGGTTTTTCTGTGGAATTATAGGAGCCTGGCTTGTGTTTACCGCCATGACCAGGGGAATTCGCTGGTTGGCTGGCCATGCGCCACGCCTGCCTCTACCTAGTCTGCGTATTGGCATGGCCAATATTCGACGTCCCGCCTCCCCTGGTGTCAGCTTGGTCTTTGCCCTGGGTTTTGGTCTGACCGCCTTGGTTGCCATCATTATGGTTAACGCTAACCTGTCACAAACGCTGCGTACAGAATTGGCTCAGGAAGCTCCAGCCTTGTTTCTCATGGATATTCGCCCTGATATCGTGGAAAATTTTCAGACCATGGTTACCGCTACCCCTGGGGTGTCCCGCCTCGACCTGCGTCCCATGGTTCGAGGGCGTATTGTGCACATCAAAGATACACCAGTAGAAAAAGTAGTGGTGGCTGAAGATGTAGAATGGGCAGTGCGTGGTGATCGAGGTTTTTCCTATGCAAAGGATTTTCCCCCTGGCAGTACTTTGGTGCGGGGTACATGGTGGGATGAAACCTATGCTGGGGCGCCTCTTATTTCCATAACTTCCGATTTGGCAAGAGGATTTGGTGTCGATATCGGAGATACCCTGACGCTTAATATTTTAGGGCGTAACCTTACGGCAACTATTGCCAGTATTCGTGAGGTGAATTGGCAAACTTTGGCCATGCAATTTGCCATTATTCTTTCACCTGGAGTGCTGGACAATGCCCCCCAAACCTGGCTTGGCTCGGTCTATGGCCAAAATCTGGACCAAACACTTTTTGCCACCATCAACACTCATTTTCCAGACATTGCCATTATTACAGTGCGCGATGTCCTGGAAAATGCAGCCCTGATCATGGGGCGTGCAGCCCTGACTTTTCAGATTACTGCCGCTATGGCCCTTATAGTCGGACTGTTAGTCTTGGCTGGTGCCTTTGCAGCCGATCAACGCCGCAGAATTTATGACAGTGTGATTTACAAAGTATGTGGAGCAACTCGAGGGGATATTATGGTCACCCTCATAGCTGAATTTTCCCTGGCTGGCCTGGCCACCAGTCTTGGCAGCCTGGTCCTTGGAACTATCGCTGCCTGGGGAGTAGTGACCAGATTATTAAAAATGCAGTTTAATCCGGATTTCAAGATAGCTATTTTGACCGTTGTTAGTGGCATTATCCTGGCTCTTATTGTCGGCCTATTGGGAACTTGGCGGACTTTGGGACAAAAAACAGCACCTTTTTTACGCAATGAATAGCCGACATGCGGCTAACTCATCAAAGCTTTCCTTCCCAGGCACGCATCATGGTCCGCAATTGTCCAAGAATACGCTCTTTGTAATGCTGAACCACGTCTTCTCTGGACATGATCATATCCAATTGTCGCGTATGAATAAGCAGATGCCCAAGAATCTCCAGGCGCGACTCCACAAAATTTTGATCTACCCCATCCACGCGAGCAAAAAGAGCATCCTCGCGTACCTTGGTATGAAAATTAAATTCATCAAGAATTTCACCAACAAATTGAGCCCGACGAATACGTCGTTGTAAACCAGCAGCACCACCTTTAAACTGAAAACGGATATAATTTTCCCTGGTTCGCGGCCCGGCCATAGCTTCCACAGAAGTAAAATGATAGCCAAAGCGGGATTGAAGATTACAAAAATGCTTGGAAATCATGAAGTAGTTTTTATCCGTATACGTTGAAGCCATGGCCGGCTCCAAATTGGCATTGGTTGCTGACTGGAACAAGATGGACATGAATCCTTTGCCATCAAGACTGGGAGGGCCTTCCCAAGGATAGGCCACAATGCCTCGCCAAATAGCCAGCATGGGCACAGAGGCAATATTATCCAGGGGCACCATTTTTCCAGTAATATCTTTGGTAAACCCATCCTCGAGGTTAATAATCCACCATTGCATGGGCACAATGGTCTTGAGTTGTTTGCTGGACCTGGGTGAAAAATCATGATCGCGACCAAAGTTAAACATCTCGTGCACAGATTTCTCATGACAAAAACGAGTTATGTCATGCAAGCTCTGACAATTGGATGGTCTAAATTCCAGGGTATCAGGATTCGTCAAGTTTAAAGGGGTAATCAATTGGTTAACCCGCAGCAGGGTTTGAAAAACCGGACTCCCTTCCATCATGTTGGGTCGTTCGGGCTGGCGTTGCAAGAGCTCTGTCTGCATGCCCTGGTACACAGCCCTGTTATCCGCATCCAGAGTAATCTGCTGACCTGAAACCAAAGTTGTGGTTGCCCCGGAGACACCAAACAGGGCTGGCACCCGAAATTCCCGGGCAACATTGGCCAAATGCCCGGCAATGCTCCCTTGTTCTGTAATGACCCCTTGGCAACGGTTAAGTACAGCCGCCCATTTTGGAGCCGCCTCAACACTAACCAAAATTGCATTCTCAGGAAGTACCAAAAGATCCACATCTTTTCTGACAATGTGTACGGTCCCATGGGCTGCTCCCACACTCGCTGTCTGACCGTCGTGCAGCAATGGAGACAGTCCGGCCAAAAGCCTGGGTTCTGCCTGTGCTTCCAGGAGTTCTAAGGGACGTGCCTGCAGAAGAATCAATTTACCGGCTGGGGTGTACACCCACTCAATATCTTGAGGGATACCATAGTGCGCTTCAATACGTGCACTGATTTCAGCCAACTCCAAAATTTGCAAATCACTTAACGTCGGCTGTTCGCAAAGCAAGGGGTCCACAGAAACCCGACACACTCCTTCTGTATCCGAGCAGGCAAGAGCTGACTCTTTTCGCGGCACATGACGACTGACAATGGATAAAACGGGTTCTCTTTCAAGAACAAAATGGTCGTTGGTCGCTGTTCCATCCACCACACCCTGGGCGACTCCCCAAACGGAAGAAATCTGAATCCGCTGATCCGAGGCATTTAAGGGATTGGCTGTATAGGTGACTCCACCGCTACGGGAAGAAACCATAGACACACAGCCAGCACACATAATCACATCATCATCACGAATACCAAGCATATAGCGATACATCATGGCATGGGGAGAATATTTACTGGCAATAACTTCCTTGTAGGCATCCACCAGACTGTCTCGATCTATGTTCAAAAGGGAGCGATGCTGTCCGGCAAAGGATGCTCCCTCGCTATCCTCACCGAGTGCACTGGAACGCATGGCTACATGCACAGCCTGTCCTTCTGTCGCACATAAACGATCATAGCCAGACAAAATAGATTCTTCCAATTCCGCTGGCACAGATGCATTTAATATCATGCCGCGTATTTTGGAGCATAACTCCAAAAGTGCAATACGCTGGTCTGTGTATTCGTCATCTTCAAGATCAGCCTCTGTAGTGGGCTTGGCCACAAAATAACTGGCCATGGAATGGCCCAAAACCAGACAATTAATTTCCTCCCACAATCCACTTTGGCGCATAAAAGTCATATATGCATGGGAGGTTATGGCAAAGCCCGAGGGCACCGGGACATGCAAGACATTGCGCAATTCCCCCAAATTGGCCATTTTTCCGCCCACATCATCAATGTCCAATGCTGTGATATCTTCCAGATCTAAAATATATTCTGTCCGGAAACTGTCTTTTTTATATTCCAATTCATATTGAATTTGCTCCTGAATGGAGCGCATGGCCGCAGACAAGGCATCGTATTTACCCGGGGCCAAAGCCTGCATATTATCAACCATGGTAAACACTTTGGCAATTATTGCTGTCACCCGGGCTCTGACAAAATGCATTCCAAAATGACGATGCCCTCTGGATGCTTCCTCAAGCTCGGTCATAATATCCAGGGCTGCATTATTGGCTGAAAGGAGCCGTCGAAAAGACTGGTAGCGGGCCCTAAAGAGATCTTGTTGCCCATCATCAATGACCACTGCTGGCGTCAGTTGAAACAAATTTCGAACACGTTGTAAAAAACTCATGAGCACTCCACACAGTGATTGTCATGTTGTATTAAAAATAAACAGCATATTGCGTCAAAAACAAACAAAACTACTCTACCTAACACAAGGCCTATCCCTTAAAATACGGGTATGGTCCCTATCCAATAGCCCATCAGCAACCTTAAGCATTGACTATGAGGATAAAAACAAAAAAAATCAATTATTACTCTATGTAATAAAATTTTTATTTGTGGTCAGGACCAACAAGGCACTCTCAAATTTCCTTTCCCTTGTATGGCTAAAGTCAAATTGCCATGAGCCTAACCTCATATTTTTACTGGATTTCATGTGGCCCTGCTGCTATACGATGGGAAAAGATGGTCCATCAAAACAAAGACCTCGGTCAGATCAAGTCTAACCTACTACAACAATGAATTTATAAAAAACACTATCACAGGCAGTCAAAGAAAATGATTCGAGAATTCGAGCTTTTTTCTCATTGGCTCTTTGTATCCTTTGCTCCAGGCAGTATACCCAGATCCAAATACAACGCTCTTAAAAGTATCCATGGCATATCTGGACAATGCTTTCACCTTCTGGCCAATATTGAAGCCCTGGTTCTGGAACAAATGGTTGTGGACTGGTCCAGAGTCAATTTCTTAACCAGCGAGCTTATCGCGGCAATTCGCATTTTGGTCGATCAGCTCCAGGCTATCCACCCTGTGGAATTCATGGATGCCCAGGAATGGCTGTCCAAAATCAGTTTTTATACCAACCTGGCAACAGATCGACTGGTCTTGGAAGGTACTCCACCTTTTTTATACTCCTTGGCATCTCAGGAAAATCGCCCCCCAAGTCTTCAAAAGCTCCCCCATTGCCTGTGCACATCCAAAAAACTTCAGGGCTTCATCACTACCCCAGCTCTTTTCCAATACTTTGTTGAGGCCAATGACTTGCGTCACTCTCTCAACGCCATATTGCAAACTCTTGATATTACCAGTTTGCCGTCCCTGCGCAAATGCCAGCAACAATCCCAGGAGCTCATCACGGCTGGTTCCCTACCCCAAAGTATTGTCAATGATCTGGAAGTAACTGCCTTTGACCTGGCTGGCCATGGTGAGAAAATAGATGTGTGGACCTTTGTAGGCAACTCCAAACATTGGCAACCTGTAGCAGTACAACACCAAATAATGCCAGCTGACATTTTTATTACCTGGAAAAATGCTGTTGCAGGAAAATACACTCCTTATGCTCTGGGCCATCGTCTTTCCCAGGCCCTAACGGATGAAGAAGAAGGAGTATTGGTATATGTTGTACCTAGTAATGCTCCCAAGCCAGACTGTTTTGTGCCCCAAAATATGAAAGCCGATATTGACCCCAAAAAACTGCATCAAAGATTAGCTCAAGTCTTACCCTTGGTCACTGACCTGCATGTGTTTCAAGCTGAAGGCGAACCTCTTCGGCCCGAACATTGCCGCTCCTTGCATGACTTGGTATGTTTATGTCTGGAACAAGGGTTGGCTGGCATTTTTGCTTTTGCAGGGCAGCCCTCCCGGGGACTGGCTGGAATAAAGCAAATACGTCTGGAAGTTCCAGTCATTATCAATAGTTTTAACCTGGGGGGTGGACTCTTTCCTTCTGCTGCTGAAAAAACCACAATCTCCCTTGATGACATACGTTCTGTTCCAGCTTGGTCCTTTTTACAGGGTCTGGTAAACCCCACTGTACTTTGGCCCGGACTCAAAAATGAAGAAGAGACTTCACCGCCGCATTACAGTAGCTATGCAATTGTGGACCAATTTTTTGCCCATTGCACTTTGCGCTTAGGGAGCAATCTCTATACTGTAGAATGCTGTTGTGATGATGACCAGTCAAAGTATGTCCACTTTCGTTTCAAAGGCTCTGGGCATCTGCCAGAAAATCTGATCAGGCGTCACATTCTTGCACAAATTTTGGAAGAAGAAGGATTTACAGTCAAAGTATGTGGAGACTACCTTGATGCAGTACGCTGCGCAAAAATGGATGTCTATCTACAACGAAGTCTGGTTTGTCTTGGCTTACTTGTAGCCTGGATCCACTCTACTCCACTGGCTTCCATGCTGGCCATGGGTGAAAAACATGGCCTCAAGACTTTTCGTACCATCCGAAAAAAAGCTCTCTTGCCTTCGTTATAGTACAAGGAAGGTAAAAAACTTAATCTGCATTGAGTTCCCTGGTTCGATAATGACATCCAAGACTCTTTTTATTGCGAAGGGCTGCTGTCGTAACAGCATATGCAGTATGACAACCATGAAAAAGATCTATGGACTCTTTGCTAATGCGAATAGACTTGTAGAAAGAGTGCAGCCGCTTATTTAAATCCCGCAAATCTTCAAAGGCTCGCTCCAGGCGCGAGGTCGTGCGCTCAATGCCCACGTAATTCCACATGGTACTGCGAATAGTCGCCCAATCCTGATGAATAAGAGCTGGATCTTCCTTGTGGTTTTTCTCCACAGTAATCCAGTCCGGAACACAGTCTTGTAACCCCTTGGGCAAAACAGAATTGCGACCAGAACGAGCATGAATATCCTCAGCTGCACTTTTTCCCCATAGCAGCCCTTCCAAAAGAGATGTAGAAGCCAAGCGATTAGCCCCATGCACACCAGTGCAACTTACTTCTCCTACTGCATACAACCCGTCCAAAGTGCTGCGGCCGCACAAATCAACCAAGATTCCACCACAAGAATAATGTGCCGCAGGCACCACAGGAATAGGTTCTGTGGTCATATCTACTCCCACTTCCTTACATTTGGCATAAATGGTGGGAAAACGCTTTAGTAAATCCTGGTCCATATAGCTTGCAGCATCCAAAAAAACATGGTCCTCGCCGGTTTGGTGCAGTTCGTCCACAATAGCACGGGTGACAACATCGCGTGGTGCCAATTCCATACGCTCATCATACCTGGACATAAATCGCTCGCCCTTGGTATTAAAAAGTCGGGCCCCCTCGCCGCGTACTGCTTCGGAAATAAGAAACTTGCGATCCGCACGATGAAAAAGAGCTGTGGGATGAAATTGGATATATTCCAGGTTCATCAGTGTAGCTCCAGCTCTATAGGCCATAGCCAAACCGGAACCAATGGATGTTGAAGAGTTGGTGGTATGCAAAAACACTTGCCCCAAACCACCGGTACACAAAATAGTAAAATCTGCTAAAATAGTGTCAGGTTCTCCAGTCTGGGCATTAAACACATAAGCACCAATACATTGATTACTCAGCTGATAGCGATACTCCAAACTGGTCGGCTGATGCCTAGTGGCTAAAAGATCAATGGCTGTGCGCTGGCATAAAATGCGGATATTAGCATGACGTTGAACTGCTTGAGTCATTTTATTGTGAATGGCTTGGCCGGTATAATCTGCGCAGGCTAAAATACGCTGAACTGTATGCCCTCCCTCTTTGGTTAAAAACAAATTGCCATCAGCCAGGCGATCAAAGTTGACTCCCACTCTATCAATAAGAATTTCTTCCACAGCCCTTGGCCCCTTGGTGCAGAGAAACTGTACCGCAGGGTTGTAGTTATATTGAGCACCTGCCTGAAAAATATCCCGAGCCAAAAGACCAGGGCTATCTTGCTGTCCAGCATAGACAATGCCCCCCTGGGCCAAAACTGTATTGCCGCTATCTAAAGAAAAACCCGAGCTCAGCAAGGTGACCTCATGGCCCTTATCTGCCAGACATAGGGCAGCTGTGCAGCCAGCAATACCTGATCCGATCACCAAGACTTCTGTTTTAAGGCGATTTTGACTCATAGCAAGAATCCTATGAACAAACAGCAAGCATTCGTTCCAAAGCCAACCGAGCTGAAGCAGCAATACTTTCACCTACCCTGACCACAGATTGTATCTGAAGATGTGTCAGGGTATCCAAAAGTTTTTCTGCAGTGGTTTTGGCCATGTTGGAACACCAAATAGGATGTAAGGAACAAATGGTCTTGTCTGGATGCTGCCTTTGTAAACGGTGCACAAGATTGGCTTCTGTACCGATATGCATGGTCCTGCCTGTGGCTGCCTGTTGCACTTTGTTGATGAGATAGGAAGTAGAACCAGCACCATCGGCCAGAGCAACAACCTGTGGATCACATTCAGGATGTACCAAGATTGTTCCTTGGGGGTGCCTGTTGCGAATCTTTTGTATATGTTCAGCATGAATCTTGGCATGTACTGCACAAACACCTGGCCAAAGCAACAAACGATGGTCAGGCTCAAGAGCCTGTACATACTGTCCGCCACCTCGAATATTTAAAATCTTTATCGCAGAGGCACCAAGACCCACAGCAGTAGCGGTATTTTGTCCCAAATTGGCATCAGGCAAAAACAGCACTGCATCGCCCTGATCCAGGGCCCAGCGCAGCATAACTGCTGCATTGGCTGAAGTGCATACACTTCCACCAAAACGACCACACACTGCCTTCACCGCAGCAGAAGAATTTACATAGGTCAAAGGTATAACCTGCTTCCCACCTGATTGAAGACGGTTCAAAATTGTTTCCAAAAGTGGGGCTGGGGCCATATTGGCCATAACACAACCTGCACTGACGTCTGGTGCGTACACATGTTGATTGGCTCCAGCTAAAATGGCTGCTGTTTCGGCCATAAAGTGCACACCACAAAAAACAATATGCTCAGCTGCAAGTTCAGGTATCTGCCGAGCCAATTCCAGGGAATCACCAACAATATCGGCGTGGATGACCACATCATCAGCTTGGTAATGATGGGCCAAAATACATAATGATGGGCCAAGCTTGGCCTTGAGAGAAACAATTTGCTTTTGGATATTCACAGGTTCTACCTTGGCTGCAAACGCATGGAAAAGTCTGCCACAGGAGCAGAATGGGTAATGGCTCCAATGGAAATAAACGTTGGTCCCAATTGGGCCAAAGACAAAATGGTGTCCAACGTAACGTTACCGCTAATTTCACTATCAATAGAATCGGGAATAAAGGTCAAAGCCTTTTTCATCGTGTCTTGATCCATATTATCAAGCATAATGCGCTGAGGATGTTGAGCCACAGCTTCACGGACATCTTCCAGGGTCCGACATTCAATTTCCAGTGGTGGTCGCCGAGCAAAGGCCTGATCCACAGCTGCCACCGCCTTGGCTATGGATCCAGCCCGATCCACATGATTGTCTTTGAGCATGAGCATCTCTTCTAAATTCAAGCGATGATTATATCCACCTCCAAGACGCACAGCATATTTTTCCAAATAACGCATGCCGGGCATGGTTTTACGGGTATCCAACACACGCACACCAGTACCGGATACAGCCTGGACAAAGCAATGGGTTAAATTGGCAACGCCTGAAAGATGTCCAATAAAATTCATGATCACACGCTCAGCTTTGAGCAAAACCGGGGCTGGACCACAAATGTGGGCCACTGTTTGCCCACAGGCAACTCGTGCTCCATCTGTAACCAAAAGAGAAACAGCATGCTCCTGACACCCCATACGTTCCAAAACAATGGCAATCAGGGGCAAGCCCACAACTAAAGTGTCCTCTTTAGCCACAATAACAGCCTCAAGCACATCTGAGGAAGAAAAGACGGCCTCAGATGTCAGGTCTCGACCATCTTCTTGCAGTGCCAAGTCCACAAGCGCATATACAAGAGGAAGAGTTTGAGATGTAAAATATCGAGCAAACATCAAGTATCCCTTAGGCATCATACGTTTAAAAATCTGAGAAATTAACTAGGAAAAGGAATCGTCTCCGTCAAGACTATCCCCAGCATCATCCAAGATAACATGACTTCTTTCCCTACCCGTTTACAGGTTGGCATGAACACCTTGGTTCGTAAAGATCAAGACGTTTGTATGCTCCTCCAAGCTCATCAATGCCTGACTTGTTGCACTGAGCCTCAGAGCATGTCATTAGGACCCAATCTCATGGACCAATTCTGCGTCATACTTTTTAGGAGACAGCCATGGTCTGCATTAAGGCATTATTGGACAAGCTTCCTGAAACCGGCCAACCCCGTTTGGTAAGCAATGGTTTTGTTTGCTGGCTGGCCTACGCCCAACCCTTGCCCAATAATTTTTTTCAATCTCTAGCTGATATGGGTGGATGGTCGGTGGTGGAAGATACTAACCAAAGCCTGTGGTTTTTCCCTTCACCCAACGTCCTGCCTGGCCTGGGAAAACTGCATAATTGGGCCAGGCTTCACCCCATGTCCACAGCCATCACAGTCTTTGAATCCAGCCTGGCCATTGATGATCACCTACAGCAATCCATACGCCTGCCTTCAAACCTGTTAACTTTATGCGTCGAGTATCCCAAAAGACTGGTTATTCATGTTAGTGACAAGCTACGAGAATTAAGTCGATCCATGACCAACCTGATCTTCAAACAAGTGCAAACTCCACGTGGATTTACAGGCGAATGGTTTGAACTGGAAGGCGGAGAACTGGATCCCAATGCCTACACCCAAAGCTGGCTCTGGCTGATTCGCCCCCAAAAAGGGCATCAGGACAAAGCTTTTGTCAAGGGATGGAAAAATTATGGCGATCGCTTGGAAGCACTCTTTCATCAATTGAAGATTCCCTACCTCAAAACTGAAGACCAGGCCTTGGTTCTTAAAATTAGTAGTGTCAGAATCTTGGACCAGTTTATCAACAAGCTCTTTGAGTTTCTTGGGGATACCCAAAACTTGGCCTGGCCTTGTCAATACATGGGGCTGGAAATAGGCTCTCATAGCTTTTCCACAGAATTTCCAAGTAAAGTTCGCCATCTTTTTGATCCATTGGAAATAGGCGCCCTCTATTTATCTCTGAGTACTGTCTTTCAAATTGCCAACCCGCAAATTATTCCTGTGGACTCTCGAGCCTCCCTCACAAGTTCCAAAATAACGGACTTGTACCAAATCCAACTGCATCCCCAAGCCGGTGGAAAACGCCGAGGAAGTCTAAATATTTTCCTTCCCTCTGCTCTGGTTTCAGGTGCAGAATACCCGTGTTTTTATTGTGGCCTGCGTTCCCATTTACCAGCCAATTGTCCTTCGAGAATACTTGAACCAGGCAACATAAAAATCACTGCCCTCTCCAGATTAGGTCGTATAAATTTGGATGAGTTGCCAAAAATTCTGGCAGAAATAGAAAAGCAGCTCAGCTCCAATATACTCCCGGGCCTGTCAAACCTACTCATGGAAAAAAATGACCTGGGTAATGTGGTGGCCTCTCTTTTTGAGATCAATATGATCTGTCAATTACGCATGGTGGCCATGGTCTTAAGAGCCAAGGGCAAGGAATGGCCCCATGGCATCGAAAACCTAAGACCCCAAAATGAAGAATACCTGTGGGATGCTTTTAATGCTCTACGCCTGGGACATCCTGAACGAGCTCGTGAAAAGCTGGACCGTTTTGTTCTGCAATCATCCAAAAGCTACCAGGTTCGTGTACTCTATGGATTTCTTGCTTTGGAACGTGGAGAACCCAGGCGGGCAGCAAGTTTTTGGGAAGAAGCCGAACGCTTAGCCTACACTGGATTGCAGCGCTCGTACCTGCAACTCCTGCGTGCCAGATTAAGTGAAACCAGTAATAATTTGGCCGAAGCCATGCGCCTCTATGACCGAGCCTATAAAAATTCCCCAGGTTTGAGCCAGGCTCGGTATCGCCAAGCTGTGTGCATGGTCAAATCAGGCTACCTCAATGAAGCCCAGGCCACTATGCGTGACCTTATTGAGGGTGATCCTGATTATTTTAGTATTGTGCTCCTTGACCCGGAATTGGAATCGGCCCGTTCTTTTTTCCTCAGTGACCTGTGGGAAATCTGGGACCAAGTGCAAACCAAAGCACAAGAAATCATAGGTGCTGTCGAGCATTTACCTGATCTACTGACCAGCTGGCTCCCCCCAGACCATAATAACTATACCATGCTGCGCAAGCGTATTGATGAACTCAACACCCATGCGGGTATCAACAACTATGTTGCAACCGCTAGGCTTTTGCAGGGAGCAATCACTATTCGCAATGAAATTCAGGCCAAGGTCAAAAAAGATATTCAAAAACTGACCGCAAAGCGTAAGCTCATGCAAAAACGTCTTGGAAAAATTCGTCGTGAGGCCTCGTGGTTTCCCTTTCCTGCCATGCTGGGTCGTTTTACTCGAATGTTTAACCAATGCGCAGACAATCTGGAAAATTTATCGCACATGGATCTTTATGTTCCTTCACGATTTCGTCAGGGGCATGAAATCATGCGTAGTGCTGAAAACCTTTTGGCTAAAATTGAAAAAAAACTGCTCATGCTCCAGGTCATACGCAATAGCATTCTCTATGCGTTACTCTTTTTCAGATACTTTATTGGGTATGAAATTCTTGCCTTACTCTTGGCGAGCGGCCTGACCTTGAGTCTTAATTTTATAGATTTTGGACCTGCTATCATGGGACGGACTTTTAGTCAGGACAAATTGGCCATTTTTAACATGCTGCTTATTGTCTTGTCCTTTGCTGCTATGGCCCTCACAGCCATTACCACCACCTCAAAATTTGAAAAACACAAAGAGCGAATACTCAATAAAAAATCACCATAAATACATAACATCCTCTTTGGTATATTTTTTGTTTAGCGATACATTATGCGCACTGCCATACTCAATTTAACCCGATTCGGAGACCTGCTCCAAACTCAGCCGCTTATAAGTGGCCTGTGCACTCAAGGAGATAGCCCTGAACTCATAAGCCTGGAAAGTTTTCAGGCCGCAGCAGCCATGCTTGGGGATCTTCAACACACCCACACTTTTCCAGACAAAAAGCTCTCTGCCCTTCTTAACGGTAACTGGATACACGCCTTAAGTCTCCTGGAGACCTGGTTACGATCCGTCAACACCACCCCTTTTGACCATATTATCAATGTCACTCCGAGCCTGGCCGCACGCCTTTTAACCCGCTGCTTTGATGCACAAAGAATTTCTGGCTTTGGAGTTGATGCCCACGGTTTTGCTCTGCACAGCACGCTTTGGGCAGTTTTTCTCCAGGCAGCTTCTGCTTATCGTCATTGTAATCCATTTAATCTGGTCGATCTTTTTCAACGCATGGCCGGTCAAAGCCCTTCTTCTTTTGTCCTGCCCAAGCCTTTGGACCAAGCACAAGAAGCTGCAAGGTCACTGCTTAAAAATTTTCAGGACCACCCCTTGGTTGCCTTTCAGCTTGGGGCAAGTCAGGATTTCCGCCGTTGGCCTGTGGACTATTTCGTACAAGCTGGACATGTTCTATGGGAAAAAGCCAAGGCCTGTCCTGTATTACTAGGCACCCAGGCCGAAACACATCTGGCCCAAGAATTTGCACGCCTTGCTCGCTACCCCTATCTGGATTTAACAGGAAAAACAGAGCTACCAGTGCTGGCTACAGTACTTAGTCAGGCCAAGCTTTTGCTGACCAACGACACAGGAACCATGCATCTGGCAGCAGGACTTGGTATTCCCATTCTGGCCATCTTTCTGGCTACGGCACAGCCCTTTGATACCGGACCATATCTTGAAGGCGCCTTAAGTTTGGAGCCAGATCTCCCCTGCCACCCCTGCTCCTTTGGCACCCAGTGCCAACATAACTTGGCCTGTATCAGACACATCAATCCAGGTCTGGTGGGCACCTTGGCAGTAAATATACTCTTACAAAAAAAAACCTGCTTGGCGCATGATCAGGGTATACGTCTATGGCAGGCCCAGCGCGATGAACACGGTTTTATGGACCAAATCTCTGTATCTGGCCATGAACATGCAGATAGGACGCTATGGATTAAGACACAAAGAGCAATCTATCGTCAATTTCTTGACCAGAACAAAATGTTTCTTCTTCCCAACACATTCTGGAATCCGTCGGATTTTACTGCGGACCTCCAGCACGAAGTCCAACAATATCTTTTACTGTTGACTCTTATTGAAGAGCAAGGCCGACTTCTCGCCATGCGGCCCTACCCGTCTTTAAAACAAAAGTTCCTTCTTAACTGCCAAAATTTACAAGATATCTTATCACAAAGCACACATTTTGGTGTGCTTGGCCTCATGTGGCGCTATCTGTCCAACGAGCATTCCCACAGCATGCACAACTTCGTTGATCATTGTCTTGCTTTTCGCCAACTGCTCCTGCATTTTCAAAAATCCTTGCCCTTGGCATGATTATTGATTTGGTCTCAATATGTTAAAAAATTTTTCACAAATGCGGAGGGCAAAAAAATGATCATTGTTGACGGTCAACGCAGGCCTCTTGAGGTCGCAAGTTTTGAAAACCTGGAACAAATTCTTGATAAAATAATGGAAGGCCAGGACATGCACAATCGTGTGGTCACAGATGTTTTGGTGAACAATGAAAATTTTTCTGAAATTTATCCTCACCAAGCTGAAGATATTGATGCCTCAGAAATTGATCGTGTGGAAATTATCTCTGTAGCGGCCAAGGAAATGGCCCAAGATATTGCCAGAGAATTATACAAAGTGGTAACCTTAATGGCTAAAGCCGGCCAGCAGGTAGCCATGTTTTTTCGCCAGGCCAATGATGGTGATGCCCTGGAGTTGTACACAGACCTCCTGGAAGTTAATCGAGATTTTCTGACCATGATTGGGGTGCTCAAAAATGAATTTGCCGTAGGCTCTTCATCTGAATTTGAAAAATCGCTGGAAAGCCTTTCCGCTCTTTTTACAGAAATGATTGAAATTCAAGAAAATGAAGACTGGATTCTTTTGGCCGATCTCCTTGAATATGAATATCTTCCCCTGGTGGAGAAAACCAAGGCTATTGTCGCCCAATTACGAGAATCCGTTAAGGATAAGCAATATGCCCACGCCTAAAATTCATGATGCCTATGCGCAAATCATGAGCCTTGGGAAAGAGGAACAGGCCTGTATTGCCGCAGGAAACACTGAGGACCTGGAGCACATTCTTGCCCAACGCGAAAAGGCTATTTATAGTTTTTTGGAATCTGCCCCTGAGGAGTGCGATGAGCTGTTTCTAAAAAAACTGATTAACGTTCAAAAAATACATGCTCAGCTCCATAACGAGGTTAAGGCATTGCACCAATCCCTCAAGGAAGAGCTGAGCAAGATTCGATCAGAAAACCGACGTTTTGGCGGCTATAAAAATGGCGCCCAGGTCACTCCCCTGACCAGCAGGCTACTCAACAAAACAGGCTAAGAAACACGCACAAAACCCGGATAAAAGCTGACACAGCTAAAAAAGAAGGTTCCTCGCTGTTTTAAGTGGGTAATTGTTCTTGAACCCATAATCGCATTTAGTTAATTCGCTACTCCATGAGAGACACAGACCTTTTCCAACTGGCCCTGGGCTTAACACCTCCTTGGGAGGTGG
>JAAYGN010000055.1 GCA_012727715.1 Desulfovibrionales bacterium | reverse complement strand
TTCTACACTGTGTTGGCGATATTCTTGGCGTTTTTGACAATGTTACCTGTGAATCTGTTACTATTCCTGTATCCCTCCAAGACCGGCTATTCATGTACACAGATGGGTTGATCGAAGGATTTGGAAACCAGGCTATGCATCGTGAAAAAGGTTTGGCCACACTCGTTGATCTTTGTCGGCAGTCAAAAGCACTCCCCCTCGATCAGGCCATAAAAACCATTCAGGCTGCTATAACCAAGTCCGACCATACCCCAGAAGATGATACCATTTTGATGGGTATTGAGATCTGACCATGTTTCAGGTTACCCAGGATACTTGTAGTTTTTCAGTAACAATGACCACAGAGCTGACCAATGTAGACAAATGTATCGAGCAGCTTAAGCAATTTTTAAAAACAACCAATCAACAGCATACCTTTTTTCATGTAGCTCTCCTGGCCCGAGAAGCATTGAACAATGCCATGGTCCACGGCAACAGGTTTCAATCTGAGAAAAAAGTTTTTTTTCATGTATGTGGCGAAGAAGACACAATTATTTTACAAATTGAAGACCAGGGGCCGGGATTTGACTGGAAAAAACATCTGGATTTCAAAAGTAGGGTCGAAGCAGAAAGTGGTCGTGGCCAGGAAATCTTTCGTCTTTTGGCCAGAAAAATAACCTATAACGATTGTGGCAATATCCTGACTTTAGAATATGAGGGCTAAGACATGTATACCATCAAAGTCACCACTACAGGTCCTGAAGTCTTGTTTGATATCACCGGACAAATAGTCAAACTCATCCATTCAAATAATATCGAATCAGGAGCAGTGCTGATCTATTGCCCCCACACAACTGCTGGGCTGACCATTAATGAGGGAGCTGACCCTGATGTCTGTCACGACATTTTGGCCCATTTGCAAATCATGGTGCCCAACTCTGCCTACTTCCACCATGTCGAAGGAAACTCGGATGCACATATCAAGGCCTCTTTGCTGGGTTCTTCGGTCCTGGTCATTGTAAAGCATGGACAATTGCAATTGGGCACCTGGCAAAGAATCTTTTTGGGCGAATTTGATGGACCAAGAACAAGAACACTCTGGGTGAGTTTTCTCTCCTAATACCCTTGCTCCCAGCGCAAGGGCCGCGTCATAAGCTCGTGCACAGCCTCTTGGGGATTTTTATCTTCAAAAAGCATGGCGTGCACTTGGTCAGTTATGGGTAAATCAATATCTCGAAAGCGCCCCAAAGCATGGACTGCCTGGGTGGTATGCACGCCTTCAGCCACATTATGCATCGCTGACTGAATCTGGGCCAAGGTCTTACCTCGACCAACACCCAAGCCCACCTGGCGATTACGGCTTTGATCGCCAGTACAGGTTAAAACCAAATCACCAAGGCCGGACAGACCCATAAATGTCGCTGGCTGAGCACCAAGAGCCACACCAAGACGAGACATTTCTGCCAGGCCTCGAGTGATGAGCCCAGCTCGCGCATTTTCCCCAAAGCCCAAACCATCGGAAATACCAGAGGCAATGGCCATGATATTTTTCACAGCCCCTCCTAGTTCCACCCCAAGAACATCCGGATTAACATATACTCTAAAGGATTCACTGGAAAAAAGATTTTGTATAAAAGCAGCAACTTGAGCATCCGCACAGCCCAAAGTTACTGCTGTTGGCATTTTTGCAGCAACTTCCGCAGCAAAAGATGGCCCGGATAACATGGCATACCCTGGGCTTAACCCGGCCAATTCTTCATTAACCACCTGGCTCATGGTCCTAAAGGTTTCCTGCTCTACCCCTTTGCTGGCACAAACCACAGGAATGGAAGGAGGAAAATACCTGCGCAACTCGCGTAAGCATGAGCCAAGTTGCTGGCACGGAACGGCCAACAAAACACAATCTGTATTCTGTAACACTACCTGAGCCTGAGTACTTGCCACCAAAGCCTGATGGAGAACATGCCCAGGAAGATAACGGTTATTACTATGCTGGACATTTATTTCTTGTGCTACCTCTGCTCGACGCACCCAGAGCTTAACCTTGGCTTTATCTGCCAACATATTGGCCAAAGCCGTCCCCCAACTTCCGCCACCCAATACTGCGATATTCACACATGCCTCCCTGCAAAAGTTTTGAAACTGAAAGTATCAAAAAAGAAATTTGTTCTGTAAAGCCCGCAGTTGCCAGTATGTGCTGAAAAGTATAGGATTAAAAGAGTCATTTATGTCAATTTTCTAGCCAAAAGAAGGATATCACGTGGAATTCACTCCGACTGAAAAGCAAATTTTACGCATTGTCCAGGCGACGTTGCCAGACAGTGCTACTCCATATGCAGATATTGCCAATGAGGTTGGCACCAGCGAAGAAGTTGTCTTGGAGCTCTTAAGTCGCCTTAAAGAAGGGGGACAGATTCGCCGTTTTGGTGCCACGCTGCGTCATCAGCAGGCAGGATATAAATTTAATGCCATGGTGGCCTGGTATGTTGAAGATGGATTTGACATTGATGTGGTTGGCCAGGCTATGGCTGCACGTCGAGAAATATCTCACTGCTACCAGCGCCCCAACTGCCTGGACTGGCCCTACAACCTGTACACCATGATCCATGGTAAAAACCAGGATGACTGTCTAAATGTTGTCCAAGAACTCTGCGCCCAAACTGGTGTCACCCAATATGAAATTTTATTCAGCGTCAAAGAACTTAAAAAAACATCTATGCAATTTTTTTAGGAGTACTCATGAGCATATCCCAAGAACTTTTTCATAAAGCCAGTACTCTGATACCTGGTGGGGTGAATAGCCCTGTACGTGCATGCAAAAGTGTCCACTGTGATCCCCTGTTTATCGCTTCAGCAGCTGGCAGCACACTCACAACTGAAGATGGGCAAACTCTTATTGATTATGTCATGTCCTGGGGCCCCATGTTGTTGGGGCACAACCATCCAAAAGTTGCCCAAGCCATAGCTATAGCTGCTGCCAAGGGCACAAGTTTTGGTGCTCCAAGTCGATTAGAGGTGGAGCTGGCCGAGGCTGTAGTCCAGGCTGTACCTGGAATAGAAATGGTTCGCATGGTCAGTTCTGGAACTGAAGCGACCATGAGTGCCTTACGTTTGGCCAGGGGATATACCAAACGCAATGGTGTGATAAAATTTCATGGTGGATATCATGGCCATGCTGATGCTTTTTTAGCCAGTGCGGGATCAGGAGTGGCCACTCAATCTATCCCCGGCACACCCGGTGTCCCCCAGGACGTGGTCAAACACACCTTGCTCGCTAATTATAATGATCTTGATACAGTACGTGCTCTTTTTGAAGCAAAAGGTAGTGATATTGCGGCAGTTATTGTGGAGCCAGTAGCAGGCAACATGGGTCTGGTTCTGCCTCAACCCGGATTTCTGGAGGGCTTACGGGAGTTAACACATAACTATGGTGCTCTGCTTATTTTTGATGAAGTTATTACCGGATTTCGGGTAAGCTTTGGTGGAGCCCAAAAAATCTTTGGCATTACACCAGATCTCACCTGTTTAGGTAAAATTATTGGCGGTGGACTTCCTGTGGGAGCCTATGGCGGGAAAAAAGAAATCATGAGCCATATCGCACCCAGCGGCACAGTCTATCAAGCAGGCACATTGTCAGGTAACCCACTAGCTATGGCTGCTGGCCTGGCCACTTTACAAGAATTGGCCCAGCTAGATTACAATGACCTGGCCCAACGCACCAGTAGCTTTTCAGAAGAACTTGAGAAAATTTTGCGCAGCAAGGGTGTTCCTGTTCAGCGGAATCACATTGCGTCTTTATTTACACTGTTTTTCACTGACCAACCTGTGGTTGACTTTTCTTCAGCCCAGACTGCGAATTCTGACCTCTTCGTTTCTTTTTATCAACAAATGCGCAAGCAAGGCATTTATCTTGCACCATCCGGTTTTGAATGCGCCTTTACATCCTTTGCTCACACTGATGATGACTTTGACAAAACCCTAGACGCTGCACGCAAGGTACAATTTTAAATAAAAATTTTAGAAGATTTGACCGGTATTCTTGACTGATGACCAAAACCGTTAGTATATATGACCAGCTTGTGCTTTTTGTAACTTTTTCTTTCTGGAGGTAGAAAGAGGATGAAGAAATCAATGTTGATCAGCCTAATCTGCGCGGTGGTCCTCTCCTTTGGGGTTGCTTCAATGCTTTATGCTGTTGATGCACCTGGAGACGATCTGATCATTACCGCACCTGAGGGCATGAAAGTAAAACCTAAGGGTGACCAGCCCGGAAAGCTACAAAAGGCAGTGCCTTTTGCTCACTCCAAACACGAATCTGTAGAATGCCAGCATTGTCACCACATGGAACTTGATGGCAATGCCTACGTCCTATGTACTTCTTCTGGCTGCCACGACTCTCTGGAATTCAGAGATAAAGAAAATGCCAAGGACATCAAGTTGGTAGAAAATGCTTTTCATGACCAATGCATTGAGTGTCACAAGAAGCTGAAAAAAGAAGAAAAGCCTTTTGGTCCTACTGCCTGTGGTAAGTGCCATACCAAATAACGTATTTAACCTAGTTTTCTAAGCACAAGCAAAGGCCGGCCTTTGGTACGCCCCCTCTCACCAAGCTCGTGGGTGGGGGCTTTTTTTTTGATACAAAATCAGCTAGCCTGGCATGAGGCAATAACGATAGACTGATTATGATAAGTTTTTCAAACTCTACATGGTAAACAAGGATTTTCTTATGACCACACCCAAGGCACCATTAGAAGATATTATTGAGCTTACGGAAGTTGTCGAGGAAGGCATCGCCCTTGACCCTAAATCAGATGATTTTCCCAAGGACAAACCTGTTGGTGCCAAAAGTCTGGACCTTGAGCTTGAACTTGATGAAATTTTATTTCAACATACCACTTCCACAACAACCCCGGTCTCCCCTCGGACTCCCACCTCTGGCACCCCCACAATAGAACAAACAACGAGTCCCACCTGGGTGGATTTGGAAGAAGAAATTTTAACTGATGATTTGGATCTGGATGATGTTTTTCAAGCCCTCCAATCAGATGCAGATGTACCTCTCGATTCGTCCTCAGCCTTAGATCTACTTTTGGAAGATAATACTTCCCCCATAACCAATAGTTCAAAGCAAGATGTCATTACACAAAAAAATGACATGGCTGGCCCTCTACTATCCGAGCCAGAAGATGATTTGCTGTCCCACAGCCTTGATGTACTCTCTGAAGCTACAACCATCCCCGCTCAAGAAGCTGATTTACAAGTAACAACCTCCCCGGTTACCAATCAGGTTTACCCGCAAAACATAGCTGAACAAGAAAACCAAAAAATACAAGACGGAGTTATGGCTCAAGGCCAAGAAAGCCCCGTTGCAGAACCAAAACAAACCCATGAAACGCAGGAAGTACGTGAGCAGCTTCTTAAAGAACTGGAATTTCGCCTGGAAGCTTTGCCAGACAAAAAAGATGTAGAAAGCCTGAGTCAAATGTTGGAGACCATCCAAAAACGTGTTCATGCTTTAGAAAATACCCCCGCGCATGTGGTGGAGGTGACGACAGAGCAGTTTTTGGCAGCCATACCTCAAAACCCGGACCAGCTTCCTTTTGTCCAAACTCTGCGCAGTGCAATCCTAAACGAGTTGGATGGAAAACTCCACGCTCTTCCACCCAGAGAAGTTATAGAAGACTTGTTGCAGCAAGTTGGCAATGCACAAGAAAGGCTCTTAACCTTGGAAAACAAACCAGATCCTGTGGTGGAGATTAATACCAACCAAATCCTGAGTGCCTTGCCGCAAACTACAGAGCACATCCCTTTTGCCCAATCTTTCCACAATGAAATCTTAAATGATGTGGAAGAAAGATTTCATGGCCTCATGGTAGAAAAGCAGGAACAAATCCGAGATGAGCTTGTAACAAGTATTGATCAAAAACTTCTGGATATCCCAAGTGCCTCAAGCATGTCAGACCTTACTCAGTCGGTACATTCCCTGCAAACCGTAATAACCGACCTTTCAGATACCCAGACAAAGACCAAGGATCTTGGGACTCAAGTGCAAGCCCTGGAAACAGAGTTAGAGACGTTACGTAACACCCTTGAGCAGCAAGAGGCTGCCCGAACAGTGTTACAAGAAAAAAATGAAACGCAGCTGCAGGAAATACTCAAGCTCAAAGAAGAACTGCGCCTTGTGCGTGAAGAAATGTCTGGTCTGGTTTCATCAACTCTTTTTACTGAGCATATGACCGCACTCAAAGAAGAACTCCACAACTATATCCAGACTCAAATCCCTGCTAATGCAGCAAAAATTATCCGGGAAGAAATAGAAAATCTTGTCCAGAACATGTCCGAAGAAGCCTAGGGAAACACGGAGTAACGCTCTCGACTCCACAAGGGAGTTATGGTAAAATTACGAACAAAAGGAAGGGAGGGCTTCAGGGTTTTTCTTTCATTTTTACCGCCCGGTTCCCCAAAGCAGGTCAAGACCATCCCCCGGGCGGTTTTTTCTGTAATCTAACCAAAGTGAGATGGCCATGGACCAAATTCAAAAGCAGGCCCTACAAGTAACCAAAGAAATCATTGTCAAATTCATTGAAATTGGCCGTATCTCTCCGGCTAATTTTGCTGAATTTTTTGAACCCATTTATGATGATGTCTATCGCACAGTAACGAAAAACAGAACAATCACTGCTGATAACCAGGACTCTGCCCTTGAATCCTGAAGCCCATAGTAAAAAAGTTTCCACTCTTTTTGACAATATTGCTGGATGGTATGATTTTCTAAATCACTTCCTGAGCATGGGACAAGACCTGTATTGGCGGAAAAGACTGGTTGCAACCATACGCTTCGGGTCCACAGGTAATATCTTGGATCTTGCTGCAGGCACCTTGGATGTCAGCTTGGCCATTGCCCATCAAAAGAGTGCCAAGCAGATATTTGCTGTGGATTTTTCTCGGTCCATGCTTCACAAAGGCCAACAAAAAATTCACAACGCGCACAATATCATGCCCATTCAAGGTGATGGACGTTTTTTACCTCTGCCAGATCATTGCGTGGATACAGTGACCATTGCTTTTGGAATTCGCAACATCTTGCCCCGGACAGATGCGTACAAGGAAATTTTACGAGTGCTTGCGCCAGGTGGACGCCTGTGTATTCTGGAGTTTGGTACCGGACAAACCCAGATTTGGAAGGGGCTATATAATTTCTATCTGCATTGGATCTTACCCAAGGTTGGCGTCTTTTTTTCAAAAGACCCTGAAGCATACCAATATCTCGCCGATACCATCACTGCTTTTCCCCAAGCCCGAACGTTAGCCCAGGAACTCCTGGATGCTGGTTTTTCCAAGGTTTTATACCAACCCTTATCCTCGGGCATTGTCTACATTCATATTGCACAAAAAGCAGGTTAACCATTGGCCTGCAAAAGAATTATCCTAAGGACTATTTTATGGTCAGCTTTATAGATATTGTATCTGGAAACAAAAAAGTGGCTGTAGTCGGCTTGGGGTATGTGGGGCTACCTCTAGCTGTTGCCCTTGGTAAAAAATTTACTGTTACAGGCTTTGACATCTCTTCTACTCGAATCCAAGAACTGCAACACGGTGTGGATACGACAAATGAAGTGAATGCATCCTGTTTAAAAAACACACAAGTTCACTATACTGATAACCCATCTTTACTCTCAGAAGCTGGAATCATTGTTGTTGCTGTACCCACACCCATTGATGGGAACAGAAAACCAGACCTCAGACCTATTGTCAGTGCATCACAAATTGTAGGGAAAAATCTGTCACAAGGGACAATTGTAGTCTATGAGTCAACAGTTTATCCTGGGCTCACGGAAGAAATTTGCATTCCTATTTTAGAGAAACAATCTGGGCTTAAATGTGGGGCAGAGTTCACAGTTGGCTATTCTCCAGAGCGTATCAATCCTGGGGATCGAATTCATACCCTGGAAACAATTACCAAAGTTGTCGCAGGTCAGGATCAACCCACAGCCGATGTTCTGGAACAATTGTACTCAACCATTGTTCCAGCTGGAGTACATCGGGCCTCAAGTATCAAGGTTGCTGAAGCTGCCAAGGTGATTGAAAATACTCAACGCGACCTCAATATTGCTTTAATGAACGAGTTAGCTTTAATTTTTGATCGTATGCATATTGATACCCTGGAAGTTTTGGAGGCTGCGGGTACCAAATGGAATTTTCTACCTTTTCGACCTGGTCTTGTGGGTGGACATTGTATTGGCGTTGACCCTTACTACCTCACCTATAAAGCAGAGTCCTTAGACTATCATCCCCAGGTTATTTTGGCTGGCCGACGTATCAACGATGGGGTGGGCAAGTTCATAGTCGAAAAAACCATTAAGACCATGGTCAAAAATGGTTGTCCCATCAAGGAAGCACGGGTGGGACTCTTGGGCCTGACTTTCAAAGAAAATGTCCCTGATCTGCGTAATAGTCGCGTCCAGGACATTATCCATGAGTTGCAAGAATACCAGGTTCAGGTATTGATTCACGATCCCCTGGCCAATCCCAAGGACGCCCAGAAATTATGTCAAGTGGAGCTACTCCCCTTGCATGCCCTACAAGAGCTTGATGCCCTCATCATTGCAGTCACCCATGCCCAGTTCCAAGCACTGGATCTTAGCCATCTGTTGTCCATGTTCCGTTCGACAAGAAAACCAATCATCATAGATATCAAAGGGCTATTTAAAAAAAGCATGTTTGCTAACCACGCTATTTATTGGCGGTTATAAGGACCCGACTACATATCAATGATCATCTTAGCCTGCGCCACACAACGTGAATGCCTGAGTGCTCTTGATGGGATAAGTGCCCCTCCCAAGGCCTGGCCTGCGCCTATGAGGTTTAAAAGCCAAGATCTGCTGGCCTGTGTTGTTGGTATTGGCCCCATAGCTGCGGCACTACATATCGGAATACTTTTAGAACAGTACCCACACACTACAGGGATCATCAATTTGGGTATTTGCGGAACATATGATAGCAAAAATATTCCCATGCTCAGTACATGTATTGCAGATGCTGAAATTTTTCCTGAGTATGGCATTCGCTGCTCTTCAGACGAACAAGAAATGCCCTTTGCTCATCAGATGTTACCAGATTTGTCCCTGACGCCTCCTCATCGTCTCAATTTAACACCATATAGTGCTGCTAAAAATATGGGCCTAAATCTGCCACAAAGTTGGCCCGTGGGACACAGCATAACTGTCTCAGGAGTTAGTGGAGACCGTAAGCGAGCAGACATACTCAACTTTCAATACATGGCTGCAACAGAAAATATGGAAGGCTTTGCTTTGGCCTTGGCAGCACACAAATATAATATCCCATTTCTGGAAGTCAGAACAGTCTCAAATATTGTGGGCATACAAGATAAAAGCCAATGGAAAATTCGCCAAGCTCTTACTGCTTTGAGCAAAATATTACCTACTTTAATAGCATCATGACTATGAAATCATTATCTATTGCCATTTCACCATGCCCTAATGATACATTTATTTTTGCAGCCTGGATCTTGGGACTCGCTCCACTTCCCGGCCATAATTGCCGTTTCATTTGGCACGATGTCCAGGAACTCAACCAAGGAGCCAAGGCCAACTCCTGGGCCGTAACCAAAGTTAGTGCTGCCACGGCTCTATGCCTGCAAGGCAGTCATGACATCCTTTCTTGTGGAGGCGCCTTTGGCCTTAAGCACGGCCCAAAAGTCGTTGTCCGTCGTAACAACGACAAACCCGTTCAGACCATTGCTGTACCTGGTTTGGACACCACTGCCATGCTCCTGCTTCAAAGGGCCATGCCCCAAGGATTTACCCCTGTACCCATGGTTTTCCATGCCATTGTTCATGCTGTGCAAAAAGGCACTGTGGATGCGGGTCTCCTTATTCATGAGACAGCTTTGATTTACGAACAATACGACCTAAACCTCCATCTTGATCTGGGAAAATGGTGGCAGGAACAGACCCAAAATTTACCTTTACCCCTTGGCTGTATTGTCATTCCCAAAGCGTATGGCTCTAAAACACGCGCTCTGGTGGAAAAAACCATCCAGGACAGCATACAAGTAGCCCAAGCACAGCCAGAAAGAATTATGCCTTTGGTATCTGGACTGGCTCGTGAACTTGATGCAATAGTTCTAAAACAACATATCAAAGCCTATGTAAATGATTTAAGCTTGGATATGGGTACAAAAGGAATGAACGCTCTCAACACTTTGCAAACTTTTTGGAAACACGCATGAATCACGGTCTCGTTCAACTTAAAGTTGCCTTTTCCAAGGAACTGCCTGTCATTGATGCAGCCATTGATGCAGAAATCACTCAGCTGGCACCTATTATCCGCCCTGTTGCTGAACATGTTATGCAAGGTGGTGGGAAACGCCTGCGGCCCATGCTGACAATTTTATTTGCCCGTGCTTTTCATTGGCGTGGTGACAATTTACATACTCTAGCTAGCGCCCTTGAATTTCTGCATTCTGCGACATTGATGCATGATGATATTATAGACAATGCTGAATTACGACGGGGCAAACCTGCTGCACATACAATTTTTGGGCTTGCACCTACAATCTTGGCTGGTGACGTACTCTTGGCTCTGGCCAATGAAATTGTTGCTCGTACAGGAAATCCTGACCTGATCACCTGTTTTTCCAAAGCCATAATGCAGACTGCTACCGGTGAAATCATGGAAATTGCAGCCCTGGGCAATGCAGCCATGAGCAAGGCAGAGTATATAGAAATAATTACTGGAAAAACTGCCTACCTTATTCAATCTGCTTGTGAATCCGGGGTCATTGCTGCTCAAGGATCCCCAAAAGCCAGAGAAGCTGCCCGCATCTTTGGCCTCAACCTTGGCATTGCCTTTCAGCTTGTGGATGATGCCCTGGATTATACTTCTTCCTCAGCCACTTCAGGAAAACCTCTGGGGGGGGATTTACGTGAGGGAAAATACACGTTACCATTACTACTCTATCTGGAATCATTAGAACAAAAACAACGTGCAGCGTTAATTGCAGAATTATCACAACCCCCTATATCTGGCACAAGACAAGAAGAAATTATTGCTCTCATTAGCACGGGAGGATACGCACAACAAACACGAAATGAAGCCAAGGCATATCTGAATCTGGCCAAACAGGCTTTGGACTCATTCCCCATGAGTCAGGAGAAAAATCTGTTGAATTCTATTATTGATTTTGTGCTCACTCGGGAAAAATAATCATGCCGCAAGATTCAATGGCTCTCCAAGATATCCAAATAACCTTGCGTTCAAGTCTGCAGGCTACTTTTTCGCCAGCAACTCTTGAACTGCTGCAAGAAGCAACCAAAACAGATCCAGACTCCAAAGTTATTTCTAAAATTTTAAAACTTGATCCAGCATTAAGTGCCAATGTGCTTGCTTTAGCCAATTCTCCACACTATGGACAAGCAGGTAAAATCATTGATCTCTCACGAGCTATTTTTATTCTGGGCATCAATGAAATCTTACGCCTGGCCCTTTCCTTTTCCTTTCATACGAGCCTTAACAACCTACTACAACAAAAAGGCTTTGATGTTTTTGCCAACTGGCGTGTGATTATCTGGTCTGCCCTTGGGGCTGAGCTTGTCGCCCAACACATTGCTCCCGAAGAAAAAAATACAGCCTACTTATGCACTCTGCTCAAGGATCTCTCCCTCTTTATTTGTGCAGCGACATTTCCCGAATATTTTCTTTCTCTGACAACAAAGCCACCCGCTCATCATGGGCTAACCTACACAACATGGCATAACCATGCACCGATTAATCATGCGGAGTTAACTGCAGAAATTCTTACAGAATGGAATCTCCCACAGCCTATGATCAAGGCCATCGCGACTCATCATGACTGTGAACATGTACAAGATCATCCCTCTTTAAACCAGGCAGTTATCTTGGGTACGCGCTGGGCAGAAGTAGAATTTTGTCTTAACTCTGAGCCTGACTCCCTAAACGAGCTTGGTTTTTTGTTGTCTAAAATAGGTGCTTTGCCAGATCACAATCTGGATTCTTTACGTCAGCAATGCGCTACTCTTTTTGAAAGCCTATGCACCACAATGAATATTGTTGAACTACCTCAAAAAGACCGCTTTTATTCCCTTTCTTTACATGCGATCCAAAACTTCTACTACCAAAGCAAAGAAATAGAAGGACTTACCGGCGGACTTTGGTCAGTTGCATCCTGCATAGCCAAACACCTTCGTTGGAATTGGAGTATTATCGAGGCGGAAATTGAACTCTATTCTCCAAGTCTGGAAAGCTATCAATACTTTATTATCCAAGAAGGCCAGATCAGCTCATCAACACAAGCACAAAAATTTTGTCTTGGGTCATCTCTGCAAACATCTTATCCCCTTAAGGTTGAAGATGACTACTTGGGCAATATTCACGTGCGAAAGGCGTACAGCCACACCTATGATGCCGCAGAAGTCAATATGTACTCTCGTCTGTTAGCCAAGAGTTATAGACAATATGTACAAACTATTGGGAAATTGGAACAAAAAGCAGGTTTACTGGATATTTTACCTATAGGTATAGCTCTTCTTGATGCCCAAGGGATAATCACTCAAACTAATGATCTTTTTTCCCGGCATATCTGCATAGAAATTTCTCCAGGCACTCATTTTGAAAAAACTCTAAATCATAATGGACTAGATGTCTCAAGAACAGGCTGGTTACATTTTTTATATACTGCAGACCAAAGTAGCCATTGCATGGTCTATTGTCCTTTGGGAGTCCAGCCTGATACAAATTCTAGTCAATGTTTTACCTTGTCCAGTTATAAGGTTGAAACCGGTCAAGGCAGAGCTATTTTAATCCTGGTCCAGGATCTTTCAGAAATACGCATACTTGAACTTGAAGCCTTAAAACAAAGAGATTTTTTAACCCAGCTTCTGGCTACCATGCAAGATTTGGCATTCACTGTTGATAAATCAGGGATTATTACTTTTGCCTCAGGCAAACATGCTCCTTTTTTACAGGGAAAAAATTTATTTCATATCGCTCGCCCCTTGAGAGCCTATGCTGAACCATGGGATATGGAGCATTTGACCCAAAGTACAATGGCTGTTGAGACCTATCTAGATTTAGATGGTGACCAGCTTATTTTAGAGCTTATTTTTTCAAAATTTTCCCATGGCAATGATTATGGATTAGTTGTGGGCAGAAATATATCCAAAATCAGACGTCTGGAACATAAAATTAAAGAACAGGCCTTATTTGATGCTTTAACCCAAGTTTTAAACCGTCATCATCTCGAGCCTATGCTTGAACGAGAGATATTGCGCTCACGCCGCACAGGCTATCCCATGGGCATGATATTTTTTGATATTGATAAATTTAAAAACTTTAATGACACCCATGGACATCATATTGGCGATCAAGCATTACGCGATCTAGGCCAAATCATGCGCAACATGTTACGTGCCGGACAAGATTATCCATACCGCTTTGGTGGCGATGAGTTTGTGATCATTATTGGTGATACCAATGAGGAAAAACTGTATAATATCGCACAGCGCTTACAAACAGAATTTCGTCGACAATACAATAACGAGCTCAGTCTGAGTATTGGTGCCAGTGTGCTGGAGCCTGAAGATACTGCTCAATCTCTGCTAAGACGTTGTGACAAAGCTAATTACAAAGCCAAAGCCCAGGGTGGTTTTGCCATTGTACATTTACAAACATAAAAACAATTCGTTGATATAGTATGAGGAGACATGCATGGCGATTCGAGTTGAAGTAGCTTTGCGCCAAGAAATTATTGACGTCCAAGGCCAAAAAATAGCCCGTAGAATTCAAGAGGAACTGGGTCTAACTGTGCAACAAGTACGCTGTATTCGGGCCTACACCATTGAAGGTCTGGATTTAGCGCACATTGAGCAGGCTATCCATAAAGCTGCCCTACATGACCCTATTCTACATATTGCCCAAACCAGCCCCTTGGCCGTAGATTTTGACTGGATTATTGATGTGGGATTTCGCCCCGGTGTAACAGATAATCCTGGGCGTTCAGCAGCAGAAACACTGAGCATGGTTCTTAAAGAAAACCTCCCCAATCTGACTGTGTATTCTTCAACCCAGTATCTTCTTTCAGGCAATCTTTTACTGACTCAAGTAGAACACATTGCTCAAAACCTTCTGGCCAATGAACTCATAGAACATATCCAAATTAAAGATAAAGCTACCTGGGATGCTCACTTGGGATTTCCCATGACCATGGCCAAAGTAACTGGGGATACTTCCAAAAAAATCGACATTATCGACCTGGCCATCTTGGATGATGCCGGGCTTATGCAATTATCCCAGGACGGAGTTTTGGCCCTTAATTTGGAAGAAATGCAGGTTATTCGTGACTATTATGCCCGTTCTGAAGTTATGACCCGCCGTCAAGCTTTGGGCCTGCCCCATGCCTCTACAGACGCTGAATTGGAATGTCTGGCTCAAACCTGGTCTGAGCACTGCAAGCATAAAATTTTTAGTTCCCTTATTAACTATGAAAACCGCGAAAATGGAACCCAAACCCAAATCAATAGCCTGTACAAAACCTTTGTTCAGGGAAGCACCAAGGTTTTGCGCCAACGCATGGGCACGGATGATTTTTGTCTTTCAGTCTTTAAGGATAATGCCGGAGTCATTTCCTTTAGTGAGAGCTTAAATATATGCATTAAGGTGGAAACCCACAACAGCCCTTCGGCCCTGGATCCCTATGGTGGAGCCATGACCGGTATTATCGGTGTTAATCGTGATGCCATTGGCACGGGACTAGGAGCCAATTTGTTATGTGCCACCAACGCCTTATGTCTGGCCTCTCCCTTTTATAGTGAGGAACTTCCTCCCAGACTTCTCCACCCTCGCCGTATTTTTGAAGGTGCCCGAGCAGGCACAGAACATGGAGGCAACAAATCCGGTGTGGCCATGGTTGGTGGAGACCTGGTTTTTCATGAGCGTTTCTTGGGCAAACCCCTGGTGTTCTGTGGCTCCATCGGGACCATGCCCAAAATCGTGGCCGGACGCCCCAGCCATACGAAAAAGGCCATGCCCGGTGATCGCATTGTCATGCTTGGTGGCCGCATTGGTAAAGACGGCATTCATGGCGCAACTTTTTCCTCTGAAGAACTTCACGAAGGCTCTCCAGCCACCACCGTACAAATTGGTGACCCCATTACCCAGCGCAAAATGTATGATTTTTTAATGCAGGCCAGGGATATGGGACTCTACAACGCCATTACTGATAACGGTGCTGGTGGATTATCATCTTCTGTGGGTGAAATGGCTCAGGATTGTGGAGGTTGTGATCTGGACCTGGCCCTGGCTCCCCTCAAATATCCAAGCCTTCGACCATGGGAAATTTTGATCTCCGAAGCTCAAGAACGCATGACCTTGGCCGTACCGCCTGCCAAAAAAGAAGAATTCATGGCCCTGGCCAAGGAAATGGACGTAGAAGCCTCGGACTTGGGGCAATTTACAGATTCTGGTTTTTTTCATGTGCGTTATAAAGAGACCATTGTTGCAGATCTGGAGATGGATTTTCTCCACAATGGTGTCCCCCAACTGCAATTGCAAGCCATCTGGGAACAGCCACGCAATCTTTGTGACAGCTGTGACATAGATACCCATATCCATGATCATGGCCAATTCCTTTTGAGCATGCTTGGTCGGTTAAATATTTGTTCTCGTGAAAATATTATTCGTCAATTTGATCATGAGGTGCAAGGCGGTAGTGTTATTAAACCCTTAGTGGGTGCCAAAGATGATGGTCCAGCTGATGCAGCGGTAATCCGTCCCCAATTGGGCAGTGATCGTGCTTTGGTTATTGCGGCTGGAATTTGCCCCAAACTCAGTGATGTAGATACTTATTGGATGATGGCCAATGCCATTGATGAAGGGGTGCGTAATGCTGTGGCTACTGGCGCAGACATTGGGTATATGGCTGGAGTGGATAATTTTTGCTGGTGCGACCCGGTCCAGTCTGAAAAAACTCCGGATGGGCATTACAAGCTCGCCCAATTGGTCCGGGCCAACCAGGCCCTGGCTCATTATTGTCTGGCTTATGGCGTGCCCTGTGTGTCTGGCAAAGATTCCATGAAAAATGACTATACTGGTGGCACCACAAAAATATCCATCCCCCCTACTGTGCTCTTTACAGTTATGGGTGTTATTGCTGATGCCAATAAAACCATGACCACTGATTTTAAACAGCCAGGTCAGTGCGTGTATATTCTGGGCCTGACCAAAAATGAAACAGGCGGTTCTGAATACGCCGAAGCTCTCGGCTTATGCGGTGATATACCCCAGGTCGATGCTGTTTCAGCACGTATTCGCTATCAGCGCATGCACCAGGCCATTACTTCAGGCCTGCTCACAGCAGCCCATGATATTTCTGATGGTGGCCTTGCTGTAGCCCTGGCTGAAATGGCTTTGGCTGGACGACTGGGAGCTGATATTGATGTTTCGGCGGTGCCCAGCCTTGATTGTTCTGTGGAACAAGCCCTCTACAGTGAATCTCCGAGCCGTTTTGTGGTTACAGTGGCCGAAGATAACATCCCTGCCTTTGAAACTCTTTTTAAGGATGACTTTTGCGGCTATTTGGGGCGAACTACAAATGATGCTCTTTTAACATTACGAGATAAAAAAACAACCTTGGCCAGCATACCTGTGGACGACTTGGCTACAGCCTGGAAAAAAACCCTTGACTTATAAAGCTGTTATCAAAGGGGCAGGATTTTTCCTGCCCCTTTGACCTTAAGATGGACAACAAACCTTTTTTTGATGTTCGTCTTTACGCGTTTGTACATAATGGGCTGCAGCCAAGGCAGCAACACAACCATCAGCAGCCGCCAAAACAATCTGATTAGCAAATTTTTGACGCAAATCACCCACAGCAAAAACACCGGGTAAATTGGTCTCACATTTTTCATCAGTAATCACATATCCTGCTGCATTCATCTTCACCCCAGCCGGTACCAACCCATTATTGGGTACAAAACCCACAAAAATAAAAACTCCATCTGCTGAGATATGACTCAGTTCACCG
This sequence comes from Desulfovibrionales bacterium, assembly GCA_012727715.1. Taxonomy (GTDB): domain Bacteria; phylum Desulfobacterota; class Desulfovibrionia; order Desulfovibrionales; family Desulfomicrobiaceae; genus Desulfomicrobium. Next base: position 33 of record JAAYGN010000055.1, on the reverse strand, counting down.
GTCTGAACCTGCTTGACCTTAACTCCAGTCACT
>JAAYGN010000054.1 GCA_012727715.1 Desulfovibrionales bacterium | reverse complement strand
CTCCACCAGCAAAGCATTCTAGACTGGACCTTTCAAGAGTTTTACTTTGTGGGGCCACACGCGGGCTGGCTTTTTAGAAACAAAAAAACCGCTCTATTTCAAGCGGTTACAAAATTTTGTGGTGGAGCCGGGGAGAATCGAACTCCCGTCCGAGAACACTTAGCGCAAAGCATCTACAGGTTTAGTTCATGTTTTGGTTCTTGCCTTCGGGTGAGTCCGTGAACAAACGTCCCAAAAGCCAGCCCGGATTTTATCTCGCGATTGGCTGTCCAGACAGCAACCTTTCGCCAGCCTGATGGGGTTTGACACCCGGATACGGATTATCAGACATCCACCGTCCAGATGTGGCGAGTCTTACGTCGCCAAGCAATACTTACCTAAAACTAGGCAGCCATTGCGTAGTCATAATTGTCGTTGGCAATTATGTTTGCACTGGGTTTTAACGAGGCCACCCAGCCCCTCGACCTGCAACTTTGGCCTCATCATCCCCGTCGAAACCAGGGCGGCCCCATTTCAAAGAACATGAAAATCTAACTCAAAAGATAAGATGGTTTTTAAAAATGGCAAGAGAAAAAGGAGTAACTTAGCTTTATCCCTCGAACTTCCTGGGAAGTCTGAGCATCCAACTACGATTTTACCAATTCCTAGCCACGACTTAATAAGTTATACAATTCTCCCAAACAAAGCAATGAGTCCACTGTAGTGGATTTTAAAGTACTCTACCCCTTCCTTTTATTTATCCTTATCAAAAGCATATGAAAACGCTAGCAGAGCTTAATTTTTGGTTGGCTTTTGTCCAAAGTATTGTCCTTACTTTCTCTATATCCACGCCTGCTCTTAGAGTAACAAGAGACTGAATAGCAAATAGAAGTACCTGATCACGCAACTGGTGGACTACTGGAACATAAAGACAACCAGGCTGCAAAGAATATAGGATTGGATCAGAATGAACACAAAACCGTCATCATTGCTGGATCCAATGGAGCAGGAAAAACAGCCTTCGTCCAAACCTTAGTCATAATTGCTTCAATATTTTTTTAGATGACTTAAAAGTTGATTTTATTACCAAATAGCCCATGATAAAGTTTGTTGGCAGCCATATTTTACCTTTCACAATCTTGGTTTGCTATGGGTTCATGCCAAGGGTAAAAATATGCAGCAGAGCATCGTTAAGCTGTTGAAATAAGCTTACAGTCGCTATAAATCCACAAAACAAAATAATTTCTCCTTAAGGAAGTTGAGGATGGGATCAATAAGTCCAGACGTAGAAGATCTAGCAGAAGAGTTGACACTCAATGAGAGCTATCGCCTTTTGGCAAACGCGCCCATTGGCGTGTATCTTAGCAGCCCTGAAGGTCGATTTTTATACACCAATAAGGCTATGGCTCAAATGCTTGGGTATGCATCAAGCCAGGAACTTGTGGCATCTATCCATGATACTGCCAGCCAGTTGTATGCTAGAACCCATGATCGAGAGTTATTTGTGCGAATTTTGGAAGAAAAACGCCAGATGGTTCACCATGATTCAGTATCTTAAAAAAGATGGGGCTACCATTTGGGTGTCTGAAAGTGCGGGTAAAGTAGCAGACAACACAGGAAAAACCCTGTATTATTACGGATTTTGCATTGATATAACTGCGAAAAAAATAGCTGAACAAACCATTATGGAGCAGGAGAAGACCTATCGCCGCCTCTTTACGACCATGACCCAAGGAGTCATGTATTTTGATGCTGAAGGTCAAATAGTTATGGCTAACCCAGCTGTGGAACATATTTTTGGCACTCCTGTAAAAGATATGGTGGGGCACCAGCCCTCTTTTAGGTGGAAGGTTGTCAATGAGCAGGGAGAGGTTGTTCCAGCATCAGAGTGGCCAGTTTTTGTGTCTTTGCGCACAGGAAAGACTGTTCAACAACATGTTTTAGGCATAAAACCTCCCCAACTGGAAGAATATATCTGGCTTTCTGTATCTTCCACACCTCTTTTTCAGGCAGGATCAACTACGCCTTATCAGATTTATTCTGTATTTGAAGATATAACTGAGCAGAAAAAAGCAGAATTAGCTCTTGCTGAGGAAAAGAGAAAATATCGCCTGCTAGCTGATAACGTGGATGATGTTATCTGGGTAACAAACTTGGACAGACAATTTACTTATGTCAGTCCATCTGTAGAAAAATTGCGAGGGATCACTGTTGAGGAGGCCTTGTCAGAAACAGTTTTTGACATCATGCCTCCGGACTCTTTAAAACGTGCTCTTTCTGAAACTCAACGCGTTTGGAGTGATGAAAAGCGTGTGCATGATAGCGTGCGGATAGAGGTGGAACTTTTCATAAAAAAGGTGACACTATTTGGGCTGAGCTTATTTTTCGGCAATTACTGGATAAAACAAACAAGCCTTACTCTTTTGTGGGTGTGACTCGTAATATTACAAACGCCAAGGCCACGCGTGAAAAACTCATACTCGCCAAACAAGTTGCTGATGAAGCAGTTCAGTCCAAGGCTGATTTTTTAGCCTTTATGACCCATGAAATCCGCACACCTATGAATGGCATTCATGGCATTTTCCAGCTTCTGGACATGACAACTCTTGACCAGGACCAACAATCCTATGTTGATACTGGTCTGCAAGCCGTTAGTGCCATGACGGATCTTATGAATAATATTTTAGATTTTTCCAAACTAGAAGCTGGAAAAATGGATGTCAACCATACAGCTTTTGAACTGAGCCAGCTTATCCATTCTGTGCCCAAACTTTTTCAAGCCCAAATTGCAGACAAAAATTTATCCCTGAACTTGCATATTGCAGACAATATTCCTGAACAGCTGCAAGGTGAACCCAACCTGATTCGACAAGTTCTTCTCAATCTCCTTAGTAATGCTGTAAAATTTACCAATGAGGGGGAGATTGCCATTACCCTCTCAGTTTTGGAAGACAGCGCAAAACAACACTTGGTACCCATCCAGATAACAATTCAAGATACTGGCATTGGTATTGCGCAAGACCAGCTGGACAAACTCTTTTCGCCCTATAGCCAAGGCAAAAATCATCAACGCCATACAGTAGGCACAGGTCTTGGCCTAGCCATTGTCAAAAATTTGGTGGAACTTATGGACGGCTCCGTAACTTTGGAAAGTACCCTTGGAGTGGGCACAACAATTTCCATTACTTTGCCTTTACATACCTTACAGCCCGAACAACCAATCCCTGGAGGTGAGAGCCTGATTTCTCCCCAGCAAAGTACACGTGGAACTATTAGTGGCTGAAAATGATCCCATTACTTAGGATATGCTGGCAACTATCTTACACGAACGGGAAGCTACCAGACGTATCAGACAAAAAAACAGCAAAGATCGCTGCCTCGTGTTCCCATTATTGGCAGCAGCCTTTTTGACGAACAATAGCCATGAATATTTTATTAAATCTGGACTTAATGATACTATAAGAAATATAATGCACTTTTAGAGAAACTGGGACTGCGACGTTGATGTGAGTCAGACATAAGCAGTAGTTATCTAGAAAGAACTAAATAGTCGGACCTAAGAAACTAGCATCGCGCTGAAATAATCTGACATTTGTCCACCAAAACTATATTTTATAAAATCTGTTATGCAGTAATAAAAGTAATCTCCTGATTGAAATTACTTCGATGTTGTCAAGAATGCAGCCTAAAAAATTAAACCGTCAACTCAGTTCTTTATGCCCAAATTTGCTCGATCAACTCAATCCTGAATATTATCTGCTCAGGCTAGGCAAAGCCATTCTCTGGCAGGTGTTTGAGGAAAATTTTCTACCACTGCATGCTGCATTTGGTTGACCAAATAATTGGCCTGCACATTCTCAAACACCTTAAAAATTTAAATGTCGAACGTATTGTAGAGACATAGATCCAAAACCCCTGTTACCAAACTTTTCTGGACAAAAATGAGTCGCTGAAAACTGCTTTGTCATCCATCTGATCTGACCTGTTTTCGATGCCGTATCAAAGAAGACGGAGTGCGAGAAGAAGTGTTTGAAAAATCCTTAATATCGCTTGAACTCATTGGCATTTGGCATGGCTGAAGCCATTGCCTATCATACCCCCTTAACTACGGACTTTATTAGGCAAAAACTGAAAGGCAGAGGCTCCTCGTTCAAAACCCCAAACGAGAAGCCTATCTATTTCATCTCTGGAAAACCGAAACTGTTCAAGCTTAAACTCTTCGAAATTTTCCATGCTTCCTATTTAGTAAAGGGTGGTTCAAGCACCTGTTTCAAATGAAAGCTGAAGTTATTTTTCTTACCTTCTTCTGCTGGACCAAAAAAGCGAACATAAACTGGCCACTTTCCTATTATCCCATCATAGTTCTCTCTTGGAGCTTTATATCTTGCATGGGTATTTCGATCCCACTTGCTAGTAGCAACCACTTTTTCAGTCCCATCGGGCTGAATAAGGATTATTTCAATAGCTGTTGGGTGACTTGCACCTATCACATCTACTAAGAGCCACATTCCCTTATCTACCCTGTATGGATCGGTAATATCAGGTGGATACACAAAAGGCTCTGGTCCGTCCGTAAAACCACCAAAAGCAAGGGATGTTGCAGGTACTATTAGCACAAATGCTACAGAGAAAAGAAAAGCACACATCAAAGCCCTAAAAACTCCTACACCATTTTTCACAACCAATCCTCCCTTTACTTCTTCATTTTCCACCTAGATGGATCTTCCCAATCTGACTGAATGGTAATCTTGTAAACCCTATCATCCACAAAAAGATGCTTGCCTTGAGTAGTTACTCCAAGGGGTCCTTCCTCTAAAATAGGTTCAGACACAATCTTTTGATCTGCCAAAATTTTGAACCTTATCCATTTCACCTTGCATCTTCTGGAGCACACTGTGAATCGATTTCCCTCTTGCATAAAGCTCTTTACGTACCGTCGAAAAAGCCTCTGAGGACATAGCTTTATCTCATATATCCCTCTATGGACTTGCATACAGGCTTAATTTGTATCGGTCTATGGTTTATTCGGACACATTTTCCTTATTTTCCTTCATCACGTCGTTGCCGTTATATGCCTCCCCTAAAACAACACCATTTACAATGAGAGCTTTGTGAACAAAGTATCTCTTAGGAAGGTCTAGATGAAACGACCTCGATTTTCAAAAAATCTAATTGTTCGGATTTTGAACGAAGCTGGTGGTGAGCACAAGGTTGCTAAGATTTGCCGTGAATACGGCATCAGCCAGGATATCTATCGCCACTGGAAGTCCAAATACGATGACATGGAGATTTCTGGACACTCACAGACTTAAAGAGCTAGATGAAAAAATAGTACGCTTAAACGTATGCTTGCAATCTTAGCCTTGAAAATAAAGTAATAAAGGCAGTTACTGCAAAAATGCTTTAAGGCCAGCCCCAAAATGTGAATAGGTAGATTTCGTATATAATGAATGTGGGCTTAGTGAACGCCATGGATGTTTGGCCCTGAATTTTAGTTGCTCAGTGCACCAGCTATACATCCAAGCTCCGAGATAATTCGCCACATCCCCATTAGCACTATCCAAAAACTTCTAGGTCATAAAAACAGAACTACAACTGAAATTTATCTACATAGCATGGATAACAGTGATTGCTTGGCAATGAACGTTTTTGAAAAGGCTATAAATTGAAAAGTCCCACCACAAAAAAAGGAGCTACTGACAATCCTCAGTAACCCCTTGTAATCTATGGCGCGCCCGGCATGATTCGAACATGCGGCCTACTGATTCGTAGTCAGGTACTCTATCCAGCTGAGCTACGGGCGCATAAAGAATTAGTCTTTTAAGTGTCAGTGCCAACAACGTCAAGAAATATTTTTAAAGTTTGCATTTTATGATACCAAGCCCCTTACTTGACAAGCTGAACAGAGTGCTCAAGTTGTATGATTTATCTCTATAAATCATGGAACCAACCCAAGGAAGAAATTATGCAAGAATTGCACGGAACTACCATCTTGGCAGTCAAGGATGACCAAGGGGTGACCATTGCTGGTGACGGCCAGGTAACCCTGGGACAAGCCATGGCCATCAAGCATGGTGCTCGTAAGGTACGCCGCTTATATCGCGACCGCATTGTGTGCGGGTTTGCCGGATCCACAGCAGATGCTTTTACCCTTTTTGAAAAATTTGAAGCCAAGTTGGAAGAATTTGGCGGAAACTTGGTGCGGGCCAGTGTGGAGTTGGCCAAAGACTGGCGTAGTGACAAATATCTGCGTCGGTTGGAGGCTATGCTTTTGGTCGCTGACAGTGAAACTATCCTGATTTTAAGTGGGACAGGAGATGTTATTGAACCTGATGATGGTGTAGCAGCCATTGGTTCTGGAGGCGCCTATGCTCTATCAGCAGCCAGAGCTTTGCGACGACATACTGCATTAACTGCCCAGGAAATTGTGGCCAAAGCCATGGCCATTGCTGCTGAAATCTGCGTTTTTACCAATGATCATATTATTTTTGAAACAGCTAGTAGGAATGATGCATGAATACTCTAACTCCCCGTGAAATTGTTTTGGAATTGGATAAATATATTGTTGGTCAGGATCAGGCCAAACGCATGGTCGCTATAGCCTTACGCAATCGTTGGCGCCGTCGCCAACTTGAACCAGATCTTGCCGAAGAAATTGCACCCAAAAATATCCTCATGATAGGTCCTACTGGCGTGGGTAAAACTGAAATTGCTCGCCGCTTGGCCAAGCTGGCTGGTTCTCCCTTTGTTAAGGTAGAAGCCACCAAGTTTACGGAAGTGGGCTATGTGGGCCGTGATGTGGAGTCCATTATCCGTGACCTCATGGAAATTGGTGTCAGCTTGGTACGCCAGGAAGAAGAACAAAAGGTACGTATCAAAGCTGAAGCTTCGGCAGAAGACCGTTTGCTGGACATTCTTTTGCCAACCAAACCCTTGGAAACCTCAAGCAATGTAGAATATATCGGACCCGAGTCTAGTATCTCTGATTCCACCAGGGAAAAATTGCGGCAGCTTTGGCGCACAGGAAAACTTGATGAGCGCATGGTGGAGGTGGAAGTGGATGCTGGGGCTGGCAACATTCAAGTTATGAGTATCCCGGGCATGGAAGGCATGGAAATGCAAATGCAGGACATGTTTTCCAAGGTCTTTCCTAAACGCAAGAAGACCAAAAAGGTGCGGGTACGCAATGCCTATGAAATTTTGATTCAATCTGAGTGCGAGCGCCTTATTGATATGGACAAAGTCCATGAAATTGCCCGGGAGCGAGTCCAGGAATCAGGTATTGTATTTTTGGACGAAATTGACAAAATCTGTGGCGGTGGAGGCAGTAGTGGCAAGGCTGATGTGTCCAGAGAAGGAGTACAACGAGATCTTTTGCCTATTGTCGAAGGATCCACTGTCAATACCAAATACGGCATGATCCGTACTGATCATATCTTGTTCATTGCTGCCGGAGCCTTTCACATGTCCAAGCCCTCAGATCTGGTGCCTGAACTGCAAGGACGTTTTCCCTTGCGTGTGGAGCTTTCGGCCCTGACCAAGGATGATTTTTTGCGTATTCTGACTGAACCACGCAATGCCTTGACTGTACAATACAAGGCTCTTTTGGCCACAGAGCAGGTTGAAATCACTTTTACAGACGATGCCCTACAGGCCATAGCGAGCTTTGCCCAAAAAATTAATGAAGAAACAGAAAATATCGGAGCTCGTCGTTTATATACCATTATGGAAAAAATTGTGGCTGATTTGTCCTTTGAGGCTCCGGAAATGCCTTCAGTCAATGTGACCATAGACGCGGCGTATGTGGCTGCAGCTCTCAAAGATGTGCAGGAAGACCGGGATTTAACCCGCTATATTCTCTAAGAAAAAACCTTAATCTCCCAAGCCAATGTGAGGAAATCATGACCGAAGCTGCCAAAGCTGCCATTCTTATTGAGGCCTTGCCCTATATTCGTGAATTTTATGGTCAGACTGTGGTCATTAAATATGGTGGCCACGCCATGAAGGATGAAAGTTTACGCCAAAGCTTTGCCCTGAATGTTTTACTGCTCCGCTATATTGGTATCCATCCGGTTATTGTCCATGGCGGGGGTCCACAAATTGGCTCCATGCTCAAACAATTGGGAATTGTTTCAGAATTTCGTCAGGGCTTGCGTGTTACTGATGATGCCACCATGGATGTGGTAGAAATGGTTTTGGTCGGCAAGGTCAACAAGGAAATTGTCAATCTGATCAATGTTCAAGGCGGAGGTGCGGTGGGCTTGTCTGGCAAAGATGGACAATTAATTCGGGCCCAAAAGCTGGAAATGGCGGTGGAACGAGAAGATGCTCCACCGGAAATCATTGATCTGGGCAAAGTAGGCGAAGTGGTCTCAGTAGATACCAAGGTCATTGATTCTTTGCAACAAGCTGGATTTATTCCTATTATTGCTCCCGTAGGCGTCGATGAGGAGGGCAATACTTACAATATCAATGCAGACTCTGTGGCCAGTGCTGTGGCCGTGGCTGTGGGAGCCAAAAAACTTATTTTACTCACAGACGTGCCTGGAGTGCTTAATAACGAAGGAGAACTCATTTCCTCTTTAAATCTCGAGCAAACCATTCAGGCTCTTGACCAGGGTGTAGTTACCGGAGGAATGATTCCTAAAATCAAATGCTGCCTGGAAGCCGTTGATGGTGGAGTTGAAAAAGCCCATATTTTGGATGGCCGAGTAGAAAATGTCATTTTGCTGGAAATGTTTACCCAAGGTGGGGTGGGATCGGAAATTATTAAAAAATAATCTGACTGAAAAATAAAACATAAGCATAAAGGCGGTCCCAGGGACCGCCTTTATGCTTTACTCTTGAGTAGACTTATTGAGGTACTTTGCTCAAATCAATGCCCATGGCCTTGGCTACTCCTGCACCATAGTCTGGGTCAGCTTTAAGGCAATTGCCAATATGGCGAATCTTCACTTCTTCCGGTGCGGCACTAATATCTTGTGCAGTATTCTTAAACAAAGCTTCTTGCTGTTCTTTGCTCATCAACCGAAAAAGCTTGCCCGGCTGGGTATAATAGTCATGATCATCTTCCCGGGCATTCCAATGGTCTGCTGCACCACTTAACTCCAAGGGTGGCTCAGCATATTCGGGCTGCTCCTGCCATTCTCCATAGCTATTAGGCTCATAGCCCAAGGTACTACCATAATTACCATCCACACGCATGCTTCCATCACGATGATAACTATGTACAGGACAGCGTGCTTGATTCACAGGAATCAAATGATGGTTGACTCCTAAACGATAACGCTGGGCATCACCATAAGAAAAAAGACGACCTTGGAGCATTTTGTCCGGTGAAAAACTAATACCTGGTACCACATTAGCTGGATTAAAAGCAGCTTGTTCCACTTCGGCAAAATAGTTTTCAGGATTACGGTTTAATTCCAAAACCCCCACTTCGATAAGGGGGGCATCCTTGTGATACCAGACCTTGGTCAGATCAAAGGGATGGTAAGGCAGCTTGGCCGCCTGCTCTTCGGTCATAATCTGAACATATAGGGTCCAGCGAGGGAAATCACCCTTCTCAATGCTCTCATACAAATCCCGCTGATGGCTTTCTCGACATTGGCCGACAATGGCCTGAGCTTCCTCATTGGTCAGGTTTTTGATCCCTTGCTGGGTCTTAAAGTGGAATTTACACCAGACACGTTCATTATTGACATTGATAAAGCTAAAGGTATGACTGCCAAAGCCATGCATATGTCGGTAGCTGGCCGGGATGCCACGATCACTCATCACTACGGTTACCTGATGCAGAGCCTCGGGCAAACTGCTCCAAAAATCCCAATTATTTTTTGGACTACGCAAATTGGTACGCGGATCACGCTTAACAGCATGGTTAAGATCTGGAAATTTCAACGGGTCACGCAAAAAAAAGACCGGAGTATTATTCCCCACCAGATCCCAATTGCCTTCCTCTGTATAAAATTTAACGGCAAATCCTCGGATATCGCGTTCTGCATCAGCTGCACCACGTTCTCCAGCCACTGTGGAAAAGCGCACAAAAACATCAGTTTTTTTGCCAATGTCTGAAAAAACTTTAGCACGAGTGTACTTGGTAATATCATGGGTTACAGTAAAAGTACCATGCGCGCCAGAACCCTTGGCATGCATACGCCTCTCAGGAATGACCTCACGGTCAAAATGAGCCAATTTTTCTAGAAACCAGACATCTTGTAAAAGCTGCGGTCCACGGGGACCTGCTGTCATCACATTTTGGTTATCAACAACTGGAGCACCAACAGCGGTGGTCAATTTTTTTTTGCTCGTCATGCTTTTCCTCCTTAAGGGGTTAGAGGTTTTGGAAGCAATAGCCTATTATTGAGAAGAACAGACCATTTGTTAAAAAAGATATCCTTCCTATATCCAAGCCTCAACAAAATATTATCTAAAATATTTATAGTAGGAATTACTAATAAACTCCTACCTTTTTTGTCAAGTAATTTTTAAATTAAAAACATAGTGAATTTATTGAAATTATCAATATTTTTAATTCTTGCCGGACTCTATTACCTCATATACATAATCTTGCTCAATCTTATTTTTTTAGGAATGCCATGAGCCTGTCGTGTTTTAAAGCTTACGATATCAGAGGACGAGTACCGAATGAACTCAATGACCATCTGGCCTACCGCATAGGTCGGGCCTATGCTCGATATCTTCAACCACGCCAGGTAGCTGTTGGCCATGATGTACGCCTGACAAGTCCCAAGCTTTCCAATGCCCTCATATCCGGACTGGTGGATGAAGGTGTTGATGTCCTTTTTTTAGGCCAATGCGGTACTGAAGAAGTATATTTCGCAGTTTTTTCTCAAAAACTCGATGGCGGTATCATGATTACAGCAAGCCATAATCCCATGGATTATAATGGGATGAAGTTTGTCCGCCACAAAGCTCAAGCCATTAGTGGCGACTCGGGTCTTTTTGCAATTCGTGACCTGGTCGCTGAAGACAATTTTGCCTTACCCCGAAAAATGGGGCAGGTGCACAACCTGAATATTCGCCAAGCTTATGTTGATCACCTTTTGTCCTATCTGGTCCGCACCAAGCTGTGCTCCTTGTCCATTGTGGTCAATGCTGGTCATGGT
>JAAYGN010000053.1 GCA_012727715.1 Desulfovibrionales bacterium | reverse complement strand
TTTCAGGAGTAGTTTGCTCATCAGCATGACCAAGACAATACACTGCAAGCACACTCAAAAAAATAAGGACAAACAATCTGTGTCGCATATTCACCTCCTGCTAAAAAAGCAGTAATGACAGATACTACTTCATCTTCAAAAAACCACCAGAAGTTGTAAAGGCAGATTGGAACGATTTATCAACAACTGTGATGGGGCACGATATTCCCTTGTTACGAAATATTGAGGATGAAGTCTTGTATTCCGATGTAGCAGTGCTGAGTAAGATGTTGGCCCTTTTGGCTTCTGCCTTATCTCCAAAATGGGACCCAAATCCAAACCAAGCTGGCCCGGTGATCAAAAGACAGCTCAACTCTGTTTGCGGCAACATGGTCCTTAAGATTTCATGGGCTCTGATTGTCGCACGCATTACCAAATGCTGCTCTTGCTGCCAAAAAAACAAAAGCACTACGTTTTGCCCCAAGTCTTCAACAAAAGTAAAAGGAATCGTATTCCTTACACCCGTAACAGATACAGCGTGGGTTAAAGGGAAATCTTCTGCCTGATACTTCGGTTGAGAAGCTTGTGTGTGCGTTGATACAAGGTTGACTTTTGAAGTAAACCAAGACTGCAACAAAAGTGGTACGCTCCCACGGTTTCCCAGGACCAAGCCATAGAGCACGATTATCAACAAAAAATATATAACTGGCTTGGCTGGCCTAGGCAGTTTTTTCAACCATCCTGACCGAGGCAAATGAGGCCATTGTATTTTCTCCTTTGGTACAGAAAAAACTCCCAAGTCTCTTTGAGCACCCATGCCGACTTCCACCATCCCCTGAGATAAAAAAGATGCTGTTCGCTCAACAATCGCACTGGAAATTTGGTCTTGGGAAGATAAGATATAGGGGGTTAAAAACTGAACATTAAGCACAGTAATGCCTTGAACTTGGCCTCGAATAGTTACGTAACCATTGGTGAAACAAAGAACGGGTCCGATGGAAAATCCAGTCAAATACTCCGGGCCAAGATGATCTCGAAGGGCATACGTTTGCCTCCAAGTCTGTTTGAGAAAATTTTTAAAAAATTTTTTGCCATTGCGAAATAGCACATTATTCTGTTGGGTGATTGCACCTGACTGGCTTTTAGTTTCAATTAAAAACAAGCCATTAGGACCCAAAACAACATGATCGATGTTAAACCCTGGGAACTCAAGATCATGAAAGACATGATAGTCATGGGGAAGTGTCTGCAAAGCATCGGCAACTACCTGCTCAGATTTTGCACCAACAAAAGCATGAAGAATACGTTTTCGCAGGACCAATCCCTTACGTTCTAAAATCAAGACCAATCCAGCAAAAATAAGCCAGACAATACCCCCTGGAATATGATGACCATTTACAAAAAGTAGTAATCCTAAGCCCAACACACCAAAAAGGCTGAGCATGGGCAAGACAACTCCCTTGATCAGCCTATGATATCTCTTCTCCCCCATGCTCAGGGCACTTGCTCCTGCCGATCCATAAATCTGTGCCATGTATCACCTATACACTTCCAAAAAACCAAACCCCTGCCAGGGCAGGGGTTTGGTGATAGTTTTTATAGAGCTCCACAGCCTTTCTATCAAAGTCAGAAGTTTTACCAGGCTTCTTTGCGCTGCTTCTCCATGGCTTGAGCCTGTT
>JAAYGN010000052.1 GCA_012727715.1 Desulfovibrionales bacterium | reverse complement strand
GGGCAGATCTGTTATACCAATTGGACCTGCCCTATAATAGTCGTAGGGCCATCAGCCTTGCTGAAAAAATGATGGATTTTATCCAAAAAGAGTCCAGGTCAGCATCAAAGGCCTTGGCAGAGGAGCGAGGAACTTTTCCTGCATATGATACATCTGTTTTTAAAAGCCAAAATCTTGGACCATATCGAAACGCCACGACCACAACCATTGCTCCTACTGGTACGTTATCAATTATTGCCGGCTGTTCATCAGGCATAGAACCTCTTTTTGCCTTGAGTTTTGTACGCCAGGTTATGGATGGCGAAAAACTCGCTGAGGCCAACAGTTATTTTGTGCAGGCGTTACATGATCAGGGCTGTTACTCTGAAAAAGTCATGGCTGAAGTTGTAGAAAAAGGATCCATTCAGGCCATGGAATATTTACCCGACACATTGCGGAATGTTTTTGTGACGGCCATGGATATTGACCCGTTGTGGCATCTTAAAATGCAAACTGCATTTCAAAAATTTACGGATAACGCAGTATCCAAAACAGTTAATCTTCCCAATTCTGCTACTCAAGAAGATATTTATCAGATTTATTGGATGGCCTATGAAGAAGGATGCAAGGGTGTAACTGTATATCGTGACGGCTGTAAAAGTATTCAGGTTCTTTATACTGGAGGTGGTCCTGGAGAGGAAACAGTTCTTCAAGATTCACGCCCTTTGGATCGACCTGATATTGTATATGGGTTTACACAAAAAGTACGCACAGGTCTTGGTGATTTATATCTGACAGTTAATGAATTTGATGGAAAACCTTTTGAGGTCTTTGCCACCATTGGTCGTTCAGGGCGATCCATTACTGCTAAAGCAGAAGCTATTGGTCGCTTGGTTTCTTTGGCCCTGCGATCAGGAGTAAATGTTCGAGATATTGTCAAGCAACTAAAGGGTATTGGTGGAGAACATCCTGTTTTTCAGAAAAAAGGCATGCTTTTGTCCATTCCTGATGCCGTGGGCTGGGTTTTGGAAAATCGATATCTTCAGGATAATTCCCCCCAAAAATTGCGTAATTCTTTATCCAAAACCGATTGTCCGGAATGCTTTGGTGAACTGATATTTCAGGAAGGTTGTTTTGTCTGTCCTTCGTGTGGCTTTACCCGATGCGGCTGACCAAATCATGGTGATTATAGAACATCGTGGATAAATTATGATCAGTATTTCCAGACTTTCCTTTTCCTTTGGTAAGCAATTAGCCCTTAAGGACATTAATTTTTCCATGCGCCAAGGAGAATTCGTCTTTCTTTGTGGTCCATCAGGAGCAGGAAAAACAACCTTTATGCGTATTTTGCACGGTGCTTTGGCTGTTCAGCGAGGTAAGGTGGATGTGGCTGGTTATAATATGAATACCTTGTCTGAAAATCGTAAGCATTTTTTACGTAGAGATGTGAGTGTTGTTTATCAAGATTTTAAAATTTTGCCTGATCAAAATGTTTTTGCCAATGTCGAACTACCTTTAAAAGTACGCGGAGTAGCACGTCACATTATTGATAAGCGTGTTCGAGCAGTGCTGAGGAGTCTGCAGTTGGATAAAAAGGCCCAAACCCTGTGTGAAGAACTTTCTGGTGGTGAACAACAACGGGTAGCTGTGGCCAGAGCTGTGGTGGTTAAGCCCAAACTTCTTTTGGCTGATGAACCCACGGGCAATCTTGATCGAGATCTGGCCATGCGTATGATGGATATTTTTCAGCAATTTCATAAGTTTGGAACTTCCATTATGATTGCCACCCATAACCAGGAAATTTTAGAACGGATGCCTTGTGCGCGCATTGTGACCTTGGAAAATGGTGTTATGCACGAAGAACGACTTATGCATGGAGTTACTCCATGATGGTATTTTTCCGTCTTTTTTTTCAGGGAATACGGGATTTATTTCGTGTACCCTGGTCCTTGTGTATGACGCTGGCAGCCATAACTCTGGTGTGTTTTCTAGGTGGTGCTTTTCTTCTGGTGTTGCATAATTTTAATCTGCAAATTGAGGCCAGACACGGTAACGTCCAATTTCAAATTTTTTGGAACACCCAGGCGGATAAAGAAGAAGTACAAAAAACATGGGCTGGTCTATCCGCTATGGAAGGTGTGGTTAATGTGCGCACTTTTACTCCAGATCAGGCTTTGGATGTTCTGGGCGAATCTTTTCAAAAAAATATTGATCTGGATTGGATGAAGGGGCGCAGTCCTTTGCCTCCCACGGCCATTCTTGATTGCCAGGTACCTGACGCAGAGCAAACAAAATGGGCCCAAAGTACCCTGTCCACCCTCAAGGCTCTACCTCATGTGGAAAAAGTCAGTTTTAATCCACTTCAGGTGGATCTGCTTACTTCCTGGGTGGGCTTTACTAAAATGGCCTTTTGGCCAGTTATTGTATTTTTACTTCTGGTGGTGGCTTTAGTGGTGGGCAATACCATTAAATTGGCTCTACTTACCCGAAGGGAAGAACTGGAAATTCTACGCTTTGTCGGGGCCAGCCGTGCCTATATCCAGTTTCCCCTTTTGGTGGGTGGACTCTTTCAAGGTGTCATGGGCTCAGCCCTGGCCCTGGGCCTTTTAGGGCTGGCTTTTCATTTTATCAAGGATCTACTGAATATCCCACCGTTATGGATCACCATATCGTTTTTACCCTCCATGCATTGTTTGACCATGCTTGGTCTTCTTGGTGCTGTGGGTATGTTGAGTTCCCTAGTTGCCTTACGTAATTAACATCTTTGAGGATTACCATGAAACGTAGCCATTACATGACCAAAGGCCTGGAAAAAGCTCCCCATCGCTCCCTGCTTTTTGCCTTGGGACTAACCCGTGAAGAAATGGAACGCCCCCTCATCGGGGTAGTTAATTCTGCCAATGAAATTATCCCCGGGCATATGCACCTGGATACCATTGCTCAAGCAGTAAAGGATGGAATCCGCATGGCTGGCGGAACCCCCATGGAGTTTCCAACTATTGGGATCTGCGACGGTTTGGCCATGAATCATGAGGGCATGAAAATGAGTTTACCCAGCCGGGAAATCATTGCTGATTCCATTGAAATTTCAGCTACAGCAGTACCTTTTGATGGTTTAGTTTTCATCCCCAATTGCGACAAAGTGGTTCCAGGCATGCTCATGGCCATGTTACGCCTTAATATTCCTTCCATTGTTGTCAGTGGCGGGCCCATGTTACCCGGACGTTTTAATGGTCAAAAAGTGGATTTGATTTCTGTTTTTGAAGGGGTGGGCCAGGTCAATACGGGAAAAATGAGCGCAGATGATCTGCAACGCATGGAAGAATGTGCCTGTCCTGGATGTGGATCCTGCGCAGGGATGTTTACGGCCAATTCCATGAATTGTCTGACCGAGACTATTGGAGTGGCTTTACCTGGTAATGGCACTATTCCCGCTCCCACCAGTGCCAGAATTCGGCTGGCCAAAAAAACAGGGATGCAGATTATGACCTTGGTTCAAGAGAATATTCGTCCCAGAGATATTGTTACAGCAAAAAGTGTGGCCAATGCGGTGACCATGGATATGGCTCTGGGTTGTTCCACCAACACAGTGCTCCATTTACCCGCCATTTTTCAGGAAGCAGGGCTGGATCTTACTTTGGACATTTTTGATAACATAAGCCGAAAAACTCCCAACCTATGTCGCCTTTCTCCTGCTGGCCCCCATCATATCAGTGATTTGGATGAAGCTGGTGGTATTGCGGCAGTGATGGCTGAATTAGCTCAACATGGCCATATTCACACCGATGTTTTGACTGTAACAGGTAAGACCCTGGAAAAAAATCTTCAAGCCTTGAACCCGCAAATTTTGCGTCCTGAAGTCATCAAAACTATAGCCGACCCCTATTCGCCAGAAGGTGGGATTGCCATCCTTAAGGGTAATTTGGCTCAAGATGGGGCCGTGGTTAAACAATCGGCAGTGGCTCCGGAAATGATGCAGCACATAGGTACTGCCAAGGTTTTTGAAGGGGAAGAGGAGGCTGTGGAAGCCATTTTGCAAGGTCAGATTCAGGCCGGAGATGTGGTGGTGATTCGTAATGAAGGCCCCATGGGAGGACCTGGGATGCGCGAAATGCTTACCCCCACTTCTGCCATTGTCGGTATGGGCCTTGGTGCTGATGTGGCTCTGTTAACAGATGGTCGCTTCAGTGGTGGTACCCGAGGGGCGGCCATAGGACATATCAGTCCTGAAGCTGCTGAAGGTGGTCTCATTGCTCTGGTATGTAATGGTGATAAAATCCAGATAGATATTCCAGGACGATCCTTGGTGCTTTTGGTGGATGAAGAGGAATTACTCCAGCGACGTGCAACCTGGAAACCTTTTCCCAAGGAAATTACTTCTTCTGTTTTGCGGCGCTATAGTCGTTTGGCCTCCTCTGCGGCCAAGGGAGCTGTGGTCTCCATCTGATGCTCTGGGATAGTCAAACAGCTCTTTATTACGATCAATGGATCGAAAGCCCGCAAGGTAGCTTTGCTTTAGAGCAGCAAAAAAAGTTGCTGCTCAGCCTTATTGCTCCCTGGCCTCGCCGTCGCCAAAAACTATTGGACCTGGGCTGCGGTACAGGCATGTTTCTTGATTTTTTTTGGTCTTGCGGCTTTGACTTAACAGGTCTGGATAGTAGTCCATCCATGCTGGCCCGAGCCCGAACCAAAATAGGTTCCAGAGCAGATTTGCATCTTGGCCAGGGAGAACACTTGCCTTTTGATGACAAGGAATTTGATTATTGTGCCTTGATGACGGTACTGGAGTTTGTGCACGACCCGATTCAGGTACTCACAGAAGTGCTGCGAGTGACCCGCAAAGGTATCTTGTTTTTATTTTTAAATCGCACCTCATTGTACAGACTGGGGCTGCTTCGATCCCACAAGGATTCGGTTTTATCCCAAGCGCACTGGTTTTCTTGGTGGGAAATACGGACCTTGATGAACCAAAGAATTCAGCCCAGTGCTTTTCGAGCCCAATCCATCCTTCTTGGTCCCACTTCCACCTGGAGAGCTGTACCCATCATGGGCTACGTCAATAGTCTTTTGTTGCCACCTTGGTTGGGAGCTGTCACCGCTGTGGCGGTGGATCTTGTGCCTATGGTGGCTCAAACTCCGCTTATAGCCTGGGAAACAGAGCCCACTGGTTAAGCCATTTCTTGACTATAAATTATGTCAGGCCAGTAATTATACCCTGGTCATTGATATCGATTTTTTCTGCTGAAGGAATTTCGGGCAGACCAGGCATGCGCATCATATTACCGGTCAAAGGTACCAGAAATCCTGCGCCTGCCGCAATTTCAATTTCGCGAATAGTAGCCACAAAATCTTTGGGGCGTCCCCGTAATCCCGGTTGATCCGACAGGGAGCTTTGGGTTTTAGCAATACAGATGGGCAAGCTTTCTAAATTAAGGCGTGTTACTTTTTCCAGATCCAAAAGAGCACTGGGTGCGTACTCCACAGCTGCGGCTCCATACACGCGCGTGGCAATGATTTCAATTTTTTCCCGCACTGATTGTTTCCAGTCATACAGGGGACTGTAGTGATCGGTACAATGGTCAGCTGTGGCAGCAACCAGCTCAGCCAACTCCTCTGCTCCAGCTCCACCTTTTTCCCATCCTTCCATGACCGCACCTTGAACACCCATGAACTGACAATGGTTCAGGATAACCTGATGTTCTTCATCAGTATCGGTGTGAAAGCGGTTAATGGCTACAATGGGTGTTAAGTTAAAAAGGCGCACATTTTCTACCTGCTTGGAAAGATTTTCCAGACCTCGGGCCAAGGCTTTGGTATTGGGTACGGATAGATGGGCTAGCTCAACGCCGCCGTGATATTTTAAGGCCCGAACTGTGGCTACCAGGACAACGGCACAGGGATCAAACCCTGCGGACTGGCACTTGATATCCAAAAATTTTTCTCCGCCCAGATCAAAACCAAAACCTGCTTCTGTGACCACATAGTCCGCCAGACAAAGTCCAGCCCGTGTGGCAATAACTGAATTGGTGCCTTGGGCAATATTGGCAAAGGGACCTCCGTGCATAATGGCTGGATTTCCTTCCAGACTCTGGATGAGGTTGGGTTTAATGGCATCTTTGAGCAAAGCAGCCATGGCTCCCTGGG
>JAAYGN010000257.1 GCA_012727715.1 Desulfovibrionales bacterium | reverse complement strand
CCTGGAATTTTTTCTTGTCTAAAGTGGGCCGCTTATCTGACAGACTGGGATGGGCCTAAAGAAGGGGAGCGTCCCAGTGCATATATTATTATGGTCAATACCGCCAAAGAATGGGATTTTGCTAAATATGATCAGGGGATCATGGCGCAGACCATGATGCTTGGAGCTGTGGAAAAGGGCTTTGGAGGCTGTATCATTGCTTCCATAGAGCGTAAGAAGCTCGTTTTGGAGCTGGGTTTGGAAGATTATGAAATTTCTTTGGTTTTGGCCTTGGGTAAACCTGTGGAAGACGTGTGTATTGTTGACTTACCCGAAGATGGAGCCATCAAATATTACCGGGACGATAAGCAGGTGCATTATGTGCCCAAACGTAGTGTGGAGGAGTTGATCCTGCAAAAAAGAGCATAGAGTCAAGAAAGTTTGGGTGGTGGTGAGTCTTCCTGGTGTAGAGGACAGTCAATATCTGGCAATACGTGTTGTATGGGAATCTGATTGTGGTGCAGGATATGGAGTGACGGAAGGCCGGACGCCTTTCATTCACTGTGGTGCAGGTGTGTGGACTCCGAAATTTCCACGCCTGGTCACTATCAAAATTAACTCAAGAGCTTCAGGCGAGGGTAAGATCATTCTCTAAACAGATCAAACCAATAAGATTAAATTGACTTTATCTTATATCGTCTTATAATCCGCCCATGAACACAGTGCTCTGGGCTCCAAGGACGCGCAAGCAATTGCTCAAGATTAAGGATGTGGCCATGCGTAAGCGTATCTACGAAGAAGCGCAATGCTTGGCCTTGTTTCCGGCCTGTCATGGGGTCAGGAAGCTGGTGAATCATGAGTATGGCTATCGTTTGCGTGTTGGAGATTACCGGGTTCTGTTTGACTATGATGGCACGGTTAAAATTGTTTCCATCGAAGAGGTGAAAAAGCGTGATGAGCACACATACTGAAATCCAAATCATCAAGGACAGGGCCGGGAATCCGGCATTTGTGGTCCTGCCTTACGTCGAATGGATCAAGCAATCAGACCAATACTCTGGCATGATTTCCAATGAGGTCATGGGCATGATCATTCGTGATGAAATGACCCCTGCCCGCGCCTGGCGGGAGCACCTTGGCTTTACCCAGACAGAAGTGGCCCAGCGGGCGGGGATGAGTCAGGCTGCATTGTCCCAGATCGAATCCGGGGCGCATACCATCCGCAAGGCCACCCGTGAGAAGCTGGCCAGAGCCATGGGTATTACAGCAGTGCAGTTGGAATAAGACCAGGGCATCTAACCAATCCGCTAAACCGGGCTACAGCGATCTTGTAGGCCTTTAGGGTGTTACCGTCATAGGTTGTGTCCAGGTGTTCGGCCGTTCCAGCCGTGCCCAGCGTGGACCTTGGCGATGATGGCATTTTCAACCTCAGCCAGTCGTTTGTAGATTTGTTCTGTAAACCTCTCCAAGTTAGTAGCATTTAAAAGTAGAGTTTTCTTTTGGCATGAGACTATTAAACTACGGTTCATCCGCACGGGCGTGGGGAACAGCACAACCCTTCCTTAGTATTCATTTCTAAGCCGCCTGTGCGGCGGTCAACTTAAGAAATTAGTAACACATTCAGTGTGCTTATTTCTAAGCCGCCTGTGCGGCGGTCAACGGCTGAGAGGTGCCCCTGGGACATACACCGCATTTCTAAGCCGCGTGTGCGGCGGCTAACCTGGGTTATCAGGGTGATATTTATCCCAAAATTTTCTAAGCCGCCTGTGCGGCGGTCAACCATCAAACGACGACCTCCAAAGCTTAGTTTCATTTCTAAGCCGCCTGTGCGG
>JAAYGN010000051.1 GCA_012727715.1 Desulfovibrionales bacterium | reverse complement strand
TCCAAGCCTGGCTTCCACCAATTCAGCCATAGGACCACTGCATACCGCTGTTTCTTTGGCTTCGCCCTCACCACCCTGCACAGCCACCTTTTGTTCCACATTCAACGTAAAGGCTTCACCGCTTTTTGTTCGAAAAAGTCCATTTCTAGTTTCACTGGCAAACCACAGCCAGGTTAAAAATTCCTGCCCCAAGGCCAAGCTTACACTGGCGGCGCGATCAAGATCCATTATTCCTCTCCTGTGGCAAAAATTGTCGGCTGCAAGTCATCCAGGGCAGACCATTGTGTATCTTCCAGATATTGTCTGGCCAGAAAATACGGTGTTAAGGGCTCCAAATGTAGGCCAAAAGTATGGGTAAACAGCTCTTCAAAAAGTTCCAAAAGCTTGGGCTGTACTGAAGCCAGATACACGTTGTTGGCCATGGTATCCCAGAGCACATCAAAACAGGCCGGGATGGGCAGGGTCCTGGCCCGCAGGCGCAACACAACCTGATCCCTGATCTCTATTTTTTGCTCCTTGGTCATGAACTTCTTGCCCTGTTCCTGCATGCCTTGCCTGGCCTCATTCATGGCTATGGTCAGGTGTTTCTTGACCACTGCCGGAGGAATACGCCGGGTATCCAGACGCAAAACAAAAGCCAGATATTGCCCTTTTTCCGGTGGAGCTGAGACAAAATCTGCATCCAGCATATTCTCAAAAGAAACCCAGCCAAAACTGCGCTCTTCGGCACTGGCGTCAATATCGCGAAAAGCATGGCCACGCAGCCGTTCATCAATTTCCACCCACAATGATGATGGAATGTCTTCTTCTACAATGCGATAGCGGGTCATGCCCACGCTTGTTGATAAAAATCCCAAAATATCCTCCTAACCCGTTCTTTGTACTTTGACGGGTCCAAAGCTTTATTGGTAGTGTGAGCCCATGAGTATGCTAAAATATTTGGAGTATAACAATGACTAAATTTCTTTGCGTTCATGGCCATTTTTATCAGCCACCTCGCTTTGATCCCTGGCTGGAAGAAATTCTGACCGAAGGTAGTGCTGCTCCTGCTCATGACTGGAATGAACGCATTACCAATGAATGTTATGCCCCCCTGGCATTGGCCCGCAGGCTGGACCACCAGGGGCACATTACTGAAATGATTAATTGCTATGCCTGGATAAGTTTTAATTTGGGACCAACTCTACTGGCCTGGATGGAAGGTCATGATCCAGACACCTACGCTCGAATCCTTCAAGCCGACCAGGAAAGCCAAAAACGTCTGGGGTATGGTAACGCCCTGGCCCAAGTCTATCATCACGCTATTATGCCCTTGTCCATGGATCTGGACAAAGATGTAGAAATTCTCTGGGCCATTCAGGATTTTCAGGCTCGCTTCAATCGAAAACCCGATGGTATGTGGCTGGCTGAAACCGCTGTGGACCTGCCTACTCTTGAGGCTCTGGTCAAGCACAATATTGGTTTTACCATTTTGGCTCCACGCCAGGCCAAGGCTGTGCGAGCTCTGGACGAAAAGACCTTCCACTCTGTAGATGAAACTACGTTAGATTCCACCCAGCCCTACCTGGTACGTTTGCCAAGCGGACAATCCATAACCGTGTTTTTTTATCAGGGCGAAATATCCAAGGCCGTGGCTTTTGATCGTTTGCTGGAAAATGGAGAAAATTTCTGGACCCGTCTGACCCAGGCCGCACCCCAGGGTTTAAGCCATATTGCTACAGATGGAGAATCCTATGGCCATCACTTCATGTTCGGAGAAATGGCCCTGGCCTATGTTATTGACCAGGCCCGGACGGGACGAGACCAGGTCCAGATGACCAATTACGCTGCGTATCTGGCCGCCCATCCTCCTACACATGAAGTGCTTATCTATGAAAACACTTCCTGGAGTTGCGTCCATGGCCTGGAGCGCTGGAAAACTCATTGTGGGTGCTCCACTGGGGGCCATCCGGACTGGATGCAGGACTGGCGCAGACCCTTACGCCGTTGCCTGAACTATCTCAAATACTATGTGGACGAACATTTTTTTAAAATTGGCAAGACCCTCTTTCTTGATCCTCTCCAGGCTCTCAAGGATTATGGTCTGGTTCTGGCCCAAAGCCTGACGATAGAAGATTTTTTGGACACCCGCCTGAAACCTGGGTGTACCAAGGAAGAACAACAAACTGCCTGTAAACTGTTGGTCATGCAAAAACAGGCCTTGGCCTCCTTTGCCAGTTGCGCCTGGTTTTTTGACGATATTGCTCGTATTGAACCTTTGAACGCCCTCACCGCAGCCCGGCGAGCCCTGGATTTATTGCAAGCAACCCAGGGACCGGACATAGAGGCCGGATTTGTCCGTGTGCTATCTGAAGCGCATTCCAATATGGATGACGACTTGGATGGGACAGAGATTTGGTCTAAAATCATCACTCCTCGCAAGCCCTGTCTGATGGATCTGGGGCGCTTTGTTCTGGCCCAAAAGAACAATCAAACTCCGGCCCATTACCTTTGGCCCGGGCTGCATGTAGAAGTCACGACCCAAGAATCAACATATACTGTCCAGGCCTTTTGGACTCGAACTCTAAAACTGGAAAAAGAAAAGTACAATCAGGCCGATCTGCTTAACCACCACTTATCTGATCGCCTGCAAGTAGAACTCAGCCTGGATCGAATTTATCAACAAGAACAAGAATTATTAGAAAAATCCTGCCAAAAAGCCGTACTCACAGCTCAACTCCTTCCTGGCTTTACTGAAGGCCAGCATCGTCCTCAGCCCACCTTGAGCTTGCTTATGCCCGGACTCATCTGGAACTGGGTTTTTTCCATTGACAACCTTCACCCAGATCACCTGGCCTACATTCAGACCTGGCTCGCTGAAAATAAAGATCTTGCCCAAAGTCTTGCCCTGTACATTGAGGCTCAGGCCATGGCCTGGGCAAAAGATCTGCCCAAAAACAGCATGCCACTGGCCACACTGATCACCCGTTGCCGTGAACTTACACTGCCAATTTATTGGTGGAAGCTCCAAAACCTGGTGTATGGTCGAGACGATTATGCCGCCATGCCGCAACTATGTCAGACCTTGGGACTCGCAAAAAAATAAAAGGATCTACCGAGATACAGCTAAAAGTCTTTGATTCGTCATATTGACGGGAAACCTGGCCTTATGTTTTGCCTTGAACACTTTTATAATTATGGAGGAAATTGTGCACGATAAAGAAGGTCTTTTTTATTATCCCTATCCGGGCAACAAACGGATTCGCATGTATATACGTGAAAATGAAGGAGTTATTGAATTTCGGCTCCACAATGTTGACCACCCTGAAATTTGGGAAGGTCACGGCTGGTTGGACATGGACATCATTAAACGTGGCGCCCAAATGTTTGCTGACCGTGGAGGCAAGGCTGATCCGATCCAGATTTACGATCTACAAACCGCCCAGTATCTTATTAAAGACGCCAAGCAAAAAAAGTGAACCCCGGCGTTTTTGCCCAAAAAATACAGGTGGCCGGGATTCGTAGTCTGGACGAAGCCCGGCTGGTGCTTGATAATGGTGCACATTGGTTAGGATTTCCCTTACGCCTGCCTGTCCACACCCCGGATCTGTCTGAAACTCAAGCTCAAGCAATTATCAGCACCATAGGCCCTGAAAAATGTGTGCTCATCACTTATGAAACAGATGTTCAAGAACTGGTGCATCTGTGCTCTTTTTTACACATGACCAAGGTCCAAATCCATGCCGTCATGGCCCCTGCCCAATTACAACAATTTCGTTCCTGCTTTGCGGGGTTGATTATCAAATCCTATGTAGTGGGCCTGGAGAGTCTCAAACCTGAGGCATTTGCCCATACTTATGCGCCTTTTTGCGACGCCTTTATTACCGATACCTTTGATCCTTGCACCAATGCTTGTGGAGCCACGGGCAAAACCCATGACTGGGCCATCAGCGCTGAGTTGGTGCGCAGGTCACCTGTTCCTGTTATTTTGGCTGGGGGCCTTGATGCAAGCAATGTACGCCAGGCGATCTCTTTAGTGCGACCAGCAGCAGTGGATGTACACAGCGGAGTTGAAGACAAAAACGGGGCCAAGAATGCTGGCCTGGTACGCGACTTTGTGCGTCAGGCCCAGGCTGGTTGGGAGAATCTACAACAAGCGTAAATCCCAATTCCACAGGCCAGGACGCTCTTTAAGGGTCACCTTGCTGGGTACAGGCTCATGAAGACGGGTAATCATGGCATAGCCAGCCTGAACCAGACGATCCCATTGGGAACTGAGGTCCAATCCCCAACCTGGAAACGTCCAAAAAAGCTGGTCATATTTACGAGTCCACATGGTTTCTCCCTTGGGGCTTTGGATGCTTTCTCCCTCACGGAGTTCTGAAGAAAAAATACGAGAGACACAAAGGGGATACAGACCTTTGGCCACAATCCCCAATGGCAGAGGAGACAGCCCAGGAAGCTCTAAGATATTTTCTGCATCCAGCTCTGCACTGATAAACGCCCCTTGAAAACCCATGCGGACCAATTCATTTAAGGCCAAAGGATTGGCCACATTACACATGGGTCCGGCCCACAATGTACAGGGCTTGGCAGCATCAAAAAGTCCCTTTTGCCAAGGTGCATTAAGCACAAATTGTCTGGCCCCCAAACGAATCATATTGGCCAAACAGCCTGCCCAGATTTTTTCTTCTTCAGGCCAGATAACCGGAGGCAGCCACCACCAGATGCGCTTAAAAACATGCTTGGATACCTTGCGCTCTACCCCTGGAGTCAGCCACAAGGCCTGCTCGCTTTGATTGCCCAAACGGCTGGGCAAGATCCGCCACACATCCATCTCCCGCATTTTACCCCGAAGCTTCACCGCCCTGGGCAAGGTGGGGACAAAAGATGATGGCCGTAAACTTGCGCTGGGTTGTAATTTCTGGCGCAGCCCATCCACCAGGATCTGTAATTGCCTGTCCCGGCGATCCACCAAAAAAACAGGAGTACCCTGGGCTGGCAGAAGTTTTAAATGGGACAAGTCCATACGACCGGCCTTGGGAATATTGCGCCTGATTTTGACCATCTGATGGCTGGCCTGGCCTTCATAGCCAACACGGAGCAAATCCCCATTTTGCAGTGCTTCACGGGGGACCAAATAGGCCTTACGCCCACCTTGAACCTTGGCCACCAGGCGACCAGAACCTGTTTGTTCACGATCAACCAAAGGGTTTGTTGGTCGATGCCCTAAAAAATTGTAATGGGATCCCGGCCGCCCCAACGCCATGGCTAATAAATCCAAGGCAATTTTGCGCTGTCCCGGATCGTCACCTGCGTCACGGAGTAATTGATAGGCTTTGACGGTATGGTAAACGTAATGAGGACCTTTTTTTCGACCCTCAATTTTCCAGGAAACAACGTTGTCCACTTTGTGTAAAGGGCGCACCAAAACATCCAGGGACAAGTCATCGCAGGAAAAAAACGACCCATTCTTTTTTTGTCGATAGACACGACGACAGGGTTGCACACAGCGCCCCCGCAGCCCACTTTTCCCCCCCAGATAACTGGACCAATAACACCGCCCCGAGACAGCATAACATAAAGCGCCATGGATAAAGACTTCCAGTCCAAGATCCGTGGGGCAGGCAGCGGCAATGAGCTTTATTTCATCAATGGTTAATTCTCTGGGGAGCACCAGGCGATGAATACCCAGATTGCTGACCTCTTTGAGTCCAGTCCGCATACCGGCATTGGCCAGGGTGGACAAATGCAGTTCCCCTGCAAACCCAACCTGCCTGGCCACAGCCACCAGACCAAGATCCTGAACAATAAGGGCATCGGGCCTGATCTCACGAGTCAAGCGATCCACCAACCGGCCAGCCTGGGCCAGCTCACTGGTTTTAAGGAGATTATTTATGGCAATGTGGACACGCACATTGTGGTCATGAGCTAACTTGGTCAGAGATTGGAGCTCGCTTAGAGAAAAATTATCTGCTTCCATGCGCGCAGAAAAATTTTTCAACCCACAATAAATAGCATCAGCTCCAGCAGCAATGGCCGCCAAAAAACTATCCGTACCACCGGCAGGAGCAAGAATTTCAGGAAGTATATGCATAAGAATATCCAAGTTATGAAAAAATATTTATCAGTACATCCTTCACATCAACCAAGGGCTGGCCAGGGCAGATCGACCAGGGAACCAAGGTCTTGCACCCCTTGCCTGATCTTTTCATGGCTAAAATATTGGCCCTCATCTGGAGGGCAGCAAAAAGTCCATTGTTGCCCCCGAAAAGTAAAGCACAAGGTGTGAGCGTGTAAATATAAACGATCTGGCCAGGGATAAACCTGCTCATGGTACAGTCTGTCTCCCAGAATAGGTGCGCCCAAAGCTTTCATGGCCACCCGCAATTGGTGCGTTTTTCCTGTCAAGGGACGCAACACCACCAGCCGTAGCCCTAGAATAACAGATCGGGCTATAATTTGAGTGCGGGCCGGACTATGCAAACTTCGACACAATTTCCAGGTTTTGCGTCTGGAGCGCTGCATATCTCCCTGAATCAACCCGTGTTTTTTCTTTGGTGTCTTGTCCGTTAACGCCAGATAAAACTTGTTGACCTGCTGGTTTTGAAACAACAACCCCAAATCTCTGGCTGCATTTTTTGTCGTGGCCAACAATACCAGCCCCGAAGTATCCTGATCCAGCCTGTGTACAGGCCATAAGGCCGGCATGCGAAGATCCTCTCGTACCAAAGCGCATAATCCAGGTGTTTGTCCCTGAAAATGCATATTAGTCCCCGGACTTTTATAAACCACCAAAAAATCCGGACCAGTATCTACAATCCGGTAAATGCTCATGGGCTGGAACATTGTCCAGAGCAGCACGGTCCACCCAAGCCTTTATAGGCCACAAGAATACGCTGCTCTTTTTCAAGACGCTGGGCCGCAAGAGGGGCTACGGGATGCTCGGCAGCGATCTTGGGCAAGGCCTCCCACAATGGTAAGGCATAAAACCCTGTGCCCAAAAGAGCTCCCTTTTCCACTGCATGAATATGGACATCTTTTAAATCTGTCACAGCCACCAAAGGAAAGGGTGCTGGCTGATGTATCCGGGCTGCGGCAATACTTTGGCGCACAAAAGTACCTACTGCACCAGGACAGAAAAAAAGTGCCAATAATGGTGTTTTATCTGGAGCAAACACGGCCAAGTCCACGCTTACCTGTGTCTTTTGGCCGTCAAGAATAAAATCAAACCCATACTTGGGATCAAGGGCAGTTTTGGGATATTTTTTATCCTCCACCAGAATTTTGGCTAAAGCCTGGCGTAGATCTTCATAGGTGGTTTCTTCAATTTCCTGACCAGTAACATAGTCAATAATGGTTTGATTCAGGCTGACTTCGTGCATAAAGTCCTCCATAATTTGTTAGAATCCCATTTCTTGTTCCCAAAAGATACGCGCTTTGGTCCAACTATGTACGGCCAGAGGCTCAGTCCAGACCCGGACCATAAGTACACCACGTACCCTGGTTTGGGCAGTAATCTCTCCCTGAGGTGAACACAACACCCGATGTCGCGGGGTCTGCATGGCTGGTCCATCCTGCTGGGTAATTTCAATTTGCCCACCATGAATGCTGGATAACAAAGGCCAATCCAATGAACGATCAGCATAGGTATCCAGGCGGTTGATGGTACAGGAAAGAGCTGACAAAGTCGGTGTCTCCGGGACAAAACGGGCCTTTTGATCTACAGTCAAACGGGAAAAATCATCACTTTCCGCCAGACCATGGATTTCCCAGGTATCAGGTGTGGCCAACAGTAAAATCTCCTGACCCAAAGGTACTGTGGACCCAAGATGAATGGTGCGATCCATGTCCACCACCATGGCCGGGCCTTCTGCCCGCACCACCAATTGGCCAATATCATCCTCACGCTGTTGTAAATCTGCTTGAGCTGCGCGTAACTCTTCCCGCAAAATGGACAAAACCGCAGCGTCACGCTTATTCAGACTGGCAGCCCGCAATTTTTGATCGGCCAAGATCAGACGCAATTGGCTGGCCTGAAGGCTGCGCGCAAGCTCTGGACTATGCAGCCGCAAGAGCAGTTCTCCTGCCTGGACTTCTTGCCCCACCTGCACAGGAAGCTCCTGTACATAGCCCCCGTAAGCCGCATACACATGGATTTCATTTTGTAATTGTAGCACCGCTGGAATAGACGCAGTGCGCGGCCAGGGCATAAACAGAATCAGTCCCAATACAGCCAAAAAAATAAATATTACCACAGGACGAATGGACACGTGTTTTCGCAGCTCCTTCCAGGCTTGAATTTCACGCCATATAGGCAAAAAGATAAACCAGCCAAGCTCCACCACCATGAGCATAACTCCCAGCACTTTGAAAAAAAACACATAGACCAGCCAGGCAATACCCAGAAAAACAACCAGACGATACAGCCAGGTACTTATGGCATAGACGATCATCATTTTCTGAGTATGGGGCGGGGCACTATCGGGACTGGGCTGGTTGAAATCAAAAATAAGTCCACGCAGTTTCCACTTGGCGACAGCAAAGGCTCTGGGTTGCAAATTGGGAATGCCCCACAAATCCATGAGTAAATAATAGCCGTCAAAACGCATAAAAGGGCTCACATTAATGGCCAGACTGACTAACCAGGTGACTGCGGAAAACAGAAAAAAAGCATCGCGCAAATGCCCAGGTTCAACGAGGGACCACAATAAAAGTGCCCAGGCTGCTAAAATAAACTCTGCTCCCAAACCAGCCAAACTAATACGCAGTCGGGCTCCATGACTGGAGAGTTTCCAGGCTTCGGTAGCATCAGTATAGAGCATGGGACAGCCCACAATAAAGGCAATACCCATGGCTGCCACCCGGCAACCATAGCGGGTCGCAGTCAGAGCGTGACCAAATTCATGTAGAGTTTTGGAAAAAACCAAGGCCAGGAACATGGCCACCATGCCTGATGGGGTCAGCATATCTGGTAAAAAAGCCGTGTACTCATCCCAACGCACAGAAACCAATGCTGCTCCACAGAGGCCCGCCAAAAATGTAATGAACAGAAAAAGAGGGCTAAAGATCCAGTGCAGATACTTGTGCATAATCCGAAGCAAGCGCTGGGGACGAACCAAAGGAATACGCACAGCCAAATAGGTATGCAGGGCCTGTTTAATCAAGGTTTGCTTGCGCCGCTCGGCCAGGGTCAGTAAATACTGGGTATCTCGGGAGCTGCCCGCCTGTAAAAGCTGACCCTGAGCCAAAAAATTGGCCAATTCCTCAACCTTGGCCGAATCAATAGATTTGGGCGCACCTACAGATGCAGCCTGGGCAATTTGTTCGGGGCTGCCTATATTCCAAAATTTTAAAATACGCAGCTCATCCTGGCCTACAGAAAAAAATCGATTGCCCGTAATATCGTGCAAGGTCCAACAGGGTTGGCCATCTTCCCGTGGGGGAGCTGGATAAATATCAATATCCTCGCGCAAAGGACGTAGGGTGGCGGGCTGACTCATGGACTTCTATGCCTTTAAATCCCCAGCCACATGCGCATGATGGCCAAGGGGCGCCTTAACAGATAAAAGCCCAACGGCATTTTTTCACCATAAATCCGGCCGGTTCCAAAATAACCAATGCGCATTTCTGGAACATCCTCATCAATAGTGGCCAGGACTTCATACGCCAAAATACCCTTGGGGCTTTCCCTTGGTTGATATCCAATGGAGCGCACAGTAGCCTTGATGGGTGTATTGGGTGTCAGATTTAAATACAGATGTGCCTTATCCCCTACTCGCAGCAAAGCTGCATCTGTGGCCGGTACCCAGATCTTCACTTCCATGCGCTCGGGATCAGCAATGGTGAGCAACCGCTCACCCATGGATACAGCCCGACCAGCCCAGGAAGGATAATTATCAATAAGAGCAATACCTGGGCCTTGGGCTTCCACATTCATGCGTTTTTTTAGCTCTGTGAGATAGGCCAGCTCGGTGCGGGCCTCTTCCCGCCGCACTTCCAGCTCCGGCAGGCGCAAGACGCTGTCGGCCATGAACAATGCCCCCTGCTGGGCCTGACGCAGGGCTTCTTCAGCGCTGGCCAAATTTTCCCGAGCAACTTGAATTTGATTGTCAATGCGTAGTTGTTCAAAAACAACGAGGGGTTCCCCTGCCAGTACATGGCTAAAGGGCTCCACCATCATGCGCTGTACAATGCCGTCCACCGGGGAGCGTACCACTGTAGGCTCCAGGGGCACCACCTCGCCCAACCCCAAAATAGCTGATGATACTGGCACAAAACTTAAGGCTAAAAGTAAAAGCACAATGACCCGAGCTGTGCCAATACGCAAAAAATTTTTAATGGCTGACCATGGGCCAGGTCTGCGCATGGTACGCAGCATAGCCCCAGTGATTCTTACCAGCCGACTGACCAGAAATATCTCATCCTGAGTCCAGTCTTGAGTACGACCCAAAAGCAAATGTCCGGCTAGAGAACCCTCCTGGAAAAATACCTGAAAGACCAAAACATGTGTGGGCAACCATTGGGACCATTCCTGACGCAGGGCCAAAGGCACATCAGTGGAGCGCAGCACCCGGGGACCATCCACAATTTCCCAGGCTTTTTCCAAACGTCGTAAATATTGCACGCACGGTGCATTTTTATCTGACAAAGCCAGATGGGCAAAGGTCAACTCCAGATCAGCGACGTCTTTACCGGGCAAAAACACAGCAAATTCATGGGCTAAAATCTGGCGCGATTCGTTGACCAAAATCAAAAGCACTTCACGCAAATTACGGGCGCTTAAAAGACGATCAGCAATAAAATCTTGGGGAGAAATCTGTACTTGAGTCACGGACTACCTTGTGCTTTAGATAAAGGATTACAGGTGATGTTCACGACCTCCCTTAATCCAAGGAGGCACTGTATAAACCGTCAAGAGATTCGCTGCTATCCCATTGTCTTGAGCAGAGATCTTATACCAGAATATCCCTTAAAAATAACTTTTACCAAAACAGACTTTGAAACAGCACAGCTGAATATAAACATTGACGTCTGGAAAGTCGATATTCTTAAATTTTGAAAATTTTTTGATGAAAAGAAAAAAACATTGCGCCAAGGGCAATGCAAAAATGCGGGAGTATTTGGCCCTGAAACAAGAGACAGGATATGCGGAAGGTGTCAGCTGGCCGTGTCAGTTTTGGTCTTCCAGAACACTTCGCAAATACAGTTCACCTTCCTGCACCTGCTCCACGTCAGTGTAATAGTATCGGCTGGGGTCAATGCCTGTTTCTTCCAGACACTCAGCCATATGTTGCAATGGAGAGCAAGACTTGGTGAGAAAAGGCAAAAAAAGATACACAAAGGAGAACATAATACCAGCTGCAAGTACAAACTGTCGTATGCGAGTCAAAAATGTTTTTTCACTCATGAGAATATCCAAAAGGGCCGGAAGGAAACTTCCGGCCCTAGCATGTTTAGATTTGTGCTGTAATTTCAGGGAAGATAACATAGAACATGAGGTATGCCATAGCCAAGGTCAGAACCAGGTTAAAACTTTGACCACAGACATACAAGATAACCGGTTTGCCACCCTTAAAGTACTTGGCCAATTCCCTAAAGTTGGTGGACAAGCCAATGGCCGCAAAGGACAGGGCAAAAAACCAGTCACGCAAGGCTTTGGTGCCACCGTTAACAATGCCATGATTCATAATGGCATTGCCCAGATCTTTGCCCAGGTTGACGTCAATGATTGAAAATAAAATGGATGCACCAATAAAGCCCAGAACAAACTTGGGAAAACGGTGCCAAATTTCTCCAACACCAACTTTATGTCCAGCTGCCCCAGCTGTTTCTACTTCCACCTTGGTTACCCAGTACAGAGCTACAAAAAAGGCAGTCACACCGATCATGACATTTTGGATCATCTTGATTGTTGCTGCAACATACATGGCTTTTTGACCCAAGAAAGCACCAGCAGCAGCCACTGCACCAGTAGCGTCAATGGTGCCACCCATCCAGGCCCCACCCAAAACTTCGGGAATGCCTACTGCTTTAATAAAAGCAGGCATGGCGATCATCATAATGGCCGTAAAGACGAGAGAAATTCCAATGGACAGAGTCAACTCTTCCTTTTTGGCTCGGCACGCAGCAGCCGTGGCAATGGCCGCTGAGGTACCACACACGGACATGTCCGCAGAAATAACAATATTTAGAGTTTTGGAAGGCATTTTAAGAATGGTCTGTCCAAAAATATAGGTAACAATAAGTACAGTGGGAGTCACAGCCCAGGCCACAAAAATACCGGGAATACCGATGGCCACAATCTTGTTAAAAAGCACTTCTGCACCTAAAAGAACCAGCCCTGTTTTAATGAAAAATTCCACCTGACAGGCGGGGAGAACCTTTTTGGGGGTACCCACGGTATTGGCAATGAGCATACCCAGGGCAACACCCCAGGCCTCAGCACCAAAGCCATATTGTTTGGAAATGGCCTGGGCTCCCAGAGTATAGGCCAGAACAGCAACCACAAAGACCCCTGGAAAACCAAAGGCAAATTCCTTGAGGCTTTGGCCCATCATGGCCATGCCCACACCAAAAACAAGGGCCATAAAAATACAAAGCCCGACAAGGCTGGGGATAATATTATAGGCTTTGTTGCCTACTTTTTTCTTGGCAGCACCCATAGCCTTGTCAGCATCGCGCCACTGGGCAATTTTATCAGCAGCTACTGTATTAAGACCTGCGTCCTGAAATGCAGCGGCAGCAGCAGCTTCTTCTGCACTAATGGCAGCAGCAAAAGCAGCCTCTGTCTTGGCCTTGGCTTCTTCAAAAGCAGCCTGACCTTTGGCATTTATAGCCTGGGCCTGACCTTCGGTACGCACAAAACCGTCCAGAGGATTGGTTTTCCAGCCACCAGGGCGTTGAGTCCAATAGGTCATGAACTTGCCAAAAGCAGTATCTGTTCCCTTAAGTTTGGTCTTGTCATCCTGGGCAGTATGCCAGACAATGGTTTTAAACGGTGCTTTGGCTGCTTCAGCAACCTGAATTTCATTGGCCGTTGCAATTTTTTGTGCATACTCTGCTTTGGGTCCAAAAGTGGTGTAAGCTAAAATAGACACAGTAATGATAATAAGGCCCAGCCAAATGGCCAGATAATCCTCCTTGGTCCACAAGTCGGACCAAGAACTAGCTCCCTTATCAATGACAACATTGCCCTCTTCGACCATGGATGCAACCCTCCTTAAACAAAAAATTGATAATTAAAATAATGAAGCCCTCTACAATTTTTCAACTACTCACAAAACATGTTCCCATACGTTCGATTTTCTAAGTATACACAAACAGTCAACATTATGCCAGGACAAATCTTAATCCTTGTAAATTTAAATAGTTAAGGTGAATAAAAAATCTGCCCAGCCCAATACACTAGAGGCAGTCACTCCTTCAAGAAATATATTCTTACAAAAATAAAGTTCTTGAAATTTTGGAGTATTTGGACCAGAGCTTCTTCCTGTTTGGCCACCAAAAATAATCATCATAGGTTGTTATATGAAAACGTTATCCATCATCCCCATGAACATAGAACCAGGCTTTGATTTTTCCACTTTTTTATTTTTGGCCCAGTTAGATGAAGTCGGGCCACAGGAAATGCTTTCTATACTGGAAACCTGGGAAAAATGGCTCCCGCATCTGAAAGTTTACAAACTGGGAGATCGCAAAGGCTATGCTCTGGTTTTTTTGGAAGCACAAGTTGAAGAGGAAATCGATGACATCTGGAAAACTTCTCCATCCGAAGGTTTCAAGCACGAAGCTATTGCTCAAACCATGATCATGGGTACCTTAAAAGGTCTGATGCCGGAGCTGGAAGCCAATGAATGTGCACCAGTACCGGAACCGACCAAGCCTATTCGTCGGACTCTGGAAAAAATCAACATGGCCATGCACGAATCCGGGGCCCTATCGCGAAAGTATTCCACCATTACGCCTTACCCCCATCGCTATGGATGCGAACGCTGTTATCTTAAAGAAAGCTGCATAAAAAATATGAATCTGGACCTGCGGGGGATTGTCAATACCGGCCTGGAAAATTAGGAAAGAGCTGATTAAACAATTTTATTGGTACCGGTGAGTTTCGTATCAATGCATACGTGTTAGAAAAGCGTTGATTTGTCTTGTCATTTCGACCGAGTGCAACGAAAGGAGGAGTCTCAAGGCAAAAATCCTTTCGGTTACGCTCAGGGCAGGCTTCTCAGATTCCCGCGGGATGACGCGAAGTTGCGATGATTACGATAGTAAATTTGATTTAATCAGCATCTCCTTGCCTCATAGGTATCCTATTAAATTATTTATTTTTCATGTCATTCCAACCGGCTGAGAACGGAGTGCAGCAGGAGCGGAGAAATCTAGTTCCCTATTTCTCAAAAGCCCTGTCCATAAGATAACGATACAGCCCCCCAAAATCCTTGGGAGTTCGCCCCAAAACACTGCGCCAAACTTCATCAGATTCCATGCAAAAATAAAGCTGTTTATCTAGCCCCCCTTGACGCAAAGCTGTAACCAAAAATTGGAATTGCTCCACACGCAAAGGACGAAGCAAACGTTGCTTCCCATCCAGTCCGGTAATAAATTCTCCATAAATATAGGTGGAATCCGGGAAATTCTCCTGAATACAACGACGCAAATCCGGCATATGGCGAAAAGAGCCCAGGCTTAAGTAGGCAATGTCCTGGGGACGTAAATACTCAAAAATGAGAGCAATGGTTTGAGCGTAACCTTCCTGCCAACCAGGAAAATAAATGATGGGGTCAAAGTGCAAACAAACCCGAAACCCAGCCTGAGCACAAGTTTTAGCTGCATCCAGCCGTTCTTCCAGGGTAGCACGCTGACCTTCTTCCTCATGCTCGACAATAAAGGGCGCATTCATGGACCAAGCAGGCAAGACCTGGCGTGGATCCTTGACCTTGTCCATCCAGGACAGGTCCACAACTTTAGATTTGAGCTCCAGACAAACCTGAGGATAGTTAGCAAGAAATTCCACCAAATCCCGGCTATACCCGGTTAGGGGTTCTAAAACCAAAGAATCAGTAAATTCTCCGGTCCCCACCCGAAAACGTCGCCCGGGATGAGCGGAAAATGCCTGATCCAGCTCGCGCCACAAATCATCCTGGTTGGCCCAGACTTTAAGCACCCGGTCCTGAAAATAGGCCTGTAAAATACAATAGGAACAGCGCAGGGGACAATTTTCACCAATATGGATGATCTGATACCCGCAGCATTGGTAATGGCTGGTTCCCGGACAAAATCGTAAAAAGCGTCCCTTATAGTTTTTGAGATACAAGATGTCTTCTCTGGCCAGCCCTGAGGCTAAAAACTGGTCTTCCGCCAAAACCTCCCAGGGCAAATTGCCAAGGCGCTCCCTGACTCGTTGGGCCAAAACCGAATTGGCTACGGTTGCATCCACCACCACACGGCTAATACCCTGTAAATAGGCAGGTAAGGTGCGCACTAGTCTTTCTCCTCAAAAAGCTCATCCCACATTGGGTGAGAACCCAAAGCCACCAGGTCAGTAATGGCCTGCTGCAACTCACTCCCATTGGCAACCCGGGTTGTTAATTCCACAAACCCAGTTTCAAACTGATCCTTGTGACTGAGTTGCCACTTGGTTTTATTAACTATGGCCTTGGCCGCAGTAGAAAATTTTTCTTCCATGGCAGACCAATGGGGAAAACGCATACTCCAGATGGCAGCACTGAGTGTGGTCATGGCATCTTTGGGAGAAAGCTGTGTATCTAAAATCTCCTGGCCACCCAGGGCCTCAAGGACTGCCGCAGCTTTTTTCCTGTCCCTGATCATGATTTCTTTGATCCACGTCAGAACATTGTTTGCTCCGGACCTAGACCAGGACCACGTAGAAAAAAAAGGGAAAAGGGTTTGCAAATCATCCGGATCAAAACTGCACAGTCCCACTGCACAAGGTAATGAAAGATGCCCCATGGCCAACAGCTCATCCCAAACCCTGGGGAGCTTCAGCCAGGACAGAGCTAATCTTGCTTGCCTGGATCGTGGGTCAAGACCTAAAGCGGAAAACACTTCACCCAGCCGGCCGGCATCCAGGGCATGAAAAAAACGCAGCGCAAACACAAGGCGAGAATCATCCACTATTTCCTGGCTATTGGAAGCCAAATACATGCACCCCTTGTCCCAGAGACTTTGGGCACCCACATCCAGACAAAGTACATCCCTATTCAGAGCAGACAATACCTGTAACCGGGCAGCACCTGCTATCAATACCGGACGTGAGCCACTGGCATCCACCACAACAGGCACCAGCTGACCACGATCTTTAATGCTTTGTTCCAAAATCGGAGAGGGTGCTTTGGACCAAAAAAGCCATTCCCCTTGCCCATCCACCTCCTGAGCTGAACAAAGAAAAAGCTGGGGAGCAGGAACGGAAATATTAGGCAGATCAGGCACATTCATGAGGTTCTCTTAATAATTTCATAGCGTTATACAAATAAAAAAATCCAGCAGCACTTGACATCTTCCAAGGCCCCTCTCTATAGGGATACTTCTTGAAAAAAGCTGGGGGCAGCAAAAGGCGCACATGGCCTTGCAGCATAGCAAGGGGAAATTTTGTCCAATTCTTTCTCTTTGGCAAGTTCATTTCCAAAGCTTCACCCAGGAAAGGTATCTTTCACACTCTGTAGCCATATGGTTGCGTAATACTTTGCACAAGGGGGCTATATGCAGGATCAACTTCAAAAACAGAGAACTTTCGCCCTCATAGGGCATGGTGGAACCGGTAAAACATCTTTAGCCGAGATGTTGCTCTTTACTGCTGGTTCCATCACCAGATTGGGAAAAATTGAAGAGGGCACCACTCAGTTGGATTATGAGCCTGAGGAAACCAAACGCCGAGGAAGTATCCAGCCTGGGTTTGCTCAATTTGCCTGGCAAAAAAATCTGAACTTTCTCATTGATACACCTGGAGACAACAATTTCATTGGTGATCTCCCCTTTTTATTGCAAGGCGCAGATAATGCCGTCCTGGTCATTGATGCTGTGGATGGGGTAAAACCCCTGACCAAAAAAATCTGGTCGGAAGCAGTCAAAGCCGAACTGCCGGCCATGGCCTTTATCAATAAAATGGACCGGGAACGAGCCAATTTTCAAATGGCCTATCAAGGGCTCATAGACATCTTGGGGATCAAACCCGTCCTGTTATATTTGCCCATTGGCAGTGAAGCCAACTTCAAGGGTGTAGTGGATATTCTGGCTGAAAAAGCCTACTTGTTTGAAGAAAATGGAGAACTTAAGCCCACGGATATTCCAGAAGATCTCGCTGAAGAAGCAGCGTTGACCAAAGAAATCGCTGTAGAAAATATCGCTGAAAGTAGCGAAGAGCTCATGGAAAAATATCTGGAAGAAGGTGCTTTGACTGAGGAAGAAATGTACGCTGGCCTGCGTGACGGTGTACTCCAACGCACCTTGGTTCCTGTTTGTGTGGGCGCGGCCATACAAAACATGGGTGGTATCCCTTTTTTAAACGCCATACAGTCCACCATGGTTTCCCCCTTGGAGCATAACCCATGGTTAGATGCTGATGGTAACGAACGCCCTTCCAGCACAGAGGCCCCCTTTGCTGCCTTTGTCTTCAAAACCATTGCCGATCCTTTTGCCGGACATTTGTCCATTTTGCGCGTTCTGTCTGGTACTTTGGCTCCAGACGCGACAGTGCTCAATGCCTCCAAGGAAGAAAAGGAAAAAATCGGTCAGCTCTTGTTTTTGGAAGGAAAAAAGCAAACCCCCTACAAACAGGAAGTTGGCCCTGGTGCCATTGTGGCAGTGGCCAAACTCAAAAATACCTCTACCGGTGATACCCTTTGTGCGGAAAAATCCACTTTTGTTCTGCCCAAACCAGAACTCAGTCCAGCCATTATTTCTTACGCCTTGGCTGCTGAAGAAAAGGGTGAAGAGGACAAGGTCTTTGCCGCAGTACAAAAACTTCTGGATGAAGATATTAATTTACGCCTGGAAAGAAACGATGAGACCGGGGACATGCTTTTGTCGGGCATGGGACAACTGCATATTGAGCTTTCAGTGGAAAAGGCCAAGCGCCGCTACAAAACCAATATTGTGCTCAAAACTCCCAAAATTCCCTATCGGGAAACCATCAAGGGCAAAGCTCAGGTTCAGGGACGCCATAAGAAACAATCCGGTGGACGAGGCCAATTTGGCGATTGTTGGATTCGCATGGAGCCCAATCCCAGGGGAGCTGGCTATGAATTTTTAGATGAAATAGTTGGCGGCTCCATCCCCCGCAACTATATCCCCGCAGTGGACAAAGGTATTCAGGAAGCAGCTGTACACGGTTTTTTGGCTGGTTATCCCATGGTGGACTTCAAGGTTGCTGTTTATGACGGTTCCTACCACACTGTGGATTCCTCGGAAATGGCCTTTAAAATTGCGGGCTCTCTGGCCTTTAAAAAAGCTGTAGAACAATGCAATCCCATCCTGCTGGAACCCATTATGCTCGCCTCGGTTTTTATTCCCGATGAATTTATGGGTGATGTTATTGGTGACTTGTCCAGCCGTCGGGGTCGAGTACTGGGATCTGATTCCATTAGTGGCATCACAGAAGTCAAGGCCCATGTGCCCATGGCTGAAATGATGCAGTACGCCCCTGACCTACGCTCCATGACCGGAGGACAAGGTACCTTTACCATGGAATTTGCTCTTTATGAGGAATGCCCACCACCAGTAACGGAACAAGTCATTGCTGACAGCAAAAAAGAAGTGGAATAAAAAGCACTGCATTGCCAGTGTCCATGTACAATTATTCCATTAAGATTTTATCTGCCTCAAAACAGCGTGAAGCACTTCGGTGTTTCGCGCTGTTTATTATTGATTCAAAAACATTACCCCATCAAGACAACCTTGAAAATATCAATAAAATCAACAAGAAAGATATTGAGTTTGGGCTTGTCATCGGTACGATTATGATTATTTTTTTAAAAGAGTCATTGCCAAATCACATTAAGACAAGACCAGGTATCCAAGGCCGCGAGATGAAAATATGGCCCTGCCACAATCACTAGCCAAACTCATTAGTCCAGCTCTCAATGGAAATATTGGAGCCTGGAAAAGCATTGTTGAGCTCATCTCTCCTTTGGCTTTACGCTACGCCCAAGAACGCCTCCCCAGCCATATTTGTCCAGAAGATGCCATTCAGGAATCTCTTCTTATTGTTTACAACAACCTCCATAAATTACGAAACAAATATGTATTTCTGCCTTGGTTCAAAGCAATATTACATTCCCAATGTATAAAACTTGCGGCCAGACATCCCTATGAAATTTCTCTGGATCAGTTGGATACTCAGGGCCTTTTACCTCCATCGAAAAATCAAAATCCCGAAGATGTCTATTGGGTCATGGAACTACGTAAGACCATTGATTTTGCTATCAAATCACTCCCTTGGCACCTGCGTGAGGTTGCTTTTTTGTTTTATTTGCAAGAGCTATCCATTGATGAAATAGCCCAGCTTTCTCAGTTACCCCAGGGAACTATCAAAAAACGCCTGTTTACAGCCAAACGATTGCTCATGGGCAACCTGACCGAACTTCATGATGAAGAGGTGTTACGTGTGGGGTACATGCCCATTAGTGACCATCTTTTGTCCATGTGTGCAGATCATTTACATAGTGGCCGAAAACCAATTTTTGATTCCAGACGCTACCTCTCCTGGTCTTCCCTGGCTAAAGATCTCCAGAGTGGAGTTCTGGATGCAGCTTTTATTATGGTCCCTTTGGCTCTTTA
The DNA here is from genome assembly GCA_012727715.1 of Desulfovibrionales bacterium. GTDB lineage: Bacteria > Desulfobacterota > Desulfovibrionia > Desulfovibrionales > Desulfomicrobiaceae > Desulfomicrobium. Next base: position 6,391 of record JAAYGN010000051.1, on the reverse strand, counting down.
TCTGCTGCAAACCGGAACCAAGCTCATTTATGTCATGAATGCCCATCATGACGGAAGTTCTTTGGCTGTTTCCACAGCCAACAAACAAGCACAATGCATAGGAGTACCGAGCAACTATTCAACCCACCGTATTCTGCTTAACCAGATTGCCTATAATTACCCTGAGTTTTTTAAACTACCGACAGTGGTTGTAAATCCATCTTCAGTTATTTCGTCCATGCGCACAAATAAAATAGATGCTTTTTTTTGTGGAGAGCCTTGGATCAGCAAATGCGTACGTCAAGGCTTGGCAAGAGTGGTTACTCACTCTCATGATATACTACCCAACCACATGTGCTGTATTTTGGTGGTGCGCCAGGAATATGCCCAGCATCGGGATCAATTGATTGTTAAATATATTCGTGCACTTCGGCTGGCCAGGGACAAAGTTTACAAAGACTTGACTATGGGGGCCAAAATACAGTCCCACTATACCAATGTTGAAATAGACAGTGCTTTGCACGTTTTAGAACGCCGGACCATTAACTTTGATAATTTAACTCCAGATCAGGCACGCATAGAAGCTTTGGCCAAGCTGGCACAAAAAACAAACATCCTTGATAGCTCTTGTGCTTTAACCGGATTTGCCCAACCTGACTTTTTTGGCACTGCCTATTAATTTTTCATGATCATCAACGTATTTTCTTTTTTACGGGAACTTTTTTCTTCCAGAAGCACTCTTACTCTTAGGAGCAATGGCAAAAAGAAAACTTTTTAACAAAAGTTCAATTTTAACAGGAGGCTTTAAACATGCACGAAGACAAATGGATTCCAACTATTTGTTATCAATGTAAGGCAGAATGCGCTATTCTGGCCCGCGTGGAAAACGGTGTGGTCAAGGAAGTCAAAGGTAATCCTTTGGCCAAAGGCAAAATGTGTGTCAAAGGCATGGCCGGCATTACCACCTTATACTCAGGAGAACGCCTCAAGTATCCATTAAAACGCATTGGTGAACGGGGAGAAGGAAAGTTCGAGCGCATCAGCTGGGATGAAGCCATGGATATTATGGAAAAAAAATTACGTGAATTGCGTGACCGCGGTGAAATGCACAAGTTCACCTACTCCATGTTTCCACATTCCAGCACGGATCCCAAATGGCGTTTTGTCAATGCCATGGGCGGTTTTATTACCACTGGCCTTCCTCATTGCGACTCTGCAAAAATTATGGCCCATTTACATACCTTTGGCTGTTTTCCCAACCACCATATTGCTCCCATTTATTACAGTGTTCCCAAAGGTGGCATCATGATTTTGGCGGGCCGACATCCTTTTGGTTGCCTGGATGATGCAAGTGTTGCTCGCGATATTTTGAATGCCAAGGAACGTGGTGCCAAACTTATTGTTATTGATCCCATTTTTCGCAGTGAAGCAGCCAAGGCTGATTGGTGGATTCCCATCAAGCCTGGCGGTGATGCTGCATTCTTTTTGGGTATGTGTAACTACCTGTTAACCAACGATCTTTATGACAAAAATTTTTGTGACAAGTGGGTTCGGGAAGGGGACATGGATAAGCTCATGGAATTTATCAAGGACAAAACTCCTGAAGCCATGAGCCCTATTTGCGAGGTACCTGCCCAAGACATTATCAAATTAGCAAAAATGTGTGCCCAAGCACCCAGTGTCTGCGTGGATGCTTTTAAATCAATCATGTACGGCAATGCCATGGATTGGGGGCACGCCTGGTCTATTTTCTTAGTCATTACTGGCAATCTGGACAATCCTGGCGGCCAGCCTTTACCTGAAATTGCACCCATGGCTCCAGTAGAGCCTGTGCCTCCAGCTCCAAGCCTGCACGAACTTGGCTACCATCGTACTGGACCCAATCGAGATAAATTCGACTACTACACCTTTATTTTAGAACCGACTTGGTATGCAGCCCAGGCGGTTAAAGAGGGCACCCTCAAAGTTTTTTTTGCCTCTGAATGCAACCCTGCTCTTTCTGAAATGGGCTCCTCGGTGTGGCGCGAAGCCATGACCCTGAAAGATAAGCAGGGTAATTATCTTCTGGAGCTTTTTGTGGTCACAGAAATATTGCCGTCAGAAACAATGAAATGGGCAGACTTGGTGCTTCCAGATCAGACCAATTTTGAACGTTGGGAACTGCTCTACATGCCCTGGTGGTATACCTACGCCCATACAGCTGCCATTTGTCAGCCAGTTGTCGAACCCATTGGCGAATCCCGTCATGCCAACAAAGTAATGATTGAGCTGGGCAAACGTCTTGTACCTGAATACTTCGCATTTAAAGATGACCTGGAATACTATGACACAGAACTAGCTGGCGTGGGTATGTCCCTGCAAAAAATGCTGGACAATGGATGCGTCTGGTCACCTCGCACAGCTGGTTTTTACAAATATGAAAGTGCAGGCAAGTTTAATACTCCCAGTGGAAAAGTTGAGCTGGAATGGCGCATGTACAAAGACCTTGGCCAAGAATGGCCCAGCCCTGAACTACCTGTAGAATTTAAAAGAGGAGAACAAGAATATCCTTTTATCCTGGTAAACTTTAGATCCACATTTTTGAATAATACTGGCGCATGGTCCCACAACAATGCGCAATTACGCGATCCTATTTCAGGTCGAGATCGCAATCCACTGGTTCTTAACCCCCTTGATGCGAAAAAATTGGATCTTGTGGATGGTGATTTGGTTACTGTGACCTCAAAAACAGCTCAAGTTCGTATCCCAGTTTGCTTGTCAGAAAAAATCAAACCTGGATGCGCAGGTCTTATTCATGGCTTTGGACAAACCATGGGCAAGATCGCTTCCCTTGGAAACTGGATCGGAGACAACGAGCTTATTGCAGATGCAGGTTCCCACCTTGATGAACAAGATTTGCGTGGCGGCGAAGCTCATGTGGCGACCCGTGTCAAAGTTTCCAAATAAAGGAGAAGGTCATGAGACAATTAAGCATAATGGTTGATTTGGATCGTTGCATTGGCTGCAAAACATGCGTTGTTGCCTGTAGAAATCATCACAACCTCGTGGATCATGAAAATGCCATGCCTGGCAATCTCAGTTACTATCTGCGTGTTGAAAGTGAGTTAACCGGAACCTACCCCAATCTGGCTGAAGATACTTGGGTGGTCATGTGTCAGCATTGCAAAAAACCGCCCTGCGTCAAAGCGTGTGAATCTGGAGCTATCAGCAAAGATTTGCAAACAGGGATTGTCCTTATTGATCAAGAAAAATGTGTTGGCGCAAAAAAATGTATTGAAAAATGTCCGTACAAAGTTATTCAGTTTGATATAGAAAAAAATTGTGCTCATAAATGTGACTTGTGTTATGATCGAGTCGTTCACGGTCATGATCCTGTCTGTGTGGAAGTCTGCATGGCTGATGCCCTGAGTTTTGGTGAACGCGAGATCCTGCTCATGCAAGCCGAAGCAGCAGGAAAAAAAGTTATTAAGAAAAAAAGTACCCAATCTGTTTTATATGTAAAAAATCCCAAAAGCTAAACTCTAACAAACCCTAGAGTTAAATTATTTAGTCCAGATTCGATACAAAATAGTATTCGGATCTGGACTTTTTCTATGAATTGGACAGATGCACAATCAGTAGTTTTCCATCAAAAACTTTGGGTTGTATTCCTGACCTTTTTCAGGAGAACACATGATACAAATTCGACTATGCCCATTACAACGCAAGGAATTTACAAGTAACCTCTACGGACCAGGAGTCATTTCTTTGGCTCGGCTGGTATGGGGGTCACTAGGTAGTGGCCTGGCCTTTATAATTATGACCTTTTTATCCCAAATCTGTGCCATACAAATTTTATTGCCCCCCTTGGCTGCTACCTGTTTTATCAATACTACCTGCGTCTATCTTCGTGTGGCCAGACCGCGTCAAATTGTTGTTGGCCACTTTGTCTCAGCTATTGCCGCAGCTCTGGTCATCTCTGGTTTTGATTTTTTTTCAAATTGGTTGCCTAGTAGCGATGTGCTCATATATAAATTGGGTGTAGCGCTCCTTTTATGCACAGTTTTTATGCAGCTATTTGATGCTGATCATCCTCCAGCAGCAGCGACTGCTGTTATTCCAATTCTCCATCCCCTTGCCCCTGATCTTTGGATTCTGCCCTTACATATGAGCTGGGGGGCTCTTATTACTGTTATATTTGCTTTGATCTGGAATCGAATTTGGTTTGCCTATCCTGTCCAAGAATGCAGTAAGTCTCCCATGTGTTTGGGATTACACCAGGAAAAAATGGAAGTAATTGGCCTTGGTCTCTGTGTACTAGGGGCTGTTTTGATGGGCTTACAATTGGTAAGTCCTGTCTTGTATCAAGCAGGGTTATGCATCACTTTTATGGGCACTGCTATGCTTACGTTACAACATTTTGCTCATGCCAAAATTATTTTTAAAGACAAACCGTAATAGCTACGACAACCATTGCGATACAAAGTTCTTTGTGGAGGATCCCACCGGTCTGTCCATAGTCAAATAATCACCAAAGGTCTGGTGTTGCTAAAAAAGTAGCTCCCTGACCAAAGTCAGCCCTACCTTGCACCATAATGCAAAAAAACTATGCTCGCTTTTGACAGAAATAGATTTATCCATCACCATGCCCACGCAAGGCACGACAATGTTGTACCTCTTCAAAACCATATGTAACCAACCCTTTAACCTGCGGAGCTCCTATGTCCAAATCATTGGTCACCCTGACACCCCTGGGCGGCCTGGGCGAAATTGGCATGAATTGTTTGGCCCTTGAGACCGAAACAAGCATGATTTTGGTGGATTGTGGGCTCATGTTTCCTGATGTTATTTTGTATGGTGTGGATGTGGTTATTCCACGCATGGATTTTATCATTGAGCGCAAACACAAGCTTAAAGGCATTGTGCTCACCCACGGACATGAAGATCACATTGGCGCTTTAGCCTGGCTGGCCCCCTACCTGGCTCAAACTCCCCTATATGGCTCTGAATTTACCCTGCGCCTGGCCCTAAAACGTCTCCAAGAGCGCGCCCTGGAAACCCGGGTTGTTGTGCATCCTGTGCAGGGAGGAGAACGAGTTCAACTGGGTGATTTTGGGGTTACCTTTATCCCCGTCTGCCACAGTATTGTGGAAGGCTTTGGTCTGGGTATTGAAACACCTGCCGGTCGCATAGTTCATACGGGAGACTTTAAAATTGATCGCAATCCCCTGGATGGCCATGCCACAGACCTGGAGACCTTTTCCCAGTTTTCCAAGGATGGCGCTTTACTTTTACTTTCTGATTCCACCAATGTGGAACGAGAGGGTTTCTCCCTGACAGAACGTGAAATCCTGGAGACCTTGGATGGAATTTTTGCCCAAGCTCAAGGACGAATTCTTGTTACTCTTTTTGCAACGCATATCCAACGCATGCAGGAAATTTTTGGCCTGGCTGCCAAGTACCACCGCCGCGTGGCTTGTACTGGTCGCAGCTTGGTAACTAATATTGAAATAGCCAGGGAACTTGGGCACTTGCGTTTTGGAAGCCACAATTCTTGTGAGCTGGAAGATTTGACCAGACTGCATGATGACCAAGTGGTTATTCTTTTAACAGGCTCTCAGGGTGAGCCATTATCTGCTCTCAGCAGGGCCTCCAGAAGCGAACATAGCCAGATCAATATCCGTCAAGGGGATACAGTGATCATGTCTTCACGCTTTATTCCTGGCAATACCAGAGCCATTACCAGGGTCATTAATGATCTGTATCGCCAAGGGGCAACAGTCCTGTATGAACGGGTCCAGGCCATTCACGCCTCGGGCCATGCTCACCAGGAAGAACTAAAAATTATGCTCAAGACCATTCGGCCCAAATTTTTCATTCCTATTCATGGTGAATACCGCCACCTGCATAAACATGCAGAACTGGCCATTACGCAGGGTGTGGCACCGGAGCGGGCTCTCATTCTGGAAAACGGCCAACCAGTGACCTTTTCTTCCACAGGTATTCGCTTTGAAGATCCTGTTTATGCGGAATCTATTTTGGTAGATGGCAAAGGGGTCGGGGATGTGGGCCAAAGTGTGCTCAAAGAACGCCAGATTTTAGGTGGTGAAGGGCTGGTCATTGTCCTTTTAGTGCAAGATGAACTGGGAACCATTGTCTTTGGTCCCAGTGTCCAATCCAAAGGTTTTATCTTTGAACAGCATTTTGATCATGTTCTGGAAGACGCCAAGTGCATTATTTTGGACATTATGGAGAGCAATCCCCAGACCGAGGTCCACAAGCTGGAAGAACGCATCCGCTCAGCTCTACGCCGCTTCTTCCGTACAGTGTTAGATCGCGATCCCATTGTTATCCCTCTCATTGCCCGAGTCTGAGGAAACGCTGATTAATTCTGTCATGTATAGACCCGCCCCTAGTGTCAAACAAAACGTTA